>DATEID010000043.1:0-16157 GCA_035279245.1 Reyranella sp.
ACGACCCCTCCGCTCGCTTCGCGGACACCTCCCCATATGAATGGGGGAAGGAAAGTCGAAGGCCTCTTCTCCGAGCGGATCCGGGCGATCCGTTCCGACAAGTGGCCCTCTGCAACGGATGGGGCAAGCGGCTGGCGGGCCGCGCGCTCCGAGAAAGCAGCGGGTGTTTCTCCGCCCTTGAACCTTCGAGGACGCAGGATGGCCACGGCCTTCAATACGCGCAAACGGATTCGTCGCTTTTTCGGCCACATCGAGTCTGTGGCGCCGATGCCCAACCTCATCGAAGTGCAGAAGAGCTCCTACGAGAGCTTCCTGCAGCGCATGACTCCGGCCGCCAAACGCACCCAGAGCGGCCTTCAGGAAGTCTTCCGCTCGGTATTTCCCATCAAGGACTTTGCCGAGCGCGCCAGCCTCGAGTTCGTGAAGTACGAATTCGAGGAGCCGAAATACGATGTCGAGGAATGCCAGCAGCGCGGCATCACGTACGCCGCACCGCTCAAGGTCACGCTCCAACTCGTCGTGTGGGATGTTGACGAGGAGGCGGGCTCGCGCTCGATCCGCGACATCAAGGAGCAGGACGTGTACATGGGCGACATGCCGCTCATGACCGACAACGGCACCTTCATCGTGAACGGCACCGAACGCGTGATCGTGAGCCAGATGCACCGTTCGCCGGGCGTCTTCTTCGACCATGACAAGGGCAAGACGCACAGTTCGGGCAAGTATCTCTTCGCCGCGCGCATCATCCCCTATCGCGGCTCGTGGCTAGACTTCGAGTTCGATGCCAAGGACCTGATCCACGTGCGCATCGATCGTCGCCGCAAGATTCCGGTCACGACGCTTCTGCTCGCGCTGGACAACGACGCGACGGCCAAGAAGCGCGCCTCCGCCCAGGCCAAGGGCCAGCAGCTCGACCCGGCCGAGGCGCAGGGCATGTCGCCGGAGGAGATCCTGGCCGCTTTCTACGGTCAGGTCGTCTACAAGCGCGACAAGGAAGGCTGGAACACGACCTTCAACGCCGACGAGATGAAGGGCGTGAAGCTTACGCACGACCTCATCAACGCCAAGACCGGCAAGACCGTGGCCGAGGCCGGGGCCAAGATGACTCCGCGGCTGCTCGTCCGCCTCAAGGAGGCGGGCCTGAAGGAAATCCGCGTGTCGTCGGAGGAGCTGATCGGCCGCTACGCCGCCCTCGACGTCATCAACGAGAAGACGGGCGAGATCTACGTCGAAGCCGGCCAGGAGATCACTCAGGCCGTCCTCGACCTCTTCGAGGAGAACGGCATCGACACGTTGCCGACCCTTGCGATCGACCACACCAATGTCGGCCCGTATATCCGGAATACGCTGGCGGCCGACAAGAACACCAACCGTGAGGAGGCGCTGCTCGACATCTACCGCGTGATGCGGCCGGGCGAGCCGCCGACGCTGGAGCAGGCCGAGTCGTTGTTTGGCGGCCTCCTGTTCGACATCGAGCGCTACGACCTTTCTCCGGTCGGCCGCGTGAAGATGAACATGCGGCTGGGCTTCGAGAACGTCCCCGACACGCAGCGCACGCTGCGCCGAGAGGACATCCTCGCGGTCGTCAAGGTGCTGCACGACCTCAAGGATGGTCGCGGCGAGATCGACGACATCGATCATCTCGGCAATCGCCGCGTGCGCTCGGTTGGCGAGCTGATGGAGAACCAGTATCGCGTCGGCCTGCTGCGCATGGAGCGGGCGATCCGCGAGCGCATGAGCTCGATCGATATCGACACGGTGATGCCGCACGACCTCATCAACGCCAAGCCGGCGGCCGCGGCGGTGCGCGAGTTCTTCGGTTCGAGCCAGCTCTCGCAATTCATGGACCAGACCAACCCGCTGTCGGAGGTGACCCACAAGCGGCGCCTGTCGGCGCTGGGCCCGGGCGGCCTCACGCGCGAGCGCGCGGGCTTCGAGGTGCGCGATGTGCATCCCACGCACTACGGTCGCATCTGTCCGATCGAGACGCCGGAAGGGCCGAACATCGGGCTGATCAATTCGCTGGCGACCTATGCGCGCGTGAACCAGTACGGCTTCATCGAGAGTCCCTACCGCAAGGTGGCGCATAGCCGCGTCAGCGACGAAGTGGTCTATCTCTCGGCGATGGAGGAGGGTCGCTACACGGTCGCCCAGGCCAACGCCGAGCTCGACGCCAAGGGCAAGTTCGCGTCCGAGCTGGTGCAGTGTCGGAAGGGCGGCGAGTACATCCTCGCCCGCCCCGAGACGATCGATTTCATCGACGTCTCGCCCAAGCAGATCGTGTCGGTGGCTGCGGCGCTGATCCCGTTCCTTGAGAACGACGACGCCAACCGTGCGCTGATGGGCTCCAACATGCAGCGCCAGGCGGTGCCGCTGATCCAGGCCGAGTCGCCGCTGGTCGGCACCGGCATGGAAGAGGTGGTGGCCCGCGATTCGGGGGTGGCGATCGCCGCCCGTCGCACCGGCATCGTCGACCAGGTCGACGCCATGCGCATCGTCGTGCGCGCGACCGAGGATGTCGGCCCCAACCGGCCGGCCGTCGACATCTACAACCTCCTGAAGTTCCAGCGCTCCAACCAGAGCACCTGCATCACCCAGAAGCCGCTCGTGAAGGTCGGCGACCAGGTGAAGAAGGGCGACATCGTGGCCGACGGTCCGTCGACCCGCGATGGCGAGCTGGCGCTCGGCCGCAACGTGCTCGTCGCGTTCATGCCGTGGAACGGCTACAACTTCGAGGACTCGATCCTGCTCTCCGAGCGCATCGTGCGCGACGACGTCTTCACCTCGATCCACATCGAGGAGTTCGAGGTCATGGCGCGCGACACCAAGCTCGGCCAGGAAGAGATCAGCCGCGACATCCCGACCGTCGGCGAGGAGGCGCTCAAGAACCTCGACGAGGCGGGCATCGTCTATATCGGCGCCGAGGTGAAGGCCGGCGACATTCTGGTCGGCAAGGTGACGCCGAAAGGCGAGAGCCCGATGACGCCAGAGGAGAAGCTTCTCCGCGCCATCTTCGGCGAGAAGGCCGCGGACGTGCGTGACACCTCCCTCAAGGTGCCGCCGGGCGTCGAAGGCACCGTGGTCGAGGTGCGCGTCTTCAACCGCCGCGGCGTCGACAAGGACGAGCGCGCGCTGGCCATCGAGCGCGACGAGATCGAGCGCCTGGCCAAGGACCGCGACGACGAAAAAGCCATCTTGGAGCGCAGCTTCTACGGCCAGATCCAGGAGATGCTGATGAACCAGACCGTGGCCGGCGGGCTGAAGGGCCTGAAGCCGGGCACGCGCATCACCGACAAGGTGCTGGGCGAGTTCACGCCCGGCCAGTGGCGCCAGATTGCGGTGAAGACCGACAAGCGCCAGGGCGAGATCGAGGCCTTGAACAAGCAGTTCGACGAATCGATGAAGCGCCTTCAGGACCGGTTCGACAGCAAGGTCGACAAGTTGCAGCGCGGCGACGAGCTGCCGCCGGGTGTCATGAAGATGGTCAAGGTCTTCGTCGCCACCAAGCGCAAGCTGCAGCCGGGCGACAAGATGGCCGGCCGGCACGGCAACAAGGGCGTCATCTCGCGCATCATGCCGCTCGAGGACATGCCATACCTCGAGGATGGTACGCCGGTCGACATCGTGCTGAATCCGCTCGGTGTGCCGAGCCGCATGAATGTCGGGCAGATTCTCGAGACGCATCTCGGCTGGGCCGCGGCTGGCCTCGGCCGGAAGATCGGCGACATGGTGAACGGTGCGCGCGATTCGTCGCTCGCGCTGGTCCGCAAGACGCTGCGAGAGGTCTATGGCGAGAAGGCCTACAAGGCCGAGATCGCCGATCTCGACGACGAGCACGTGGTCGATCTTGCCAGGAACCTGAGTCGCGGCGTTCCCTTCGCCTCACCCGTGTTCGACGGGGCGCATGAGGCCGATATCGTGGGCATGCTCGACATGGCCGGCCTCGACAAGTCGGGCCAGGTGACGCTGGTCGACGGACGCACTGGCGAAGCCTTCGATCGCAAGGTGACGGTGGGCTACATCTACATGCTGAAGCTGCACCATCTGGTGGACGACAAGATCCACGCGCGCTCGATCGGCCCCTACAGTCTCGTCACCCAGCAGCCGCTGGGCGGCAAGGCGCAGTTCGGCGGCCAGCGCTTCGGCGAGATGGAGGTCTGGGCCCTGGAGGCCTATGGCGCGGCCTATACGTTGCAGGAGATCCTGACGGTGAAGTCGGACGACGTGGCCGGCCGCACCAAGGTCTACGAGGCGATCGTGCGCGGCGACGACACGTTCGAGGCGGGAATTCCCGAGTCCTTCAACGTGCTGGTGAAGGAACTGCGCTCGCTCGGCCTCAATGTCGAACTCAACCAGTCGGCCTCCTGACGGAGGCCGGCCTCTCTTCTCCGTGATTTCAAGTCCAACGAAAGCGTAGGACCCCGAATATGACCGACCTCATCAACGTGCTGGGCCAGCCGCAAGGCACTCCGACCTTCGACGAGATCCGCATCTCGATCGCCAGCCCCGAGCGCATCCGCGCGTGGAGCCACGGCGAAATCAAGAAGCCGGAGACCATCAACTACCGCACCTTCAAACCCGAGCGGGACGGCCTGTTCTGCGCCCGCATCTTCGGGCCAATCAAGGACTACGAGTGCCTGTGCGGCAAGTACAAGCGCATGAAGTTTCGCGGCATCACCTGCGAGAAGTGCGGCGTCGAGGTGACGCTCACCAAGGTGCGCCGCGAACGCATGGGCCATATCGAGCTCGCTTCGCCGGTGGCGCACATCTGGTTCTTGAAGTCGCTGCCGAGCCGCATCGGGCTCCTGCTCGACATGACGCTGCGCGATCTCGAGCGCATCCTCTACTTCGAGAACTACGTGGTGACCGAGCCGGGCCTGACGCCGCTCAAGTACCGCGAGCTCCTGAACGAGGAGCAGTACCTCAATGCCATCGACGAATATGGCGACGACGCCTTCCGCGCCGACATCGGCGCCGAGGCGATCCGCGCGATGCTGCAGGCGATCGACCTCAACGAGGAGCGCCCGCGCCTGCGCGAGGAGCTACGCGAGACGACCTCGGAGGCGAAGCGCAAGAAGCTCGTGAAGCGCCTGAAGCTGGTCGAGAACTTCATCGAGTCCGGCGCCCGTCCGGAGTGGATGATCCTCGAGCTGGTGCCGGTGATTCCGCCCGAGCTGCGCCCCTTGGTGCCGCTCGATGGCGGCCGGTTCGCGACCTCGGACCTGAACGACCTCTATCGCCGCGTCATCAACCGCAACAACCGGCTGAAGCGCCTGATCGAGCTGCGCGCACCGGACATCATCGTGCGCAACGAGAAGCGCATGCTGCAGGAGTCGGTCGACGCCCTGTTCGACAACGGCCGTCGCGGCCGAGTCATCACCGGCGCCAACAAGCGCCCGCTGAAGTCGCTTTCCGACATGCTGAAGGGCAAGCAGGGCCGCTTCCGCCAGAACCTGCTCGGCAAGCGCGTCGACTATTCGGGCCGCTCGGTGATCGTGGTCGGTCCGGAACTCAAGCTGCATCAGTGCGGCCTTCCGAAGAAGATGGCGCTCGAACTGTTCAAGCCGTTCATCTACTCGCGCCTGCAGAACTACGGCATGGCCAACACCATCAAGGCGGCCAAGCGCATGGTCGAGAAGGAACGGCCGGAGGTTTGGGACATCCTCGAAGAGGTAATCCGCGAGCATCCGGTGCTGCTCAACCGCGCGCCGACGCTGCACCGTCTCGGCATCCAGGCCTTCGAGCCGGTGTTGATCGAGGGCAAGGCGATCCAGCTCCATCCGCTGGTCTGCACCGCCTTCAACGCCGACTTCGACGGCGACCAGATGGCGGTGCACGTGCCGCTGTCGCTGGAGGCCCAGCTCGAGGCGCGCGTGCTCATGATGTCGACGAACAACATCCTGAGCCCCGCCTCCGGCAAGCCGATCATCGTGCCGAGCCAGGACATCGTGCTCGGCATCTACTACATCACCCTCGAGCGCGAGGGCGAACCGGGCGAGGGCTCGCTGTTCTCCGAGATCGGCGAACTGGAGCATGCCCTGCACAGCCGCACGCTCTCGATGCATGCCCGGATCAAGGCGCGGCTCGAGGCCTATGACGACAAGGGCGAGCTTGCCTCGCGCGTGGTCGAGACCACCCCGGGCCGCATCCTGCTTGCGCAGATCCTCCCCCGCCATCCCAACCTGCCGTTCTCGCTCATCAACCGCCTTCTCACGAAGAAGGACCTGCAGAACGTCATCGACTCGGTTTACCGGCACTGCGGTCAGAAAGAGACCGTGATCTTCGCCGACCGCCTGATGGGCCTCGGCTTCTACCACGCCTGCCGCGCCGGCATTTCCTTCGGCAAGGACGACCTCGTCATCCCGTCCGCCAAGGAGAAGTTGGTCGGCCAGACGCAGAAGGAGGTCAAGGAGTACGAACAGCAGTACCAGGACGGCCTGATCACGTCGGGCGAGAAGTACAACAAGGTGGTCGACGCCTGGTCGCGTTGCTCGGACCGGGTGGCCGAGGAGATGATGAAGGGCATCTCGACGCCCAAGCCCGGCCGGCCGGTCAACTCGGTGTGGATGATGGCGCATTCCGGCGCTCGTGGATCGACCACGCAGATGAAGCAGCTCGCCGGCATGCGCGGCCTCATGACCAAGCCGTCAGGCGAGATCATCGAGACGCCGATCATCTCCAACTTCAAGGAAGGCCTGAGCGTGCTGGAGTACTTCAACTCCACCCATGGCGCGCGGAAGGGTTTGGCCGATACCGCGCTCAAGACGGCGAACTCGGGCTACCTGACCCGCCGTCTGGTCGACGTGGCGCAGGACTGCATCATCTTCGAGGACGATTGCGGTACGGAACGCGGGCTTACCATGCGGGCGGTGGTCGATGGCGGCGACGTCATCGAGCCGCTTTCCGAGCGTGTCCTGGGCCGCACGGCACTCGACGATGTGGTTGATCCCCTGAACGGCATGGTCATCGCCAAGGCGGGCGAGCTGATCGACGAGGTCAAGGTCGAGCAGATCGACAAGGCCGGCATCGAGGAGCTCCGCATCCGCTCGGTGCTGACCTGCGACACCAAGACGGGGGTCTGCGCCAAGTGCTACGGGCGCGATCTTGCCCGCGGCACGCCGGTGAATATCGGCGAGGCGGTGGGCGTCATCGCCGCCCAGTCGATCGGCGAGCCGGGCACGCAGCTCACGATGCGCACCTTCCATATCGGCGGTGCAGCCCAGCGCGGCGCCGAGCAATCGAGCATCGAGGCAAGCCACGACGGTCGTATCGAGGTGCGCAACCGCAACATCGTGGAGAACAGCCAGGGCATGCCCGTGGTGATGGGCCGCAACACCGAGCTGGTGCTGATCGACGGCGCCGAGCGCGAGCGCGCCAAGCACCGCGTGCCGTACGGCGCGCGCCTGCTGGTCGACAACGACGCCGCCGTCGCCAAGGGGCAGAAGCTGGCGGAGTGGGATCCGTACACCCTGCCGATCATCACCGAGAAGGCCGGCAAGGCGGTCTATGTCGACCTGGTCGAAGGCGTGTCGATGCGCGAGGTGATCGACGATTCGACCGGCATCTCCAACCGTGTCGTCGTCGACTGGAAGGGCCAGCCGCGCGGCGGCGACCTTCGCCCGCGCATCGCCATCCATGATGCCGAGGGCAACCCGGTGATGCTGGCGAACGGCCAGGAGGCCCGCTACCTGCTGTCGATCGACTCGGTTCTGTCAGTCGAGAACGGGCAGGAAGTCCATGCCGGCGACATCCTGGCGCGCATCCCGCGCGAGGGCGGCAAGAACCGCGACATCACGGGCGGCCTGCCGCGTGTGGCCGAGTTGTTCGAGGCGCGCAAGCCGAAGGATTTCGCGATCATCTGCGACGTCGCCGGCCGCATCGAGTTCGGCAAGGACTACAAGAACAAGCGCCGCATCCTGATCGTGCCGGAAGGCGAGGATGCGGAGCCGGTCGAGTACCTGATCCCGAAGGGCAAGCGCATCGCGGTCCAGGAGGGCGACTACGTCGAGCGCGGCGATCTCCTGATCGACGGCAACCCGGTGCCGCACGACATCCTGCGCGTGCTGGGCATCGAGAAGCTGGCCGAGTATCTGGTGAACGAGATCCAGGAGGTCTATCGCCTGCAGGGCGTGAAGATCAACGACAAGCACATCGAGGTGATCGCGCGCCAGATGTTGCAGAAGGTCGAGATCACCGATGCCGGCGATTCGACCTTCCTGGTCGGCGAGCAGGTCGACAAGGGCGAGTTCGACCTCGAGAACGCCAAGCTCGTCACGGAGAAGCTGCGGCCGGCCAAGTCCGATCCGGTGCTGCTCGGCATCACCAAGGCGAGCCTGCAGACCAAGTCGTTCATCTCCGCCGCTTCCTTCCAGGAGACTACCCGCGTCCTCACCGAGGCGGCCGTCTCCGGCCGCATCGACAATCTGCAGGGCCTGAAGGAGAACGTGATCGTTGGCCGGCTCATTCCGGCTGGTACCGGCGGAGTCGTGAATCGGCTGAAGGCGATCGCCGCCCAGCGCGACCGGGCGATTCTGGCCGCCGGCGCGGACGGCGAGGACGAGCCGGTGCCCACGCTCGAACAGGAGGAGCGCGCGGCAGACTGACCGTCGCCGCCCAAAGAAGAAGGCCGTCGTGCAAAACGACGGCCTTCTTCATTTGCTTTGCGAGCAGCGCAGGCTGCCAGGCGGCTGTCACTCCTTGCCGAGCAGTCCCGGGAACCGGATGATCCGGTCCGAGCGGAACGAGCTCACCCAGAGATCGTTTCCGACCTGAAGGCCGCCCGTGCCTGCGCCCATCCCTTCGTAGACACCGCTCTTCACGAGCTCCGTGAGCTGCATGGTGGCGGGGTCCAGCTTGTAGATCTTGAACGGCGTCGTGCAATTGACGTCCTTCGATTCGAAGCAGTCGATGACCGCTTTGACCGAATCGTCCTGTCCGCCCACCAGGATGTACTTCCGGTCCTCGCTCCAGCGGACGTTGTCCGGCAGCATGGCGACGTCGACCGTCTTGCTGGCCTTGGTTTGCAGGTCGTACTTCAGGATCTTCTTTTCCGCCCAAAGATTCACATAGAGCGTCTTGCCGTCGGTGGAGGACACGATGCCGTTCGGTCCCGACATGCCGCTCGGGCCGACCTCCTTCCAGCCCTGCTTGGAGTGCCATTCGATCAACCCGCCCTCGGGTTTGGCCTGGGAGAGCTTGTCGAGGTACTGCTTGTCGTGCGGATCCCACAGGCTCGTTGCCACGAAGCCACCGTCTGGCAAGGCGGTGACACCGTCGGGCCAGACCGTGGAGGGCACCACGGCGCATCCGATCCATTGCAGTTTCGGTTTGCTTCCGGCGGGCGTGTCGACGGTGAAGATCTCGATCGACTCGCGGCCGCCGTGGTTCACCACATACAACGTGCCTTTGCCGGCGGCGCCGTGGAAATCGAGACCATGCGAGGCAAAGTGTGCGAAATCGGGTGCACCGGGACAGTTCGGATAAGTCGCTTTGTCGGGATGGACGGCGATTGCCGGCGCGGTGATCGCGCTCGCAGTGAAGGCCTTCGTGTCGAACAGGTAAAGAGGCTCGGTCTTCCCGGTGCCTCCTCCCAGAGAACTCCCGATCACCCAAGGAGTGCCGTCGATTGCCACAAAATCCTCGACGTTCGTGACGCCGCAAATTGCCTTCTTATCGGCGGTCGAGCACTTGTCGTCCGCAGAGGCAGGGTTCGAGAATGTGAGCTGCAAGCCGATGACAGCGCACAAGGCAGAAGCAGCGAAAGCAACAGACGTGCCTGGCTTGCTTGTCTCGGGGCGTCGTTTGCCGTGTCTGGTCATGGCCGTTTCCCTCCTGTTTTGATCTCCTTCGGTTACGCTCGTCTCGGTAGAATTCGAACAGGCTAGAGCGAAGTTCGCAGCCCGGGAATCGTTGTTTCTGCAGGGTTGCGCTCCTTTTTTGTTTTGCCGGCTGACCTAGGCCTCTTGTCGGCGGCTCAGCCAGTTTTGCCGGGTCAGCAGCCAGACCATCCGTGTTGATTCACCTCCGACGAATTTGCCGATTAGGAGGTCGACCAGCTGCGCACCCTCCTTTTCCTTGATGCGGCGCGAACCATGATTGTCCAGGGCGTTGCTCAGCCAAAGGTGCGGCCAGCCGAGCTCGCGGAAGGCGTAGTCGGTTACACGGTCAGCCGCTTCCGTCATCAAGCCACGCCGATGGAAAGCCGGATCGAGCCAGAAGCCGCGCTGGTTCCGGCTGACCCCGTCGTCCAGCCAGAGGCCAATCAGGCCGATCAGAACGGCTGGGCCGGCTTTTGGGACAATCGCCCAATGGGACTTTTTGCCGGCCGCCATTTCATCCAGGCACATGTCGATGAAGGTTGCGGCGCCGTCCGATGGATAGGGCCACGGAATCGCGGCGTCGAGCCAGCGCACGACGTCCCAGTGTGGGAAACGCCGCTGGATCACCGGGGCATCCTTGCTGCATACCGGCCGCAACACGAGCCGCGGCGTGTGAAACACCGGCGTTGGAGGCATCATTTGAGCAGTGGGCACTGTCGGTCTCGCTTCCGTTCGCCGGACCCGGGACCTGTTGCGCTCGCGACCCCGGCCGTCACGGCGGGGTCAGGGTTTGATGTTAGCGGTACGTTAGGCGCCCGCGCACGAGACCCGCGGCCCCGAAAAGAGCTTTGGTGGTGACGTTCGTACGCGGAGTGCGGCGCAACATGCATGGCCACATAGCCGAGCTACCGTTCAAAGTAAACTTGGGGCTCCACCGCCTGGTATCCCACCACAAGTAGATTGATAGAATCTTGCGTCGCAGCACGACCGCACGTCAGGAACGGGCCATGCGGCCGTTACCGGAGAACAGGCCGACAAAATCAAACAAAATCAAAGAGAAAAGCGTGGAGCATGCTTGACGCTGCCCGGGCATGGCCATATAAGCGCGCCACCTCGCCGGGGGGCTGGTAGTAGGCCACAAGCCTAGACGCAGCCTGACGTCGAGGACCGCTACAAGTAAGGCCATCCGGCTGCAAAGTTTATCGTTCGCGCGGGGCTGCGCTCTTGCCGCTATGCCCGCGTATTCGCTTTGCGCCGATCGGTCGAGCTGGGCGGACCCGAGACGGCGTTAAGGAACCGGAAGTCGATGCCGACCATCAACCAGCTGATTGCCAAGGGCCGCCGCCCGCTCACGTCGCGCAACAAGGTGCCGGCGCTGCAGGCTTGTCCGCAGAAGCGCGGCGTCTGCACGCGCGTCTACACCACCACGCCGAAGAAGCCGAATTCGGCGCTGCGCAAGGTTGCGAAGGTGCGCCTCACCAATGCGTACGAGGTGGTGAGCTACATCCCGGGCGAGGGGCACAATTTGCAGGAACACTCGGTGGTCATGATCCGCGGCGGTCGCGTGAAAGACCTTCCGGGCGTCCGCTACCACATCATCCGCGGCACCCTCGACACCCAAGGCGTCAAGGACCGCAAACAGCGCCGGTCGAAGTACGGCGCCAAGCGTCCGAAGTAAGGCGGGGAGGAAGAAAAGATATGTCCCGTCGTCGCGCCGCCGAGAAACGTGAAGTCCTGCCGGACGCCAAGTTCGGTGACATCGTGCTCAGCAAGTTCATGAACACGCTCATGGAGCGTGGCAAGAAGTCGGTCGCCGAGCGTGTGGTCTACGGCGCCCTCGACCAGATCGAGACGAAGCTCAAGCAGGATCCGGTCCCGGCCTTCCATGAGGCGCTGGAGAACGTGAAGCCGGCGGTCGAGGTCCGCTCGCGGCGCGTCGGCGGCGCCACCTATCAGGTGCCGGTCGAGGTGCGGCCCGAGCGTCGGCAGGCGCTGGCCATCCGCTGGATCATCCAGGCTGCCCGCGACCGGTCCGGTCACAGTATGACCGAGAAGCTTTCGGCCGAATTGCTCGACGCCTTCAATCGCCGCGGCAATGCCGTGAAGAAGCGGGAAGACACGCACAAGATGGCCGATGCCAACAAGGCATTTGCGCATTATCGCTGGTAAGCGCTCAGGCCCCTCCACCTAGAAAGCCCTCCCCATGGCTCGTACAACCCCCATCGCGCAATATCGCAACATCGGCATCATGGCGCACATCGATGCCGGCAAGACGACGACGACCGAGCGCATCCTCTACTACACCGGCAAGTCCCATAAGATCGGCGAGGTCCATGACGGCGCCGCGACGATGGACTGGATGGAGCAGGAGCAGGAACGCGGCATCACCATCACGTCGGCGGCGACCACCTGCTTCTGGAAGAACGAAGGCGGCCCCTTCGCCGGGCCGAGCTACCGCATCAACATCATCGACACGCCGGGCCACGTCGACTTCACCATCGAGGTCGAGCGCAGCCTGCGGGTGCTCGACGGCGCGGTGTGCGTGTTCGACTCGGTCGCCGGCGTCGAGCCGCAGTCGGAGACGGTGTGGCGCCAGGCCGACAAGTACGGCGTGCCGCGCATCTGCTTCGTCAACAAGATGGACCGCACCGGCGCCAACTACTGGCGCACCGTCGACATGATCAAGGATCGCCTGGGCAGCAAGCCGCTCGTGACGCAGATTCCGATCGGCACCGAGTCCGACTTCAAGGGCATTGTCGACCTGCCGTCCAACAAGGCGATCGTCTGGCTCGAGGAGACGCTCGGCGCGAAGTTCGAGATCGTCGACGTCCCGGCCGACCTCAAGGAACAGGCTGCCGAATACCGCACCAAGCTGATCGAGATGGCCGTCGAGCAAGACGACACGGCGCTGGAGAAGTACCTGGGCGGCGAGGAGCCCGACTACGACACGCTGATCAGGTGCATCCGCAAGGGAACGATCTCCTACGCGTTCGTGCCCGTGCTCTGCGGCTCGTCGTTCAAGAACAAGGGCGTGCAGCCCATGCTCGACGCCGTCGTCAACTACCTGCCCGCGCCGACCGACGTTCCCGACGTCAAGGGCGTGAAGATGGGCAGCGACGAAGCGATCTCCCTGCCGTCGAGCGACGATGCGCCGCTTTCCGTGCTTGCGTTCAAGATCATGACCGATCCCTTCGTCGGCTCGCTCACCTTCGCGCGTGTCTACTCGGGCGTGCTCGAGTCGGGCACCGGGGTGCTGAACAGCACGAAGGACCGCAAGGAGCGGATTGGCCGCATGCTCCTGATGCATGCCAACAACCGCGAGGACGTGAAGGAAGCGCGGGCCGGCGACATCATTGCGCTCGCGGGCCTCAAGACGGTGACCACCGGTGACACGCTGTGTGCTCCCGAGAACCCCGTCGTGCTCGAAAAGATGGATTTCCCCGATCCGGTGATCGAGCTGGCGATCGAGCCGAAGTCCAAGGCCGACCAGGAGAAGATGGGACAGGCGCTGGGGCGGCTGGTGCAGGAGGATCCGACCTTCCGCGTGTCGACCGATCCGGAGACCGGACAGACCGTGATCAAGGGCATGGGCGAGCTCCATCTCGAGATCAAGGTCGATATCCTGAAGCGCACCTACAAGGTGG
This sequence comes from Reyranella sp., assembly GCA_035279245.1. Taxonomy (GTDB): domain Bacteria; phylum Pseudomonadota; class Alphaproteobacteria; order Reyranellales; family Reyranellaceae; genus Reyranella. The sequence goes on from DATEID010000043.1 coordinate 13,463, forward strand.
ACGCCAATGTCGGTGCGCCGCAAGTCGCCTATCGCGAGACGCTCGGCCGCCGGTCGGAGATCGACTACACGCACAAGAAGCAGTCGGGTGGCTCCGGCCAGTTTGCGCGCGTGAAGCTCGTGTTCGAGCCGGGTGAGCCGGGCTCCGGCTACAGCTTCGAGAGCAAGATCGTCGGCGGCGCGGTGCCGAAGGAGTTCATCCCGGGTGTCGAGAAGGGCCTCGAGGCATCGCGCGAATCGGGCGTGCTGGCCGGCTTCCCGGTGATCGACTTCAAGGCGACGTTGATCGACGGCGCCTACCACGACGTCGATTCGAGCGTGCTGGCCTTCGAGATCGCCGCACGCGCCGCCTTCAAGGAAGGGCTGCAGAAGGCGCAGTGCAAGCTCCTGGAGCCGATCATGAAGGTCGAGGTGGTGACGCCGGAAGACTACATGGGCGATTGCATCGGCGACCTGAACAGCCGCCGCGGCCAGATCCAGGGTATGGAAGCTCGCGGCAATGCGCAGGTCATCAATGCGATGGTGCCGCTCGCCAATATGTTCGGCTACGTGAACACGCTGCGTTCCATGACGCAGGGGCGTGCCGCCTACACCATGACCTTCGACCACTACGCCCCCGTGCCGCAGGCCGTGGCGGACGAGGTCGTGGCCAAGCTCGCTGGCTGAGTAACCGTTTGAATAGGAATCGATAGGTAAGGAATCCCACCATGACGAAGGCGAAGTTTGAGCGGACGAAGCCGCACTGCAACATCGGGACGATAGGCCATGTTGATCATGGGAAGACGTCTCTGACGGCGGCGATCACGAAGGTTCTGGCGAAGGCCGGTGGGGCGACGTTCACGGCGTACGACGAGATCGACAAGGCGCCGGAGGAGCGGGAGCGCGGGATCACGATCTCGACGGCGCACGTGGAGTACGAGACGGCGAACCGTCACTATGCGCACGTGGATTGCCCGGGTCATGCGGACTACGTGAAGAACATGATCACGGGTGCGGCGCAGATGGACGGGGCGATCCTTGTGGTGAGCGCGGCGGACGGTCCGATGCCGCAGACGCGCGAACACATCCTGCTGGCGCGTCAGGTCGGGGTGCCGGCGCTGGTGGTGTTCATGAACAAGGTGGACATGGTTGACGACCCGGAGTTGCTGGACCTCGTAGAGCTGGAGGTTCGGGAGCTTCTGAAGAGCTACCAGTTCCCGGGGGACGACATCCCGGTGATCCGCGGCTCGGCGCTGATGGCGCTGGAGGACAAGAGCCCGGAGCAGGGCGAGCAGGCGGTTCTGAAGCTGATGGCGGAGGTGGACCGCTACATCCCGCAGCCGACGCGCGACAAGGACAAGCCGTTCCTGATGCCGATCGAGGACGTGTTCTCGATCTCGGGCCGGGGCACGGTGGTGACGGGGCGTGTCGAGCGGGGTGTGATCAAGGTCGGCGAGGAGATCGAGATCGTCGGGCTGAAGGCGACGGCGAAGACGGTGGTGACGGGCGTGGAGATGTTCCGCAAGCTCTTGGACCAGGGCGAGGCGGGAGACAATATCGGGGCGCTGCTGCGCGGTGTCGGCCGCGAGGACGTGGAGCGGGGCCAGGTTCTGGCCAAGCCGGGGTCGATCACGCCGCACACCAACTTCGAGGCGGAGGCGTACATCCTGACCAAGGAGGAGGGCGGTCGGCACACGCCGTTCTTCACCAACTACCGGCCGCAGTTCTACTTCCGGACGACCGACGTGACGGGGGTCGTGACGCTGCCGGCGGGGACGGAGATGGTGATGCCGGGGGACAATGCGCGCATGACGGTGGAGCTGATCCAGCCGATCGCCATGGACGAGGGCCTGCGCTTCGCCATCCGCGAGGGCGGCCGTACCGTCGGCGCCGGCGTCGTCACCAAAATCGTCAAGTAATGCTATAAATCGATCCCGCCGCCGGCTATGTCCGGCGGCGGCGCGTAGGAGTGTAGCTCAGTTGGTAGAGCATCGGTCTCCAAAACCGAGGGCCGGGGGTTCGAGTCCCTCCACTCCTGCCACTATTTCTGAATGGCGAGCATGTCGAAGAATCCAGTCGAATTCGTCCGGGAGGTCCGGGCCGAGGTCAGCAAGGTCACCTGGCCGACGCGGCGCGAGACCATGATCACCACGGGCATGGTCTTCATCTTCGTCGTGATCACGGCGCTGTTCTTCCTGGTATCCGACAAGGTGATCGCCTTCGTCGTCCAGACCCTGCTCGGGATTTCGTGACATGGCTCATCGTTGGTATGTCGTTCATGCTTATTCGGGCTTCGAGAACAAGGTTGCCCAATCGATTCGCGAACAGGCCGAAAAGAAGGACCTGACCGAGGAAATTTCCCAGGTCATGGTGCCGACCGAAGAGGTCGTCGAGGTGCGGCGGGGTTCGAAGGTGAACACCGAACGCAAGTTCTTCCCGGGCTATGTCCTGGTGAAGATGGACCTCAACGACGAGACTTGGCACCTCATCAAGAACACCGCCAAGGTGACCGGCTTTCTGGGCGGCGGCGGGCGCGGCAAGCCGGTGCCGATCTCGGATGCCGAAGCCGGCCGCATCCTGCGGCAGGTCCAGGAAGGGGTGGAACGGCCCAAGCCAGCTGTCAGCTTCGAGGTGGGCGAGCAGGTCAAGGTGGCCGACGGTCCCTTTGCCTCGTTCAACGGCACCGTCGAGGACGTGGACGAGGAGCGGGCGCGTCT
>DATEID010000044.1:0-9211 GCA_035279245.1 Reyranella sp.
TGGCTGTTCTTCGGTCACCAGCGCCGAACCTGCGATTTCTTCTACGAGCACGAGTTCACCGGCTTGCAAGAGGCCCAGACACTGACGCGGCTGTCGCTTGCCTGGTCACGCGACACGGACACGCCCAAGACCTATGTGCAGGACCGTATGCGCGAGGAGGCGGCCGAGCTTTGGGCTTGGCTGCAGCGCGGCGCGCACTTCTACGTCTGCGGCGACGCCAAGCGCATGGCAAACGACGTCGAGAAGGCTATGGTCGCCATCGCCGCCGAGCGCGGCGGCATGAACGAGGCCGATGCCAGGGCCTTTGTGGCCGATCTCAAGAAGACAGGCCGCTACCAGGCCGACGTCTACTGACGTCCCTCAGGGACGGCAATTCGTTAACTGTCGACACCATCTGACACAGATTTGGCCGCGCTTGGAGATGATTCATACAATCCAAGCGCGTAGAGTGCGTACTGCGTGACCGGGAGGGGTCCCGGTCACGCTCCCTGAAGCGGCTGTGGACAGACGTCGGCACCGTGCGACGGGACCAGTGTGTGGGAAACATCGTCATGTCGGCGGAACGGGGCTCTAAAGGCCCGGCGGATGCGCGCGCTCGGCTTGCATCGCATCGCAGGCGTGGCGTTACTTGGGGACTTATCGCCATGATCGATCCAATCGGCGGCTGGCGCGTGTCGGAGACCGAAGCCGTTGTCTACAGCTCGGCCGGCATTCTTCGACGGCGGAGCCGGGAACGCGATATCCTGACCTTCATCGGCCTGGTTGCGCTGACCTTCGTGCTGGTGCCGGGCGCTGTCGTTACAGCATTGCTCTGGTAAGCCTTCGCCAAATCTGCCGGCACTGGATCAGATTCGCTGATCCATCTCTCGCGCAGGTTCTGGAACGTCGACGCAGCCGATGATGCGCGCGGGCACACCGGCGGCTGTGCAGCCGGCCGGAACCGGCTCCAGCACGACGCTGCCGGCGGCGATCTTGGCGCAGGCACCGATCTCGATATTGCCCAGCACCTTGGCGCCCGCGCCCAGCAACACGCCGCGCCGCACCTTGGGATGACGGTCGCCGCGCTCCTTGCCCGTGCCGCCCAGGGTCACGCCGTGCAGCATCGAGACACCATCCTCCACGACGGCGGTCTCGCCGATCACGATGCCGGTGCCGTGGTCGAGGAAGATGCTCTTGCCGATCACCGCGCCGGGATGGATGTCGAGCGCGAACAGCGAGCTTGCACGGCTCTGCAGGTAGTGGGCGAGCGCCTGTCGGCCCTGCTTCCACAGCCAGTGGCCGACACGATAGGTCTGCAGTGCGTGATAGCCCTTGAACCAGAGCAGCGGATCGAGGTGCGAGGTGCAGGCGGGATCGCGCTCCGCAACGGCGACGATGTCGGCACGCGCGGCAAGGCCTATGGCGGGATCGGAATTCAGCGCCTCGTCGAAGATCTGGCGGATCAACGCCGCCGGCACCTCGGTCGTGCCGACCAGGCGCGCGAGATGATAGCTGAGCGCCCCTTCGAAGCGGGACTGGCTCAGGATGGTCGCGTGAAGCGTGCCGGCCAATACCGGTTCGCCGCCGGCCGCCGCCTGCGCGGCCTCGCGAATCCTGGTCCAGACCGGATCGACCGAACGGCGTTCGGCCGCGTTCTTGACGACTGCGCTATCCATTGGCGCTCTCCTTCGGTCCCTGACCACTGCTGCGGCGGGACCGATCGAAAGGCCTCCCTCCGCTACTCTAGGGCCGAACCACTGCCGCTGCAATTCACCGCTTGGCGCGGGCTTCCAACTCGTCGATCAGAGCCTCGACCTTGCCACCATGATTCTGGATGTAGGAGTTGAAGTCCGACCGTCTAGTCATGACCATGCTGACGCCTTCGATCTTGACGTCGACAATGCGCGGACCCTGCCCGGCGTTGCGCACCTCCCATTGGATCGAGATCGGCTCGCCGTCGCTTTGATTGAGCTTGCTGTCGACGATGGAGATGCCGTTGGCCCGCTTCGTGACGCGGCCCACGGTCAGCGTCTGCCCGCCATAGCGGCCGAAGCGCTCGGCATAGGCATGTGCCTCCGCACTCGCTGCCGCCTTGAGGAAACGTTCGCGCTGCTGGGGCGTGGCCTGGTTCCAGTGGACGCCCAGCGCCGAGCGGCCCATGTAGTCCAGATCGAAATCGCTCTCGAGCACCTGCTTGATGCCGGCTTCACGTGCTTCGCCGGTCTTCGTCTTGATGAGCTCGATTACCCGCGCCGCCGTTTGCTGGATGAGCTGGGCGGCCGGATCCTGATCGGCGGCGGCCGGCCCGACGGCGAGCCCGGAACCGATGAGAGGCATGACGGCCGCACCGGCGGCCAGACGCAGCATGATTCGACGGTGGACGACTAACGGCACCGATCTCTCCTTGCGAAGATGGACGATCAGGGACTTGGGAAGGACGTCCTAGCGCACCAGCGCGAGATTGTCGCGCCGCTCCAGCTCGGCCCGCGTATCGGTCTTTTCCTTCTTCTGGCGGATCTGCTCGGCGCGGCGCTGGGTATAGGCGCTGCGCAACGCGGCGTAGTAGTCGAGGCTGTTGCGCTGCAGGTCATCGAGGGCCGTCATCGTCCGCACGCGCGTATCGAGCACCGTGACGCTGTAGCGCGTGCCGGCGTAAATCCAGTACGCGGTGCTGCTGCCCAGATTGTAGATGGCAAGACCGAACGGATCGATCGCGGCGTCCGCCACCAGCCCGACCGCATCGCGCGCGTTGGATGGGCCGATCAACGGAAGCACGAGATAGAAGCCGCCGTTCTCCGGCTCGACGCCGGCATAGTAGCCGATGGTCTGGCCGGCATCGTTGTCGCTCTTCTTCAGCCCGAACGAGGTTGCGACGTCGAAAAGGCCGGCGACGCCAAGCGTCGAGTTCACCAGGAAGCGCGCCATCGACGTGGCGGCCTGATGGGCATTGCCCTGGACCGCGTCATTGATAGCCGTGACGGGCTCGCCGAGATTCTCCACCATATGGTGCACGCCGCGCTGCGCCGGCTTGGGCATCCAGTCGCGATAGAGCACGGCCACCGGCCGGATGGCGATGGTGTCGACCGCCTGGTTGATCGAAAAGATGAAGCGATTGGGAACCTCCAGCGGATCCCAGACCTCCGCCGATCCCGTGTCCCGGGTAGCGCAGCCCGCGACGAACGCCATCGCCGCGACGGCAGCCAGCGTCGAACGGCGGACGCGCGCCGCCTTCCCCTTTGAAGAACCCTCGCCCATGAACGCCAATCCAGCCCATCCCCCGTCGACCCCCGCCACAGGGCCTGGACGCCAAAAAGACGGCCTGTTCAGCCGCCACATGAGGCAAATGTGGCATAGGCCTGAGACAGTTTGAAGAGCGGAGGCGGAGGAGCCGCCAGAATGTGGCAGCGCCGCCACATTCTGCTGGATCAATCGTGTTGCAGACATAAATATATGCTTATATTCTTCATCGTATGGACCACCTTCTGACTCTTTTGCGGGCCGCAGCGGAAGACACGCGATTGCGCATCCTCGCTCTGGCTGCGCGCGAGGATTTGACTGTCAGCGACTACGTGCATGTGTTGGGCCAGAGTCAGCCGCGCGTTTCGCGTCACCTGAAGCTGCTGGTCGAGGGCGGCCTGCTGGAACGCTTCCGCGAGGCACAATTCACGCGTTTCCGGCTGGTCACCGAGGGCGACGACGCGACCCTGGTCCGCGAGTTCGTTCGCCGGCTCGATCCGAAACATCCGCGTCTCGCTGCCGACCGTGCCCGCCTTGATGCCCTGCAGCAGCGCCGCCAGAATGCCGCCGTTCGCTTCTTCCGCGACAATGCCCAGCGCTGGGACGAGCTCCGGGCGCTGCATGTCGCCGACCGCGAGATCGAGCGGACGCTCGCGCATCACTTCCCGGTGGGCGCGCGGCGGCTGCTCGATATCGGCACCGGCACCGGTCGGCTTCTCGAAGTGCTGGCGCCCAAGGTGGAGCAGGCTGTCGGCATCGACCAGAGCCGTGAGATGCTGGCACTGGCACGCGCCAACCTCGCCCGCGCCGGCGTCGATAACGCCGACATCCGCCAGGCCGACATGTATGCGCTGCCGTTCGAGGCAGGAAGCTTCGACGTCGTGACGATCCATCATGTGCTGCACTACGCCGACGATCCGGCGGCGGCGCTGGCCGAGGCAGCGCGGGTGGTGCGGCCGGGCGGCGTGGTGCTGGTGGTCGATTTCTCGCCGCACGATCTCGTCGAGCTGAAGCGCGAGCATGCGCACGTCCATCTCGGCTTTGCCGACAATCAGGTGCAAGGCTGGCTGACGAGCGCCGGCCTCCATCCGCTCGAGCCGATCCATTTTCCCGGCCGGCGGCTGATGACCGGCATCTGGCGTGGCGAGCGGGAACTGTCCGATCGTGCCGCGCCACGTTCCGCCGCCTTGTCCAACCTGTCCGAACAGAGGGGAATTTCCCGATGAGCCCCGATACCGGCCCGCTTCAAACCGAGCCCATGAGCGCGGCTCCGCTCGGGCTAGGCGACGGTCATTTTCCTGCCCGATCGCCGCAGCGACTCAAGGTCTCGTTCGAGTTCTTCCCGCCCAAGACCGAGGCGATGGAGAAGACCTTGTGGGAGGCGGTGACCCGCCTTGCCCCGCTGGGCCCATCGTTCTTCTCCGTGACCTATGGCGCCGGCGGTTCGACGCGCCAGCGCACCCACGACACGGTGGTGCGGTTGAAGGCCGACACGGGCATCGATCCGGCCGCGCACCTCACCTGTGTCGCGGCGACGCGCGAGGAGATCGACGAGGTCGCGCAGGCCTACTGGGATGCGGGCATCCGCCATATCGTGGCGCTGCGCGGCGATCCGCCCTCCGGCATGGGCGGCAAATACAGCGCCCATCCCGGCGGCTATGCCAACGCCGCCGAACTGGTGGCCGGGCTCAAGGAGATCGCGCCGTTCCAGATCAGCGTCGCGGCCTACCCCGAGAAGCATCCCGATTCGCCCGATTCGACGGCCGATCTCGACAACCTGAAGCGCAAGGTCGATGCCGGCGCCGACCGCTGCATCACTCAGTTTTTCTTCGAGGCCGACGATTTCCTGGGCTTTCGCGACCGTGCGGCGGCGTCCGGCGTCGACGTGCCGATCGTGCCGGGCATCATGCCGGTCTCGAATTTCCAGGCGGTGAATCGTATCGCGGGCCTCTGCGGCTCCAAGGTGCCGGCATGGCTCGCGAGCCTGTTCGACGGCCTGGACGACGACGTCGAGACGCGGCGCATGATCGCCGCCACGGTAGCCGGCGATCTCTGCCGGCGTCTGCAGAGCGAGGGTGTCGAGCAGTTCCATTTCTACACGCTGAATCGCGCCGATCTCACCTTCGCGATCTGCCATCTGCTGGGCGTGCGCCCGCAAAGGAGTGCCGCATGACGCGCATGGAAAAGGCCGACCAGCTCCGCGCGCTCGCCGAGGAGCGAATCCTGGTGAAGGACGGACCCTACGGGTCGATGATCCAGACCTACAAGCTCGACGAGGCGGGCTTCCGTGGCGGCCGTGACTTCGAGCGCGACCAGAAGGGCAACAACGATCTTCTGAACCTCACGCGCCCGGACGTGGTGAGCGCGATCTGCAACGCCTATCTCGAGGCGGGCGCCGATATAGTGGCCACCAACACCTTCAACGCCAACGCGATCAGCCAATCGGACTACGGCACCCAGAGCCTGACGCGCGAGATCAACCTCGCTGCCGCAAAGCTCACGCGCGCCTGCGCCGACGCCGCCACCGCGAAGGATCCCGACAAGCCGCGCTTCGTGGCGGGCGCGCTGGGGCCCACCAACAAGACACTCTCCGTATCGCCCAACGTCAACGATCCGGGCTTCCGCGCCGTCGCTTTCGACGAGGTGAAGGGGATCTATCGCGAGCAGATCGACGGGCTGCTCGACGGTGGCGTCGACTTTATCCTGATCGAGACCGTGTTCGACACCTTGAACGCCAAGGCCGCTATCGTCGCGGTCGACGAGGCGGGCGAGGCGCGCGGCGAGGAGATTCCGGTCATGGTCTCCATGACGCTGACGGACCTCGCCGGCCGCAATCTTTCCGGCCAGACGGTCGAAGCCTTCTGGCACTCGGTGCGCCATGCGCGGCCGCTCACCATGGGGCTCAACTGCAGCTTCGGCGCCACCGAGCTGCATCCTTACGTGAACGCCCTCAACCCCAAAGTCGACGGGCTCGTCTGTGTCTATCCCAATGCCGGCCTGCCGAACGAGCTGGGCGCCTACGACGAACCGCCCGAGATGACGGCGAAGCTGGTGCGCGGCTGGGCGGAGAACGGCTGGCTGAACGTGGTCGGCGGCTGCTGCGGCACCACGCCCGCCCACATCAAGGCCGTCGCCGAGGCGGTGAAGGGGGTCAAGCCGCGCCAGTGGCAGGCCCTGCCGCCGGCGTTGCGCCTTTCCGGCATGGAAGCAGCGAGTTTCATGTGATGTTGAAGTACCGAGTACACCCCCCTCACCTCGCCTCTCCCCCGATCGGGGGAGAGGAACATGACGGCGCGTCTTCTTTCTTCCTCCTCTCCCCCGCGAGGGGGAGAGGTTGGGTGAGGGGGCGACCCTCATGACTGAAAGAAGAGCCACCTTCATCAATATCGGCGAGCGCACCAACGTCACGGGCTCGGCCAAGTTCAAGAAGCTGATCATGGCGGACGACTACGCCGCCGCCATCGAGGTCGCGCGCCAGCAGGTCGAATCGGGCGCGCAGATCATCGACGTCAACATGGACGAGGGCCTGCTCGACGCCGAGAAGGCGATGGAGACGTTCCTCAAGCTTGTCGCGTCGGAGCCCGACATCGCCAAGGTGCCGATCATGATCGACAGCTCCAAGTGGAGCGTCATCGAGGCGGGGCTGAAATGCGTCGCCGGCAAGCCGATCGTGAACTCGATCTCGATGAAGGAAGGGATCGAGCCGTTCATCGAGCATGCCCGCAAGGTGCGCCGCTACGGCGCCGCGGTCGTGGTGATGGCGTTCGACGAGAAGGGCCAGGCCGACACGAAGGAGCGCAAGGTCGAGATCTGCGCCCGCGCCTACGATATCCTGGTCAACAAGGTCGGCTTCCCGGCCGAGGACATCATCTTCGATCCCAACATCTTCGCGGTGGCGACCGGCATCGAGGAGCACAACAATTACGGCGTCGACTTCATCGAGGCTACGCGCGAGATCAAGGCGCGCTGCCCGGGCGTCAAGATCTCGGGTGGCGTTTCCAACCTTTCCTTCGCGTTCCGCGGCAACGAGCCGGTGCGCAAGGCGATGCACTCGGTATTCCTCTATCACGCCATCCAGGCCGGCATGGACATGGGCATCGTCAATGCAGGCCAGCTCGAGGTCTATGACGAGATCGCGCCGGAGCTGCGCGAGGCCTGCGAGGATGTGATCCTGAACCGCCGCGCGGACGCGACCGAACGGCTGCTGGAGCTCGCCCCCAAGTACAAGGGCACTGGCGAGGCGGCCGAGACGCAGGACGCCGAATGGCGGAGCTGGCCGGTCGAAAAGCGGCTGGAGCACGCGCTGGTGAAGGGTATCGATCAGTATGTCGTCGCCGACACCGAGGAGGCGCGCCAGCAGATCGCCAAGCCCATAGAGGTGATCGAGGGCCCGCTGATGGCCGGCATGAACGTGGTCGGCGACCTGTTCGGCGCCGGCAAGATGTTCCTGCCGCAGGTGGTGAAGAGCGCGCGCGTGATGAAGAAGGCGGTGGCCTACCTCCTGCCTTTCATCGAGGCCGAGAAGACCGAGACCTCGCGGTCGAAGGGCAAGATCGTCATGGCGACGGTCAAGGGCGACGTCCACGACATCGGCAAGAACATCGTCGGCGTGGTGCTCCAGTGCAACAACTTCGAGGTCATCGACCTCGGCGTCATGGTGCCGTTCCAGGAGATCCTGAAGGCCGCCAACGACAACAAGGCCGACCTGATCGGTCTCTCCGGCCTCATCACTCCCTCGCTCGACGAGATGGTCACGGTGGCCGAGGAGATGACGCGGCAAAACTTCAAGGTGCCGCTGCTAATCGGCGGCGCCACCACGTCGAAGGTCCATACCGCACTCCGGATCGCGCCCCGCTATCACGGCACAACCGTGCATGTGCTCGATGCCTCGCGGGCGGTCGGCGTCTGCAGCGCGCTCGTCTCCGAATCGGGCGACCAGGCCGCCGCGTTCGCTGCCAAGGTCGCCGCCGAGTACGAGGCGATCCGCGTCGAGCGCGCGGGCGGCGGCAAGGAGAAGCTGGTGCCGCTCGCGGCTGCGCGCGCCAACGCCTTCAAGATCGATTGGACCAACTATATGCCGCCCAAGCCGGCGGCCCAGGAAACACGCGTCTTCGCCGAGTACCCGCTGCACGAGCTCGTCGAGCGAATCGACTGGACGCCGTTCTTCCGCTCCTGGGAGCTTGCCGGCACCTATCCCGATATCCTCGAGGACAAGGTGGTGGGCGAGAGCGCACGCAAGCTCTATGCCGACGCCCGCAAGATGCTGGACCGCATTGTGCGCGAGAAGTGGCTGACGGCGAAGGGCGTGGCCGCCTTCTGGCCGTGCCGGCGCGAGGGCGACGACGTTGTGCTGTTCGAGGACGAAAGCCACACCAAGGAGATCTCGCGGCTGTTCTTCCTGCGCCAGCAGATCGGCAAGCGCGCACCGCGGGCGAATATGTGCCTCGCCGATTTCATCTCGCCCAAGGCCGACTGGATCGGCGGCTTCGCCGTCACGTCCGGCCACGGCATCGAGGCGCATCTCGCCCGCTTCAAGGCCGACAGCGACGACTATTCGGAGATCCTCCTGAAGGCGCTGGCCGACCGTCTTGCCGAGGCTTTCGCCGAACGCCTGCACGAGCGCGTGCGCAAGACGCTGTGGGGCTACGCGCCTGACGAGGCGCTCACCAACGACGAGCTGGTGCGCGAGAAATATCGCGGCATCCGCCCGGCGCCGGGCTATCCCGCCTGCCCCGATCACAGCCAGAAGCCCGAGCTGTTCCGGCTCCTGAACGCGGGCCAGAATGCCGGCATGGCGCTCACCGAAAGTTTTGCGATGATTCCGATCTCGGCGGTCTCGGGCTACTACTTCGCCCATCCCGAGGCGCAATATTTCGGCGTGGCCCGCATCGGCCGCGACCAGGTGGAGGACTATGCCAGGCGCCGCGGCATCCCGATCGAGCAGGCCGAGAAGTACCTGCGCGCGAACATGGGGTATTGATTCATCGGCGCGCCA
>DATEID010000045.1:0-11851 GCA_035279245.1 Reyranella sp.
CGCATGTCCTTGACGAGATCGTTGGTGCCCATGACGAAGAGCTGCAGCCGCTTGTGCGAGCCCGCCACCTCTTCGGCACGCAGGATGCCCATGGGCGTCTCCATCATCGCCCACACCGCCATCGCCGGCGGGGCTCCCGCCGCGTCGAGCAGCGAGACGATGCTGGCGACATCGGCTGCGCTCTCGACCTTCGGTACGAGAATGGCATCCGCGCCGGACTTGGCGATCGCCGCGACGTCGGTCTTGCCCCAGGGAGTCGAGAGCCCGTTGCATCGTATGGCGATCTCACGTTTGCCAAAGGCCTTGCTCCGGGCCGCGGCGACGACGTTGCTGCGCGCCGCCTCCTTGGCATCGGGCGCGACGGCGTCCTCGAGATCGAAGATCAGCGCATCGGCAGGCAAGGTGCGGGCTTTTTCCAGCGCGCGCGTATTGGCGCCCGGCATATAAAGAACGCTGCGGCGCGGACGAACGGTGCTCGGCATCTCAAGACCCCTCGAAAACGCGGCGGACTATAATGAGGGGTCTCCTTGTGGCAAGGTGGCATTGGCCATGCGCTTCCTCTCGCTTCAGAGCCATGTCGCCTACGGCTATGTCGGCAATCGGGCAGCGACCTTCCCCCTGCAGCGATTGGGCCACGAGGTCTGGGCGGTGAACACGGTCGAATTCTCCAACCACACGGGATATGGCGCCTGGCGTGGCCGCACGGCGCCGGCCGAACAGGTGGCCGACATCGTGCACGGCATCGAGGCCTTGGGCCTGCTGCCGCGCTGCGATGCCCTGCTTACCGGCTATGTCGGTGACGCGGCGCTGGGCGGCGTGGTGCTCGATACGGCAAAGAAGGTGCGCGCCGCCAACCCGAAGGCCTTATGGTGCTGCGATCCGGTTCTGGGCGACGTCGATACCGGCATCTATGTGAAGCCGGGAATCGACGCCTTTTTTCGCGAGCAGGCCATTCCGGCCGCCGATCTGGTGACTCCCAACCATTTCGAGCTGGAGCATCTGACTGGCCGTACGGTCGGCACGATGGCCGAGGCCCTCGATGCGACACGCAGCCTGCTGAAAGGACCACGGCTTGCCCTGATCACGAGCCTCCGGCGGGCCGAAATGCCCGCCGACCAGATCGAGATGATCGCGGTGACACCGGACGTCGCCTGGCGGGTGGCCACCCCCCTGATCGGCTTCGAGGTCATGCCCAATGGCACGGGCGACATGGTGGCCGCCCTCTTCACCGCCTGCTGGCTGGAAAATGGCGATGCCGCCGATGCGCTCGGCCGCGTCGCCTCGGCCGTCTATGCCGTGCTCGAAACGACGCAGCACATGGGTGAGCGCGAGCTTCAGCTTGTCGCGGCGCAGGACCGTTTGGTCGCGCCGCCGCGCCGCTTCACGGCCGAGAAGCTCTAGGCCGCATGCACGTTCCCGACTTCATCTTCGACCCGGTCTCGCTGCTGATCGAGGGGGCCGTCATCGGCTTCGTCATCGCCCTGCCGGTCGGACCTGCGGCGGCGCTGTGCATTCGCCGGGCGATCACGGTCGGCGCCGTGGCGGGCTATCTGACCGGCGTCGGCGCGGCGCTGGGCGATGCGGTTTTCGGCGCCGTTGCCGCGTTCGGCCTCTCCTTCGTCGAGACCTTCGTGGCGCGGCACGAGGCATGGCTGCGCGGCATCGGCGGCGTGATCCTGCTGGTGATGGGCGTGGCCACGATGCGCCACAAGGCGCGCACGGTGGGCGACCCGGTGCCCGACGATCTAGAGCACCGGATCGCGACGCACTTTCATTACACGAGCTCGAGCTTCTTCATCACCCTGTTCAATCCGCTCACCGTGATGGCGTTCGGCGCCGCCTTCGCCGGCCGCAATCTCGCCGGCGTGGGCTCCCGCCTGTCCGATGCAGCGCTGCTCGTGGCCGGCGTCTTCTCCGGCGCGCTCGCCTGGTGGGCGATCCTGTGCTCCGTCGCGGCGGCGTTGCGCACCCAGTTCAGCGGTTCGGGCATGCTGTGGCTGAACCGCGTCTCGGGCGGCATCATCCTCGCGTTCGGCGTGGTGGCGCTCGTGTCTCTCCTGCCGCTGCCCTGGCGGCAGATCGCCCAGGCGCTCGGCATCTAGATTGGCGCTCAGGCGAGCGTGCAGGCTTCCTCGAAGGAGAGACGCGGGCTGCGCGCGAACAGCTTGCCGGGATCGCCGTAGCCGATATTGCACAGGAAGTTGCACTTGAAGCGGCCGTCGGAAAAGAAGGCGGCATCGACCTTGGCATTGTCGAAGCCGCTCATGGGGCCGACATCGAGGCCGAGCGTGCGCGCCGCGATCATCAGATAAGCGCCCTGCAGCGAGCCATTGCGGAACGCCGTCGCCTCGGCGACCGCGCTGTTGTTCGGACCGCTGAACCAGCTCATCGCCGTCTGGTTATGGGGAAAGAGCCTGGGCAGATGCTCGTAGAAGCGCGTGTCGTAGGCGACGATCGCCGTTACCGGCGCGGCCATTGTCTTGTCGGTGTTGCCGCTGCTGAGGGCCGGGCGAAGCCTCTCCTTGCCCTCCGGCGTGCGCACGAAGACGATGCGCGCCGGCGAGCAGTTGGCCGAGGTCGGCCCCCACTTCATCAGCTCGTAGATCGCCCGAAGCTGATCGTCCGTGACCGGCTTCTTCTGCCAGCCGTTGTGCGCACGCGCGTTGCGGAAGAGCACGTCGAGCGAGCGATCGTCGAGCATTGGGTCTCCTGATGTCCGGCAAGTTGGCGCGGACCGTAACGGAGACCGCAGGCGCGGTCGAGCCGGCAGCCGGTAAGCAGCTTACCGATCGGATGTCGCGGGCATCTGCAGCTTCAAGAGCTCGACCTCGTTGCGCACGACGGTGAACACCGAGTCCCAGTCGCCGACCTTCGGCTGGCGGAACAGGCGGGCCGTGGGATACCACGGCGCGCGCGTGCCGCCGAGCTGCCAGCGCCAATCGGGATAAGCCGGCAGCAGCACCCAGGTCTTAAGCCCCATCGCCGCGCTGAGATGGGCGATCGGCGCGTCGATCGTGATCAGGAGATCGAGTTGCGAGAGCGCGCTTGCCGCCTCGGCGAAATCGAAGATGCCCCGACCGACATCGTGCACGAGGCCCGCCGCCGCGAACTGCTGGATGTCCTTCTGCCCCGCACCGCCCTGCAGGCTGAAGACCAGCAGCTCCGGATCGCCGGTGAGAGCGAGGAACTGCGAGAACGGTGCGGACCGCAGCCGATCCTGCGCCTGGCGACCGTTCGCCGCCCAATAGATGCCGATGCGCAGGCGCGCCTTGTCCAGCCGGCCAAGCTTGATCAGCCGGTCCGACGGCGCGGAAAGATAAGGCGACGGCATCTCGTCGAAATCGGGACTGCAGAGATGCGGCAGCGAGACCATCGAGGCGTGAACGTCGAAACGCGGCAGCGTTTCGCCCTCGGCGACGACATCGTCGATATAGTCGGCGTCGGCAAGCAGCTCCTTGAGCGGCAACTGGCACAACACGTAGACCTTGGCGCCGCGACGCTTCAGCTCGCGGGCGAAGCGCACGAAGAGAAGCACGTCGCTCAGGCCCTGCTCGGGATGGAGCAGGATGCGCTTGCCCGCGATCGGCCCGCCGTCCCAGGCCGGCTGCGCGAAGTCGGGTTTGGGCGTCTCCGGCAGGCGCTTGCGCGCCTCGTAGGCCGCGAAGCCTTCACGCAGATCGCCGCGCATCAGCAAGGCGATGGCGAGTTCGGTGCGGGCGCGCTTGCTGTCAGGATTGAGCGCGAGAGCACGAGTGAAGCAACCGATCGCCTCGTCGATACGGCCGAGATCGCGCAGGCAAAGCGCGAGATTGAAGAAGCCGTCGGCGTAGTTGCGGTTGAGCGCGATCGAGCGGAAGTGGTGCTTCACCGCCTCCTCGGGCCGATTCACCGCGCGCAGGGCGTTGCCGAGATTGGTATGGAGCGCGGGATTTTGCGGATCCTCGGCGAGCGACAGGCGATGATGCGACACCGCCGCTTCGAGCTTGCCTGCCTGGCGCAGGGCCACACCCAGGCTGTTGTGCAGCTCGGCGTGATAGGGGCGCAACGCCAACAATCGGAAGTAGGACGAGATCGCCTCGTCGAGCCGGCCGGCACGCAGCGCCTGGCCCGCCAAGCGCAGTTGCTGCACGAAGGTGTCGACCGCACGGCTGAACAACGGCGTGGGCGATGTCGAGGCGCGGGTCTCGTGCCTCAACGGATGGATGGTCGACAGATCGCTCACAGGCACTTGCTCGGACGGAAGCTTGTTGGCTTCAATCCTATCTCAACCATCAATGTTAAGCATCTGATATTTAAGGCGAAATTGAGAAACCCGCCTATAGTGAGAAGTTTGCAGTGCCGATACTAAATGTAGCCTTTGACCAGCTCCTCGGCGATCTGGACGGCATTGAGCGCCGCGCCCTTGCGGAGGTTGTCGCTCACGCACCAGAACGCGAGACCGTTCTCGACGGTCGGATCGACCCGCACGCGGCTCACGAACACGGCATCCTGGCCAGTGACCTCCTTGGGCGTGACATAGCCGCCGGGCTCGCGACGATCGACCACCAACACGCCCGGCGACGCGGCAAGGATACGCCGCGCCTCGTCCTCCTCGAGCGGCTCCTCGAGCTCGACATTCACCGCTTCGGCGTGGCCAATGAAGGTCGGCACGCGCACGCAGGTGGCATGGACCTTGATCCTGGGGTCGAGGATCTTCTTGGTCTCGACCACCATCTTCCATTCCTCCTTGGTCGAGCCGTCCTCCATGAAGATGTCGATCTGGGGAATGACGTTGAAGGCGATGTTCTTGGCGAACTTCTTGGGTTCGAGGTCCTGGTTGACGAAGAAACTCTTGGTTTGGTTCAGAAGCTCGTCCATCGCCTCCTTGCCGGCACCGGACGTCGACTGATAAGTCGCCACCACCACACGCTTGATCTTTGCTGCGTCATGGATCGGCTTCAGCGCCGTGACCATCTGGATGGTGGAGCAGTTCGGGTTGGCGATGATGCCTCGCCGCTTGTAGCCGGCGATGGCCGCGCGGTTGACCTCCGGGACGACCAGCGGCACGTCTGGATCCATGCGCCAGTGGGAAGTGTTGTCGATCACGACCGCCCCTGACCTGGCGGCGCGCGGACTGTGCTCGGCCGAGACCTTCGCGCCGGGCGAGCTGAGCGCGATGTCGATGCCCTTGAAGTCGAACTTGGCGAGATCGTGCACCTTCAGCACGGCGTTTTCGCCGAACGACACCTGGCGGCCGGCTGAGCGTGCGGACGCGAGCGCCACGACGTCGTCGACCGGAAAGTTCCGCTCGGCCAGGATCTGGAGCATTTCGCGACCGACGTTGCCGGTCGCGCCGACGACGGCGACTCTGAAGCCCATGGCACGATGCGCAGCACGCGCATTCCCTGATTGGCAGAAGAGCACGAGATAGGCGCCGCGGAACGGCTTGGCAACCGGCGCTTGACCGCCGAGCCCCTCGCGTCGAGGCTCGCCGCGCCCGACTCCAAGCGTTCCGAGGATCGACAATGACCGAGTCTTCCCTGCCGCTGGCAGGTCTGC
Source organism: Reyranella sp. (assembly GCA_035279245.1). GTDB lineage: Bacteria > Pseudomonadota > Alphaproteobacteria > Reyranellales > Reyranellaceae > Reyranella. Next base: position 5,539 of record DATEID010000045.1, read on the forward strand.
GTGTGCTGGATATCAGCTCTTTCATCGCCGCGCCGGCGGCGGCCGTCGTTCTCGGCGACTGGGGCGCCGACGTGATCAAGATCGAGAGCCCCGACGGCGATCCCAACCGGACGATCATGAACGACTCGAGCAACTACCCGAAGGCCGAGGTCAACTATCCGTGGCACATGGACTCGCGCAACAAGCGCTCGCTCGTCCTCGATCTCAAGAAGCCGCCGGCGCGCGCCGCGCTCGAGCGGCTGATCGCGAGGTCGGACGTGCTGATCTGCAACTTCCCGCCGCTGGTGCGCGAGAAGCTCGGCCTCACCTACGAGGCGGTGAAGGCCGCCAATCCCGGGCTGATCTATGCCTCGCTCACCGGCTATGGCGAGACGGGCCCGGACCGCGATCGGCCGGGCTTCGATGCCACGGCCTACTTCGCCCGGTCCGGCCTTCTCGACGCGCAGCGCTACGAGGGCGGCCCGCCCGGCGTGCCGGGACCGGCGCAGGGCGACCGCGCGACCGCCATGACGCTCGTGTCGTCGATCCTGATGGCGCTGATCCACCGCATGAAGACGGGCGAGGGATCGTGGGTCGGCACCTCGCTCCTCGGCAACGGGCTATGGTCCTGCGGCGTGATCGCGCAAGCAGCGCTGGTCGGCGCCTTCCTGCCGCCCCGTCCGCCGCCGGAACGGCCGCGCTCGGCCTTGACCAACGTCTATCGCACCTCCGACGACCGCTGGCTGCAGCTCACCATCGTGCGCGAGGACAAGCTTTGGGGGCCGCTCTGCCGCGCGCTTGGCCATCCCGAGCTCGTCGACGATCCGCGTTTTTCCGCCCAGGCGGAGCGGCGCAAGAACTCGGCGGCGCTGGCGACGGTCATGCGCGAGGCCTTCGCTTCCCGCGACTATGCCTATTGGCTGAAAGTGCTGGCCGCGCAGGAGATCACCTTCGGCGTCATCAGTCGGCCACAGGACGTGCCCGACGATCCGCAAGCCGTCGCCTGCGGCGCTGTCGCCGAGACGGCGATCCCCTACATGCCGCGCACGCTCAGCAATCCCATCCGGCTTTCGTTCGCCGAGCAGCGCGCAGCCCGACCGGCGCCGGCGCTCGGCGAGCACAGCGCCGACATCCTGCGCGAGGCAGGACTGTCGGCCGACGAAATCGCCAAGCTGCGGCTGGAGAAAGCTATTCTGTGACGAGCAGTGAGGCGCTTCACTCCGCGGCGAGCGCGCGGTCGACGAACATCTTCCTGTCGAAGTCCTCGGCGACGCGGCCGTCATTGGCCAGTTGCTCGCCGACATCCACCTTGGCGTAGTCCATCACGCCCATCTCGGCGAAAGCCTTCTGCACGCGCGCGCCCCACAGGCCGATGTCCTTCACCGTCGGCACCACACGGCTGAACAGCCGGCCGCGGAAGGAATTCATCTGCTTGGAGTTGTAGTGGATGTCGTCCAGCATCTTGGCCGGCAGGCCGAGCCGCTCCCACACCTCCGCCTGATTGAAGCGATCGCGCATGAAGACCAGCGCCTCGACCACGAATTCCTCGCGCTCGTCGCGCTCCGCGTCGGAAAGCTGCGGGTAGTAGTCACGCAGCGCCAGGCGGCCGAACGAGACGTGCCGCGCCTCGTCCTGCATCACATAGGCGTTCACCGCGCCGGCGAGCGTGCTGCCGGACTTGTCGCGGATCGACTGGAACGCGGCGAGCGCCAGGCCCTCGATCAGCACCTGCATGCCAAGATAGGTCATGTCCCAGCGCCGGTCGGTCAAAGTCTGCTCCAGCAGCGTCTGCAACGCCTTGTTGATCGGATAGGCGAGCTGGAACTTCTCGTGCAGCAGGCGCTTGTAGGCCTCGACATGGCGCGCTTCGTCCATCACCTGCGTCGCGGCGTAGAACTTGGCGTTCATGTCGGGCACGGTGGCGACGATCTTTGATGTGGCGATCAACGCACCCTGCTCGCCATGCATGAACTGGCTGATCGAGTTGGCCTGCAGGTGACGGCGCAGCCAGGACTTCTCCTTGTCCGTCATGCGCCGCCAGTAATCCGTGTCGTAGATCGAGATCGCCTCGTCCTTCAGCTCCATCGGATTGTCGGGATTGAGCTCGAGCGACCAGTCGAGCCGTGTGCTGGCGTCCCACTGCTGTTTCTTGCCCTTGTCGTAGAGCTCGAGCAGTGCCGCGGAGCCGTCGTCATATTCCCAGTTGAACTGGATCTCGGTCGCGCCGTCGAACTTCCAGTCGGTGACCTCGACCGGCAGCGAATAGATGCGCTGCGTTCCCTTCCTGCCGCCATCCATGTCCACGGCACGCCTCCTCACCAGTCCCTGTTGTCAAAAGGATGGCGAGCCAGTCGCCGCGTGGCAAGTCCGCGGGACGAGCGACAGTCAGGGCTGCAGGCGATAACCGCCGCGATCGGTCACCAGGATGACGGCATTGGCCGGATCCTTCTCGATCTTCTGCCGCAGCCGATAGATGTGCGTCTCGAGCGTGTGCGTCGTGACGCCGGCATTATAGCCCCATACCTCGTTCAGCAGCACATCGCGCGCCACCGGCCGGTCGCCGGCGCGAAACAGGAACTTGAGGATGGAGGCTTCCTTGTCGGTCAGGCGGATCTTTCGCTTGCCGCCCTTCTCCAGCAGCAGCTTGCCGGCCGGATGGAATTCGTATGGTCCGATCGTCATGACGGCGTCCTCACTGCGCTCGTGCTGGCGCAAATGGGCACGCAAGCGAGCCAGCAGGACGTTGATGCGGAACGGCTTGGTGACGTAGTCGTTGGCGCCGGATTCCAGGCCGAGGATCGTGTCGGCATCGGAGTCGGCCGCTGTCAGCATGATGACCGGGGCGCGCACGCCCTGGCGGCGCATCAGCTTGCAAAGCTCGCGGCCATCCATGTCGGGCAGGCCGATATCGAGCAGGACGGCATCGTAGTGCGCGACCTTGGCCTTCTCGAGGCCTTCGGCCGCGGTGCCGACCTGGATGGTGGTGAAGCCGTCGTACAGATCGAGCTGCTCGGCCAGTACCGTCCGCAAGGCCTGATCGTCGTCCACCAGCAGGATTTTCTTGCCCCGGTTGTTGGCCGAGATGGTGCTGCCCTGGTCCATGCCGCCTCTATATACCGCGCCATCGCCCTGCAAAAGCGCCCGAATCCCAAAATCGCCACCCTGTCCGGCTGCCAAGCGGGCTATAGTCGCCCTATATAAGGTCATGAGTCCGGCCGAAGTCCAATCTCGTACCGCGGCGGCCCTGACGGCCGTCGAACGTGCTCTGGCGGAGCTGCGCCGTGGCGGTATCGTTGTCCTGCGCGACGACGATGGCGCGGCCGGGCTGGCGATCGCCGCCGAGTCGTGCGGCCCCCTTGCCCTGCAGCGCCTTCAGGGACTCGCGCAGGCGGCACCCGTGCTGGTCACCACCCGCCGGCGGGCCGAGGCGATCGGCATGGAGATTCCGCCGCACATCGCCGGCGGCATGGGGGATACCAACAAGCCCATCACGCTCGATCTGCCGGCCGGCGTGCCGGTCGACATCATTCTGCGGCCGCACGAGCAGGGACCGGATGCAGCCCGCCACATCGCCTTGCGCCATTTCTCACGGCCGGTGGCGAGTCACGCGCCGCGCATCGCGGAGACGGCAATCGAGCTCGCCAAGCTTGCCCGTCTCCTGCCCGCCGTCGTGCTGGGGCCGCTCACGCGCGATACCAGCAATAAACGGCGAGACTGGGCGCGCGACCAGGATCTCCTCTATGTCGACGCAGCCGACGTGCTCGCCTACGAGGAGACGGCGGCCCGCAACCTGCAGCAGGTGGCGCAGGCCAACGTGCCGCTCGAAGGCGCGGAGAATGCCCGCATCCTCGCCTGGCGGCCGAGCGACGGCGGCAAGGAGCATCTCGCCATTGTGGTGGGCGAGATCGATCCGACCGAACCGGTGCTGATCCGGCTGCATTCGGAATGCTTCACCGGGGACTTGCTGGCCTCGTTGCGCTGCGACTGCGGCGTTCAGCTTCGCGGCGCGATCGCGCAGATCGCCAAGGAAGGCTGCGGCGTGCTGCTTTATCTCGCGCAGGAAGGCCGCGGCATCGGGCTGGTGAACAAGCTGCGTGCCTACGAGTTGCAGGATGACGGCTTCGACACGATCGACGCCAACGAGCAGCTCGGTTTCGACGCCGACGAGCGCATTTATGCGCCGGCCGCCACGATGCTCGCCCGCATGGGCATCAAGCGCGTGCGGCTGATGACCAACAATCCGCAGAAGATCGCCCAGCTCGCCCGCCACGGCATCGAGGTCGTCGAGCGCGTCGCGCATTCCTTTCCGGCCAACGGCCACAACGAGAACTATCTCCGGACCAAGGCGGAGCGGGCCGGTCACCTGCTCTGACATGGCGCTCGCGATGGCATCGGCTCGGTCGGACTTTTGAGAGGAGTCCCCAGTCATGCGCGTCGGCGTGCCCAAGGAGATCAAGGACCATGAATATCGCGTCGGGCTGGTGCCTTCGTCGGTCGCCGAGCTGGTGCGCCACGGCCATGCCGTCACGGTGGAGAGCGGCGCCGGGCAGGGCGCGGGGCTGGAGGATGCGCTCTACCTCGCGGCCGGCGCACGCATCGTCGCCTCGGCCGAGGAGGTGTTCGGCGAGGCCGAGCTGATCGTGAAGGTGAAGGAACCGCTCGAGGTCGAGCGACGGCGGCTGCGGCGCGGCCAGGTGCTCTTCACCTATCTCCATCTTGCGCCCGATCCGGCGCAGACGAAGGACCTGCTGCAAAGCGGCGTCACCGCCATCGCCTACGAGACCGTCACCGCGCCTTCTGGCAGCCTGCCGCTGCTGACGCCGATGTCGGAGATCGCCGGCCGGCTCGCGCCGCAGGTGGGCGCCCGTTATCTCGAATGCGAGGAAGGCGGACGCGGCGTCCTGCTGGGCGGCGTTCCCGGCGTGCCGCCGGCGGAAGTGGTCGTACTGGGCGGCGGCGTCTCGGGCACGCATGCCGCCGCCATCGCGCTCGGCATGGGCGCCACCGTCACCGTCGTCGATCGCTCGGCGGACGTTCTGAGGCGCATCGCCATGCAGTTGCCGGCCGCGCGGACCATCTTCTCAACCCACGACGCCCTGGCGCAAGTTGTGCGCCGTGCCGATCTGCTGGTCGGCGCGGTGCTGGTGGCGGGCGCGGCCGCACCCAGGCTCGTCAGCCGCGAGATGGTGGAGACGATGAAGAACGGCAGCGTCATCGTCGACGTCGCCATCGATCAGGGCGGCTGCTGCGAGACCTCGCGGCCGACCACGCATTCCCATCCGACGTTCGTCGTGAAGGGCGTCATCCACTACTGCGTCACCAACATGCCCGGCGCGGTCGCGCGCACCTCGACCTTTGCGTTGAACAACGCGACGCTGCCCTTCGTGCTGGCGCTCGCCGACAAGGGCTGGCGTCGCGCGGTCGCGGAGGACCCGAATCTGCGCAACGGTCTCAACGTGCACGACGGCCGCCTGACCTGCCGGCCTGTGGCCGAGGCGCAGGGGCTTGCCTTCACCGCGCCCGACCAGCTCGCGGCCTGAGCGGTTCTGCGGCCAATTGAGCAAGACCGCGCAGGGCGAAAGCAGGGCGCGAGGAGCGGTTTTCTCGCTGCGCCATCCTGAGCAAGATCGCAGCGCAGGGAGGAGAAACAAATGTCGACGATCAATCGCCGCACGTTCACGGCCACGAGCGCCGCGCTCGTCTTCGCGCCCTATGTCGCGCGAGCCGACAAGAAGTACGATCCGGGCGTGACCGACAAGGAGATCAAGCTCGGCCACACCAACCCCTACTCCGGGCCGCTGTCGGCCTACGGCACGATCGGCAAGGCGATCGCCGCCTACTGGCAGATGGTCAACGACAAGGGCGGCATCAACGGCCGCAAGATCGACTTCATCAGCTACGACGACGGCTTCGTTCCATCCAAGACGGTCGAGATGGTGCGCAAGCTGGTCGAGTCCGACCAGGTCTTCGCGATCTATCAGCTTCTCGGCACACCGACCAACACGGTAGTGCAGAAGTACCTGAACCAGAAGAAGGTGCCGCAGCTCTTCGTCGCCACCGGCGCCTCCAAATGGGGCGATCCCAAGCACTTCCCGTGGACCATGGGCTGGCAGCCCGACTACGCCACCGAAGGCGCGATATATGCCAAGCATGTGCTCGCCACGCACAAGGACAATCTCAAGGACGTCAAGATCGGCATCCTTTACCAGAACGACGATTCCGGTAAGGACTACCTGCACGGCTTCCAGGCGGGCTTCGGCAAGGACAAGGACAAGTATTTGATCAAGACGGTGAGCTACGAGGTCACCGATCCCACCGTCGACAGCCAGGTCAT
>DATEID010000046.1:0-7395 GCA_035279245.1 Reyranella sp.
TATGTGCTGGCCGAAATGAGCCGCTTCATCGCCCCGCTGGCGCTGGTCGGCTGATTTCACGAGCGCAACTGGAGTTGCGCCTGCCCTGAGCGAAGCCGAAGGGCGCTCGCCCGAGCGCTCATCGGAGCGCGCCACCAACAAGAAACAAGATCAGACGCCCAGCGACTGCGGTGTCATCCCGAGCGCAGCGCCTGCTCTGAGCGAAGCCGAAGGGAGGGATCCTTGGCAGCGCCGATCAAAGATCCCTCGCTGCGCTCGGGATGACACAACCTTACCGTGACCCGTTTCATCCCCGCGGTCGGCGACGCCGGTGAGCAACTCCAGTGGCGCAATCATAAGCAGTCGCGCTGGCAAAGCTACAGCCGGCCGAGCTCGCTGGTCGCGGCCCAGTTGATCTCCGAGACGGTCGGGCAGCGCGCCTGTGCAAGCTGGAACTGCTCACGCGCCCGTTGGCGTTCGCCACGGCGCAGCGCATCCATCCCAACGAAGAATGCGGCAGGGCAACGGCCGTTGGTGCGTTTGGCGGATTCGTCCGACTCGGCCACGATTTCGAGCTGACCGGGCGTCAGGCGACCCAACAGGAAATGCGCGATCGGCCCTGGCCATTGGGAGAGGTCCTCGTGGCCGAGCTCGGCGCGTAGCACCGCGCGGGAATCCTGGGCAGTGTGGACTTGGGCGGCATAGCGCCACAGGAGTGCCGGCAGGCGCTGGGCGAGCGTCCGGGGCCCGACCTGCGCCCCCGTGAAATCGTCCGCTGCTTGCCGGAAGTGGCCGAGATTGAAATTCGCATGGCCGAGGTAATAGAAGGCGGCGCGTCGCTCGGCCTCGTTCGACGAGCGCGCGAGCGCCGAATCGAGCAGGTCGAGCGCGCGTTGGAAGTCGGCGATCTGCATGTTGACCTGGGCCTGAGCGATCATGAGCCAGGGATCGCCGGGCTTGCGCTGCAGGCCGTATTCGAGCGTCCTGAGGGCAGCCGCGCGGTCGCCCCCACCGGCCAGCTCAGGCTGCGTGCTCGACAGGACGACCTGCCAGACGCTGGGCAGCAGCTTGCCCATCTCCGCGACATCCTTCTGGCTGTCGGCCTCGCGGCCTGCCTTGCTGAACTGGAAGGCGCGGATGCTGAGATAGACCGTCCGGTCCACCGGCGAGAGCTGGGTGGCCGACAGGATCCGGTTGAGCGTCTCGAGCGTCGCGTTGCGCGCGTCGGATGTGCGGCCGAAATCGCGCGTCGGCGGCTCCCATTCGCGACTGCTGTTGTACTGGGCGGCGCCATCGCCCGCGGCTGCCACGAGGACGATCAAGGCGCCCCAAATGCAGCGTGTTTTCCAGGCCATGGGTCAATCTCGCACACTGTCGGGCGGCCTGCATCCGCCGATTGCCTGTGCCCTTCCCTGCCCTTATTTTGCGACCGAATTTTGCCCGAACCGATCGCAGGAGTACCGCCATGGCCGACCGTCTCGACAGCTTCAAGGCCCGGAAATCGCTGAAGATCGGCGCCAGGAACTACACCTACTACAGCCTGAAGGCGGTCGAGAAGCAGGTCGGCGACCTCTCCCGCCTGCCCTTCTCGTTGCGCATCCTGATGGAGAACCTCGTGCGCAACGAGGATGGGACGACCGTCAAGAAGGCCGACATCGCGGCGTTCGCCGAGTGGCTGAAAGCCGGCGGCAAGTCGAAGAAGGAGATCAATTTTCGCCCGGCACGCGTGCTGATGCAGGACTTCACCGGGGTGCCCGCGGTGGTCGATCTCGCGGCCATGCGCGACGCCATGGGCAAGCTGGGCGGCGACGCCAGGAAGATCAATCCGCTGGTCCCGGTCGACCTGGTCATCGACCACTCGGTGATCGTCGACGAATTCGGCAACAGCTCCGCCTTCAAGGCCAACGTGAAGCTCGAATACGAGCGTAACCTGGAGCGCTACCAGTTCCTGCGCTGGGGCCAGATGGCGTTCGACAATTTCCGCGTCGTCCCGCCGGGCACCGGCATCTGCCATCAGGTCAACCTCGAGTTCCTGGCCCAGGTCGTGTTTCAGCAGAAGAGCGGCCGCGAGACCATCCTCTATCCCGATACGCTGGTCGGCACCGACAGCCACACCACGATGGTCAACGGCCTCGCGGTGCTGGGCTGGGGCGTGGGCGGCATCGAGGCGGAGGCCGGCATGCTGGGCCAGCCGCTGCCGATGGTCATTCCCGAGGTCGTGGGCTTCAAGCTGACCGGCAAGCTGAAGGAGGGCGCCACTGCCACCGACCTCGTGCTGACCGTCACGCAGATGCTGCGCAAGAAGGGCGTGGTCAACAAGTTCGTCGAGTTCTACGGCGAGGGTCTCGACGAGATGCCGCTCGCCAATCGCGCGACCATCGCCAACATGGCGCCGGAATACGGCGCGACCTGCGGCTTCTTCCCGATCGACGAGGTCACGATCGAGTACCTCAAGACCACCAATCGCGGCGCCGGCGCCAAGGTCGTCGAGGCCTACGCGAAGAAGCAGGGCCTGTGGCGGTCGCGCAAGTCGCCGGAGCCGGTCTTCACCGACACGCTCGAGCTCGATCTCGGCGACGTCGAGCCGAGCCTCGCCGGCCCGAAGCGGCCGCAGGATCGCGTGCCGCTTTCGCAGGCAAGCCAGCAATTCATCGCCAATATGGAGACGGAGTTCGACCGGCGCGACGATGGCAAGCGCATCGCCTGCGAGGGCACCGACTACGATCTCGGCCACGGCGACGTCGTGCTGGCCGCCATCACCTCCTGCACCAACACATCCAACCCCTACGTCATGCTGGGGGCCGGTCTCGTCGCCCGCAACGCCGTCAAGCACGGCCTCAAGGTGAAGCCCTGGGTGAAGACCTCGCTGGCCCCGGGCTCGCAGGTCGTGACGGAGTATTTCGAATCCTCCGGCCTGCAGAAGGACCTGAACAAGATCGGCTTCAACCTGGTGGGCTACGGCTGCACCTCGTGCATCGGCAATTCGGGCCCGTTGCCCGACCCGGTGACGAAGGCGGTGACCGACGGCGATCTCGTCGTCTGCTCCGTGCTGTCGGGCAACCGCAACTTCGAGGGCCGCGTCAATCCGCTGACGCGGGCCAACTATCTGGCCTCGCCGATGCTGGTGGTGGTCTATGCGCTGGCCGGTTCGATGAAGATCGACATCACGAAGGACCCGATCGGCATCGGCAAGGGCGGCAAGCCGGTCTATCTCAAGGATCTCTGGCCCTCGAACGCCGAGATCGACAAGGTGGTCAACAAGCACGTCACGGCCAAAGCCTTCAAGAAGCGCTATGCCGACGTCTTCACGGGCGACAGGTTCTGGCGCGGCATCAAGACGAAGCCCAGCCTCACCTATAGCTGGGACGACCAGTCGACCTACGTGCGCAATCCGCCATACTTCGAGGGCATGGACAAGGTGCCGGCCGCTGTCAGCAACATCAGCGGCGCGCGGCCGCTGGGGCAGTTCGGGGATTCGATCACGACCGACCACATCTCTCCCGCGGGCTCGATCAAGAAGGACAGCCCGGCCGGCAAGTACCTGGAAGAGCATGGCGTGGCGCCCAAGGACTTCAACCAGTACGGCACGCGACGCGGCAATCACGAGGTGATGATGCGCGGCACTTTCGCCAACATCCGTCTGAAGAACGAGATGGTGCCGGGCATCGAAGGCGGCTTCACGCACGATTATCGTTCCGACGAGCCGATCCCGATCTACGACGCGGCAATGCGCTACAAGAAGGAGGACACGCCGCAGATCCTGATCGCCGGCAAGGAATACGGCACCGGCTCCTCGCGCGACTGGGCCGCCAAGGGCGTGAACCTCTTGGGCGTGAAGGCCGTGGTCTGCGAGACCTTCGAACGCATCCACCGCTCGAACCTCGTCGGCATGGGCGTGCTGCCGCTGCAGTTCAAGGACGGCATGACGCGCAAGACGCTGAACCTCACCGGCCACGAGAGCTTCGACGTGGGTGGCATCGAAGGCGGCCTGCGACCCGGCATGGACGTGCCGCTCACCATCCACCGCCGCGACGGCAGCTCGGAGACGGTGACGCTCACCTGCCGTATCGATACGGCGGAGGAGATCGAATACTTCAGGAACGGCGGCGTGCTGCACTACGTGCTGCGCAACCTTGCCCAGGCGGCCTGAGGTCGCCTCTCTGAGGAAGGGAGCAGACATGGCGGCGGGGCTGGCGGGCCATTTCGTCGCCATGGCGCGCAACAATGCCTGGGCGAACCATCGACTGCTGTCGGCCTGCGAGGCGCTGACGCCGGAGGAGTTCGCGGCCACCCGCGTCGGCTTCTTCCCGTCGCTGCGCGCGACCTTCAATCACATCCTCGATGTCGACCGGTACTACATCGACGCGCTCGAAGGCCTCGACGCGCTGCGCCGCTACAGCGAGCCCGAGTCCGACTTCGCCGATGCGCGTGCGATGCGGCTCGCGCAGACGGCCAGCGACCGGCGCCTGATCGCCTTCTGCGAACGCCAGAGCGAGGGGACGTTGGCGCAAGACTGCATCCTGCCGCGCCCGAACCGCCGGCCTCCGCCGTCACGCGTGGCGGTCGTGCTGGAGCATCTTTTCCAGCACCAGATCCATCATCGCGGCCAGGCGCACGCCATGCTCGCCGGCACCCGGGTGAAGCCGCCGCAGCTCGACGAGTTCTTCCTCGCCGGCGAGGAGCATCTGCGACGGGACGAGCTGCGGGCGCTGGGTCTGCCCGAAAGCTGATGCGACAGCGGCCGTCCTTTGCCGGCGCGGCGATCGAGGTGAGCGACCTTGCGCGGTCCATCGCCTTTCACCGGCTGTGGCTGCCGACGCTCGGCTTCCATCGCGTCTGGGAAGGACCGTCGAGCGTCCTGTGGGCGCGCGGCTACGATCAGCTCGTGATGCGTCAGGCCAAGGAGGGCGTGTCCTACGGGCCGGGCGCCCTGTCGCTCGCCGTCTCGGCCGAAAGTCGCGCGCTCGTCGATCAGGTCTTTGCCGACCTGCGGACGGCCGGCGCCGCCGTCGAGCAGCCGCCGGCCGAGCGCGAGGATTTCGCGCCCGGCTGCTACGCCATGCGCTTTCGCGATCCCGACGGGGTGCCGATGGAAGTGGTGCATCGCTGGCAGGAATTGCCGCCGCTCGCCGATGGGGAGCCGGTCAGCATTCCCGGCGTCGGCGTCACGCTGGGCGGCTATTTCTTCAAGCCGCAGACCGGCCAGCCGCCCTATCCCGCTCTCGTCCTCCTGCATGGCTTCGCCGGGCACGCCTACAATCTGGCGGGCCTGGCGCGGCGCGCTACGGCCAATGGCTATGCCGCGCTCGCGCTCTCCTTGCGCGGCTGGCTGGGCTCGGAAGGCGAGAACGATCAGGGCCTGCGCCAGCCGCTCGACGTGCTGGCCGCGATCGACTGGCTGGCTCGCCGGCCGCTTGTCGATCGCACGCGCATCGGCCTGGTCGGCGCCTCGATGGGCGGCCAGGTCGCGTTGCTCGCCGCCGCGCACAAGCCGCCGATCGCGGCCGTCGCCGCCTATTTCGCGCCGACCGACCTCGCACGCTGGCGCGAGGCCAATCCCTTTATCCGCGACTATCTCGACGATCTCTGCGGGCCAGAGGGCCTGCCGGTCCGTTCGCCGCTTCTGCGCGTGGCGCAGATCGACGTGCCGGTGCTGCTGATCCATGGCGATCGCGACGAGAACGTGCCGGTGGATCAGACCCACGCCATGGCCCGTTCGCTGCGCGAACATGGCAAGGATGTCGAGACCCTCATCGTCGAAGGCGCCACGCACTATTTCGACGAGAAGGAATATGGCATTGCCTTGCGCAAGCTGTTCGAGTTCCTGCGTCGCCATCTCAATCGGAGCTGATCGTTCATGCGTGTGTCGGAAGCCGTCAAATCCCGCCGCTCCATGCGGGTCTTCAAGCCGGATCCCGTGGCGAAGGCCGATATCGAGTGGATCATTACCACGGCCAACCGCGCGGCCTCCAACGGCAACCTGCAGCCCTGGAAGCTCTATGTGACGATGGGTGCGGCGCGCCGGCGCCTGTCGGCGGCGATCCTCGAGGCGATGGACAGGGGCGATACGGGCCCGGGCGCCGAGTACGACGTCTATCCGCGACAGTTCAAGCCGGTCTACGACCAGCGCCGCAAGCTGGTGGGCAAGCAGCTTTACACCCTGCTCGGCGTGCCGCGCGGCGACACCGCCGGCATGCAAAAGCAGTTCCGCAAGAACTACGAGTTCTTCGACGCGCCGGTCGGCCTGATCCTGTGCGTCGAACGCGGCATGGGCAACGGCCAGTGGATCGACTGCGGCATCTTCCTCGACCAGCTCATGCTGCTGGCGCGCGAGAAGGGCCTGCACACCTGCCCGCAGGCGGCCTTCAGCCGCTTTCAGCATGTCGTGCGCCGCGAGCTCGGGGTGCCCGACGACCAGGTCGTGATCTGCGGCCTGGCGCTGGGCTATGCCGATCCCGATGCCGTGCCGAACAACCTCGTCACCGAACGCGCGCCAATCGACGACTTCACGACCTGGTTCACGGAATGACCAAGCCGTCGAAGGGCGATCTTCGACTTGCCGCTTTCGTTTGCGGCGCCGTCAGCCTGTACGATGTCATCGTGATTATCACCACCGCCACCGGAATTGCCGCGGTGAGCTATCACTTCGACGTGTTGTTTCCTGACTTTCTTGTCTTTCATGCCGCAGCCCGGGCGGTGATCGAGGGCAAGCTGTCCATCGTCTACGACACCGCCGCCCTGACCGACCTACAAAATACGCTCTATGCGACGCGTCTGCCCTTTGAACTTGGATTCCGCCCGTTCCTCTACCCACCGATTTGGCTCTTGGCTGTCCTTCCCTTCGGACTGTTGCCGGTAGGTATCGCCATCGCGGCCTTCCTTGCGCTCACGGCCGCTCTTTGCGGGTTTGTCTTGCGAATGCTGAAATTTGGATGGCCGACGGTGTTTGCAATTCTCATTGCACCGGCAGCCATCTGGGTAGTACTGGCCGGCCAGAACACCTTCCTCAGCATCGCGCTACTTTACGGCGGGTTGGCATTGCTCGAACGAAGGCCGATTGTCGCCGGGGTGCTCCTCGGACTGCTCGCCTATAAACCGCAGGTATGGCTGCTGGTGCCCGTGGCCCTGCTGGCGGCGCGGGCGTGGCGGCCTTTGTTGGCGCTCGCGGTCACCGTGGCGATCGCGTCTATCACCACTCTTTTGCTTTTCGGGGATACGCTGTGGCTGGCGTTTCTCGACTCGGCGGCTCAGGCGACCGATGGTGCTGTAGCAAGCGCGATGCATGCTCGCGTTCTCATCCAGATGATAACCCTGCTTGCTGCGGCAAAGACCTTGGGCTTGAGCGACGGGTTGGCGATGGCATTGCAACTCGCCGGATCGGCGTTGGCCGTCAGCGCGGTTGTCTGGGCCTTTGCT
>DATEID010000047.1:0-7245 GCA_035279245.1 Reyranella sp.
CCAGTGCGCCATCAGCGAGACCAGCGAGAAGGCGATCAGGCCCGGCTTGGCCATGGGCAGCAGCACATGCCACAGCGTCTGCCACCAACGGGCGCCGTCGATGACGGAGGCTTCCTCGAAATCGCGCGGGATCTGGCGGAAGGTCTGGCGCATCAGGAAGGTGCCGACAGCCGACGCGAAGTAGGGGGCCATCACGCCGGGCAAGCTGCCGTAGAGACCGAGATCGACGATGGTGCGCAGGTTGGGCACGATCAGGATCGGCGGCACCAGCATGAGCTGCAGCAGGAAGACGTAGAAGATCACTTCGCGGCCGGGGAAGGAGAGGCGCGCGAAGGCGTAGCCTGCCAGCGAGATGGTGACGATCTGCACCGCGAGGATGCCGAAGGCGACGATGGCGGTGTTGAGATAGTAGATCGCGAAGTTGCCGGTATCGAGCGCCTCCGCGAAGTTCGCCCAGGTGGGTTTGTAGTCCGGCAGCAGCGACGCCATGCCGATGGCGCTATCCGGCCTGAACGAAGCGACCAGCGTCCACAGGAACGGCACCGACCAGAAGAAGGCGACGATCAGCATCAGGCCGGTGACGATCAGGCTAGTGCGCCGCATGTGTCGCCTCGGAGGAGCGCGCCACTCCCGTGGCGCTCATGAGAAGACAGAAGACGCGCCAATGGGGTGGCGCGCTCCGATGAGTGCTAGCTGGCCGCATGGGTGCCCCGTTCCATGGTCTTGAGCGAGACCACCGACATCGCGAGCAGGAAGGCCACCGACAGCACGCTCGCGGCGGCGGCCTTGCCCGCAGCGAAGTTCTCGTGCGCCTGCTCGAAGATGTAGTAGAGCACCAGCTTGGTCGAGTTGCTGGGGCCGCCCCTGGTCAGCACGATCACATGATCGACCTGGGTGAGCACGTTGATCAGCGCGATCACCAGAACGAAGGCCGTGGTGGGTGCGAGCAGCGGCACGATGACATGGCGCAGTCGCTGCCAGCCGTTGGCGCCGTCGATGGTGGCGGCCTCGAGCACGTCGCCGGGCAGTGTCTGCAGTCCCGCCAGATAAAACAGCATGTAGTAGCCGGCGTTCTTCCACACCGTGATGCCGATCAGCGACCACAGCGCGATGTCGGGATCGCCCAGCCAGTTTGCGCCCCTGAGACCGAGCTTGCCGAGGTAGTAGTCGAACAGGCCGACGCCCGGCAGGAAGATGAAGAAGAAGAGCGAAGCAGCCGCGACGAGCGGCACCATCGAGGGGAAAAGGAGCAAGGCGCGCAGCAGGGCGTTGATCCGCGTCGAGCGCTGCAGGGCAAGCGCGAACAGTAGAGCGAGGGCCATGCTGATCGGCACGGTGGAGCAGGCATAGACGAGATTGTTGACGACCGCCTCGATGAAGGCGTGGTCGGAGAACAGGCCGAGGTAATTCTGCAGGCCGACGAACAGGCTTCTCGTCATTCCGAGTGGCCTGTCATGCAGGGAGTCCCAGACGACACGCAGGACGGGCAAGTAGGTGAATCCCGCGAGTAGCAGGAGCGACGGCGCGAGCAGCAGGTAGGGCAGTGCGTGTCGCCCGAACCGGGCACACAGCGGACGCCGCGACGGCCTTGGAGCGGCGAGGGACGGCGTCTCTGTTGCGATGCTGGTCATCGCCGACCGCTACTGTCCCCCCATGATGCACCCATTTCTGTTTTGTTAGGACGAGGTTACGCCGGTCGACCGTCCGTGGACAGACAATGGAAGTGCTTGCCTTATGATCACTATTCACAGCCGTCGCCAGCGGCGCCGGAACAGATCTGGAACTCGTGTCAATAAATTTAAATTTTTCAGAATGTTAATTCACGACTTGCCGGAGTGAACAAAATAGGTACATTGGCGATGTTTTCCGGCGGACTTATCCGCATTGCCGCCCCGAATGCGGGCGTGGGAGAAGGAGGAGGCAGCCAATGTCGGCAGCGCTGAAACTGGTCGAGAAAGAGGGCATGGAAAACAAGAACAAGGCGCTCGATGCAGCCTTGGCGCAGATCGAACGCGCCTTCGGCAAGGGATCGATCATGAAGCTCGGCCAGCGCGAGGCGCTGGAGATCGAGGCAGTGTCGACCGGCTCGCTGGGCCTCGATATCGCGCTGGGGATCGGCGGCCTGCCCAAGGGCCGCATCGTCGAGATCTACGGTCCGGAAAGCTCGGGCAAGACGACGCTCGCCCTGCACTGCGTGGCCGAAGCGCAGAAGAAGGGCGGCGCCTGCGCCTTTATCGATGCCGAGCATGCCCTCGACCCGGTCTATGCGAGGAAGCTCGGGGTCGACATCGACAATCTTCTGATCTCCCAGCCCGACGCGGGCGAGCAGGCGCTCGAGATCGCCGACACGCTGGTCCGCTCCGGCGCCATCGATGTGCTGGTGATCGACTCGGTCGCCGCCCTCGTGCCACGCGCCGAGCTCGAAGGCGAGATGGGCGACGCCCTGCCGGGCCTGCAGGCCCGCCTGATGAGCCAGGCGCTGCGCAAGCTCACCGCCTCGATCTCCAAGTCGAATACGCTGGTGATCTTCATCAACCAGATCCGCATGAAGATCGGCGTGATGTTCGGCAGCCCCGAGACCACGACCGGTGGCAATGCGCTAAAATTCTATGCCTCGGTCCGCCTCGATATCCGCCGCATCGGCGCGCTCAAGGACAAGGACGAGGTGGTCGGCAATGCCACGCGCGTGAAGGTGGTGAAGAACAAGGTGGCGCCGCCGTTCAAGGTCGTCGAGTTCGATATCATGTATGGCGAGGGCGTGAGCAAGGTCGGCGAACTGATCGACCTCGGCGAGAAGGCCGGCGTGGTCGAGAAGTCGGGCTCGTGGTTCTCCTATGACGGCCAGCGCATCGGCCAGGGGCGCGAGAACGCCAAGAATTATCTGAAGGAACATCCCGAGGTCGCCCAGGCGATCGAGCAGAAGGTCCGGGCCAATGCCGGCATCGTCGCCGATGCGCTGATGGACGGCGGCAAGGACAACGACGAGGACGACTAGTCCAGGCTTTCGACCGGACTGCCAAAGCCTCTGTCTCCGGTCCGGGCGGTGCTGTTCCCCCACGCGCAGCACCGCCCTTCTATTGCCCGTCGGCTTATTGCCCGTCGGCCTTTTTGATCGTCAGCCGTCGCACGAACCGCTGAATCCATTCCGGCCCGGGCCGTCGTGTCGCGCCGCGCGGGCGAGTCTTGCTCCACTCCAACAGCAGGGCGAGGGGGAACCAGCGGCCGCTCGTATCGACTTCGGGACGGCTTTCTTCCAGTCCGCGCGCCGCCGAAGAGACCTTCGGTACGGCAACGGTCGCGACGCCTTCCTGAGCCGGTCCCGCGCAGAGCGCCGGCGGTGACGTGACCAGGTACTCACGGCAAACCAGTGGCCGGTCCCCATGGATGGAGCAACTCTCGTCCTCCAGGAACGGGCAGGCGATCCTCAAGGCGAGGTAGGCAAGCGAGATCTCACGATTGGTCCTGCCCGACCGCTTGGCCGGGTCGAGCATCATGTCGCGCAGACCGGCCTTGGCCAACGTCGCACTGGCTTCGGCAAAGCGCCCAAGGACAGCGGCGCGACGCTCCGGCGGCAGGGTCTCGACAACCGCCAACAAGGCCTCGCCCTCCGTCCGCGAGATCGGCACGAGCTGCCGGCAGCAGGCGCCGCAGCCCTTGCGGCAGGAGATGGTTTTCCCCATCTTCGAAGGGCGCTCCGCCGAGGCTGCGACGACGGCGTTCACCAGGTCCTGCAGTGCCGGGATCACAGCCGTCGCCGGCACGGCACCCGATGGAACCGTAATCGGATGGGCGATGCGCAAATCTCCGACGGCGAGGCGCAAAGTGGCCGAAACCTGGCCCGAATCGACCATAAACCCGCTATTCCTCCCGTTATGGACTTGGGCGACGCGCACACGCTACAAGGACCGCACCATGGCAAGCGTCAGCGACATCCGTCGCACATTCCTAGAATACTTCCGCAAGAACGGCCACGAGATCGTGAGCTCGAGCCCGCTCGTGCCGCGCAACGATCCCACGCTGATGTTCACGAACGCCGGCATGGTGCAGTTCAAGAACGTCTTCACCGGGATGGAGAAGCGGCCCTATTCGCGCGCGACGACGTCGCAGAAATGCGTGCGGGCCGGCGGCAAGCACAACGACCTCGAGAATGTCGGCTACACGGCGCGCCATCACACCTTCTTCGAGATGCTGGGCAACTTCTCGTTCGGCGACTATTTCAAGGATCGCGCGATCGAGCTTGCCTGGAACCTGATCACCAAGGAGTTCGGCCTGCCGCCGGACAGGCTGCTGGTGACGGTGTTCAGCGAGGACGACGAGGCGGCCGGATACTGGCGCAAGGTGACGGGCTTTCCCGACAGCAAGATCATCCGCATCCCGACCTCGGACAATTTCTGGGCGATGGGCGACACCGGTCCTTGCGGACCGTGCTCGGAGATCTTCTACGATCACGGCGAGGACATTCCGGGCGGTCCGCCGGGCAGCCCGGACGAGGACGGCGACCGGTTCATCGAGATCTGGAACCTGGTCTTCATGCAATTCGAGCAGCAGACCAAGGATCTGCGCGTGCCGCTGCCCAAGCCGTCGATCGACACCGGCATGGGGTTGGAGCGCATCGCGGCCGTCTTGCAGGGCAAGCACAACAACTACGACATCGATCTCTTCCGGGCGCTCATCGAGGCGGTGGCGCACGAGACGGGCGTCGATCCGGATGGGCCGCAGTCGGCATCGCACAAGGTGATCGCCGACCATCTGCGCGCCACCTCGTTCCTGATCGCCGACGGCGTGCTGCCTTCCAACGAGGGCCGCGGTTACGTCCTGCGCCGCATCATGCGCCGCGCGATGCGGCACGCCCACATCCTCGGCGCCACCGAACCGATGGTCTACAAGCTCGTGCCGACGCTCGTGCACGAGATGGGAGACGCCTATCCCGAACTGGGGCGGGCGCAGGCGCTGATCACCGAGACGCTGAAGCTCGAGGAGACCCGGTTCAAGAAGACGTTGGGCACCGGCCTGAAGCTCCTGGAAGACGAGACCCGGACTCTGCCGGCCGGGGGCACGCTGAAGGGCGACGTCGCGTTCAAGCTCTACGATACCTACGGCTTTCCGCTCGACCTCACCCAGGACGTGCTGCGGGCGCGCCGTATCGCGGTCGATACCGCAGGCTTCGAGAAGGCAATGGACGAGCAGCGGGCCAAGGCCCGGGCGGCCTGGGCCGGATCAGGCGAAGCGGCATCGGAGGCGATCTGGTTCGATGTGCGCCAGAAGGTCGGTGCCACCGAGTTCCTGGGCTACGACACCGAGCGTGCCGAGGGCAAGATCACGGCGATCATCCTCGAGGGCAGGGAGGTCCCGTCGCTCGAGGCGGGGCAAACCGGCTGGTTGGTGGTCAACCAGACGCCGTTCTATGCCGAATCCGGCGGCCAGCTTGGCGATACGGGTCGCTTTGTCGGCCCGACGGGCGAGGCCGAGATCACCGACGTGCAGAAGATGGTGGGCGACCTGCACGCTCATCATGCCGAGGTCGCGAAGGGCGGGATCAAGGTCGGCGACGAGGTCGTGATGACCGTCGACGCCATTCGCCGCGCCCAATTGCGCGCCCATCATTCGGCAACTCATCTGCTGCACGAGGCGCTGCGCCGCCATCTCGGCACGCATGTGACACAGAAGGGATCGCTGGTGGCGCCGGATCGGCTGCGCTTCGACATCAGCCACACCAAGCCCATCTCGCAGGAAGAGCTGCGCCACATCGAGGACGAGGTGAACGAGCGCATCCGCCTCAACACGCCGGTCGATACACGGCTCATGACGCCGGAAGAGGCGATCGCCGCCGGTGCGATGGCCCTGTTCGGCGAGAAATATGGCGATGAGGTGCGCGTGCTCTCGATGGGCGGCAAGGATGGCGAAACATATTCGATCGAGCTGTGCGGCGGCACGCATGCCCAGCGCACCGGCGATATCGGTCTGTTCCGCATCGTCGGCGAGGGCGCGGTATCGGCGGGCGTCCGCCGTATCGAGGCGCTGGCCGGCGCGGCCGCCGAGGAATATGTGCGCCACCAGCTCGACCTCCTGAACCAGGCTGCCAGTGCCTTGAAGGTTCGGCCAGAGGATTTGCCGGCGCGTCTCTCGGCGTTGATGGACGGCCAGCGCAAGGTCGAGCGCGAGTTGTCCGACGCCCGCAAGGCGCTGGCGCTGGCCGGCGGCGGCGCTGCGAGCAGTGCCGCCAACGAGGTCCGTCAGGTCGGCAAGGTGAAGATGATCGGCCGCGTCCTGAACGGCGTGCCCGGCAAGGACCTGAAGGGCATGGCCGACGAGTTCAAGAAGAAGCTCGGATCGGGCGTGGTGGCACTGATCGGCGTCGAAGACGGCAAGGCGTCCGCGGTCGTCGGCGTCACCGACGATCTGTCCCGGACGCTGAGCGCGGTCGAACTCGTGAAGGCGGGCGTCGCGGCGCTGGGCGGCAACGGCGGCGGCGGCCGGCCCGACATGGCTCAGGGCGGCGGCCCGGATGTCGCGAAGGCGCCCGATGCGCTGAAGGCGATCGAGGCGGCGCTGGGAGGCATGGCGTGAGGAAGATCTCGTTCGTCGTGCTGGCGTTCCTTTTGACGAGCTGCAGCCAGGCTTCGGACGACGCCAGGGCGCGAAATCCGGAAAAGTACGACAAGGACCGTTCCATCTGCGCTGCCCAGGTCGACGAGGATTTGAAGGCGCGACGAAGGGTCGATTCCAGCCGCCGCGATGTCTTCCAGGGCGAGCGCGATCGCTACGGGCAGGGCGCCCTGCCGGCGCAGATGGATGCCTACAGCGACGCCAAATCCGCCGATCGCCTCATTGACAGTTGCATGGAGGCGCGTGGTTGGCCGCAGCCCAACCGTCAATGGTGGCAGAAGATCGGCCCGATAAAATATTAGCTACGGTGGATGAGTTTAGGTGTCTCCGTCGTCCCGACCGAAGCCAGCAGAGCACCTGCCCTGAGCGAAGCCGAAGGGAGGCGCAGTGGAGGGACCTCTCTTGTCGATGAGTCGTCACCTTGGTGGCGATGCAAAAAGAAATCCCTCGGCTTCGCTCGGGATGACGGATGATTTGAGTAAGAGCCATCCCCGCTAGTCTAGCCCGGATATCTCAAAGGAGAGAGGTGCATCGGAGGCCTGACTCTGAGAAAGTTGTTGTGCCGCAACGACTTCATCCGAGAAAGGAGAGTCCTCCGATGCCGACGGAGTGTATTCCGGATTTGTTTGGGTTTGCACC
>DATEID010000048.1:0-22860 GCA_035279245.1 Reyranella sp.
GCTTCGTGGAAGCGGCGATATTCTGGATGTTGTAGCCGGTGCAACTGACGAGACCGCGCACGCGCTCGGGCCATAGGGCAGCGACGATGCAGGCGGCCCGTCCGCCCCAGTCGTAGCCGACGAGCATCGCCCGCTCGATCCGGAGCGCATCCATGAGTTGCCGCAGATCGTTTCCCAGCACGGCCTGCTCGCCCGAGCGCAGCGTGCTGTCCGACAGGAACCGCGTCGGGCCGTAGCCGCGCAAATAAGGCGCCAGAACCCGGCATCCATCGGCCGCCAGAGGCGGTGCGACCTCGTCGAAACAACGCGGATCGTAGGGGAAGCCATGCAGCAGAATGACCGGAAATCCGGCGGCCGGTCCCTGGACCTCGCAGACGATTTCGAGAGTGTCGGTGCGGACGGAAAGCGTTTCCATCCTGCGAGCTTAGCCAATCGTGGCTGCGTTGACAGCTTGCGGAAGCGCACTCACGCTTGCTGCAAAACAGGAGGAAGCATGGCCCGTTTCGACCGAGTGATTCGTGGCGGCATGGTGATCGACGGCAGCCGCTTGCCGCGCTTTCGAGCGGACATCGGGATCAAGGACGGCATCATTGCCGAGATCGGCAGGATCGCCGCCGACGAGGCGGACGAGACCATCGATGCCGGCGGCCTGATCGTCGCGCCGGGCTTCGTCGATCTTCATACGCACTATGATGCGCAGCTCTTTTGGGATCCCTACTGCACGCTCTCGGCGTGGCACGGCATCACCTCGGTGGTGATCGGCAACTGCGGCTTCGGCTTCGCGCCGGTGCGGCCAGCCGAGCGCGAGCGCGCCATGATGTCGATGACGCGGGTCGAGGCGATTCCGATGGCATCGATGAAAGCCGGCATGCCGTGGGACTGGGTGACCTTTCCCGAATTTCTCGATGCGGTCGACCGTGCACCCAAGGCGATGAACATCCTGCCCTATGTTCCGATCTCCCCACTGCTCATCTGGGTGATGGGGTTCGAGGCGGCCAAAGCGGGGAAGCGTCCGAGCGCGGAGCAGCATGCCGAGCTGCGAAGGCTGCTGCACGAGGCGATGGATGCCGGCGCCTGCGGCTGGTCGGCCCAGCGCATGCTGCCCACCGGCCCTGCGGCGGTGCAGCGCGACTATGACGGCTCGCCCATGCCGACCGACGTGATGCATGACGATACCTGCCGCGAGTTCGCGAAGGTGCTGGCCGAGCGCAACGACGGGTTTGTCCAGATGCTGCTGGTCTCCGGCGACAATGCCCGTGACCGCGCCTTTTACGAGGAAGTGGCGACGGTGAGCGGACGGCCGGTCATCATGAACGTCGTCCAGGCGTTCGACGATCGACCGCACATCCATCGCCATGTGCTCGCCTGGCTGAAGAGCTGTCGCGAGCGAGGCATCCGCGTGATCGGACAGGGCCTCACGACCGACGCCGGCTTCACGTTCACGTTCGAGGACTGGAACCTGTTCGACGATCAGCAGGCCTGGTGCGAGGCGACGACCGGCACGCATGCGGAGCGGCTGGCCAAGCTCGCCGATCCGGCGCGCCGGTCGGCATTGCGGGCGAACCTGCCGATCACCGCGACCGGGCCGCTACCGCAGATCGCCATCGTCGGGCCCAAGCTCGACAAGAACAAGCAGTG
Source organism: Reyranella sp. (assembly GCA_035279245.1). Taxonomy (GTDB): domain Bacteria; phylum Pseudomonadota; class Alphaproteobacteria; order Reyranellales; family Reyranellaceae; genus Reyranella. Next base: position 1,639 of record DATEID010000048.1, read on the forward strand.
GCTCGACTACACGCTGGCTCATGCCGGCGAGAAGTTGGGCAAGCATCCGGTCGACGTCATGCTCGACATGGCCGTCGAGGAGAATCTCGAGACCGAATTCTTCGCCGCGCCACCCAACGGCAAGATCGAATATCTGAAAGAGCTCGTGGACGATCCCTATGTGCTGTTTGGTGTGAGCGATGGCGGGGCGCATACCAAGTTCCTTACCGCCGGCCGCTATCCCACCGAAACCTTGTGCAAGGTCGTACGCGAGCACCGAATGCTCAGCCTGGAGGAGGCGCATTGGAGGCTCTCGGCCCTGCCGGCGGAGGTGGCGGGCTTCCGCGGCCGGGGGGTGATCAGGAAGGGCGCACCGGCGGACATCGTCATTTACGACTTCGACAGCCTGAACGTGCTGCCCGACGAAATCGCGCATGACCTGCCGGGCGGCGAGTGGCGGCGCATCCAGCGGGCCGAGGGCTATCGCTACATCCTCGTGAACGGGGAGGTCACGATGCGCGACGGCCGGCAGACCAACACCTATTCGGGCCGGTTGCTACGGCACGGCGGCTGAGCGCAGGCCTGTCCGCAACGCAAGGCGGCCACGTGGGCCGCCTTGTCACCGAATGCTCGGCCGGACTGATTACTTCGCCGGGCAGGGATGGATATTCATCTCGGGCCCGAGATCGTACGGGGGCGGGGCCTGATGGAGCGAGCTGACCTTGCTGTCGAGCGCCCACTCGAGAGCGCGCAGACTGCGCGAGCAGAACTCCTTGTCGACCGGCGCGCGCTGCGCGGTACGGTTGGCGAACTCGGTGACGAGGGTATCGACGTTGAACCGTTTGCGACGCGAAAGCGCGGTCAAGGCCTGGGCGTTGGAGCTGAGCTGCGAGCTGAACTTCTTGATGAAAGTGTTGTATGTGGCGTCGAAAGCGCGAACCCCGTTGGGAGTCTGGCACTGCAGCGTGGCCACGGTCAGCTCCTGCTGCAGCATGCGCTCCCGGATCACGGTGAGGTCCGCCTCATTATAGCAAATCGCGCGAATCTTCGCGGCCGGCGGGGCTGGGATGGTCACGGCCGCCTGGTAGTCGGGGGCGGGTGGTTTCTTGGCCGGGGCCGTCGTGGTCGGTCCGAACAACGGGCAGCCACCCAATGCCAGGCCGCTCGCCACCAGAACCGCCGCCTGCTTGATCTTGCTTATCATCCAGAGACTCCCAACACGTTGGCCGGAAAGGGTGAGCGGGTACAACACTTGACAAGCGGTTTCAAACGCAAATACCGCACAGGGCGACCTTGCGCCGAAAAGTGATCGGACTGGTGCCGTCCCATCAAGTGGATTCGGTACGCCTGCGCGGTCATCCGGCTTGAAGGGCGGCCTTCACAAGCGGTAGCCGATCATTGCCGAAGAACATCGACGGGCCGACGAAAAGGGTCGGGCTGCCGAAGCCACCACGGGCGATCAGCTCGTCGGTATTGGCCCTCAACCGTGCCTTGCAGCCGTCGGTTTCGATGCCGGCAAAGAAGCGCTGGCGCTCGAGACCGGCGCGCGCCGCGATATCGGCCAGCACATCTTCCTGCGAAAGGTCGCGGTCGTCGCCCCAATAGGCCTCGAACGCTGCGGTCGCGTAGGGCACGAGCTTGCCCTCGTCGAGGGCAACGAAGGCGCCGCGCATGCATTTGACGCTGTTGACCGGAAAGATCCGGGGCGGGAAGACGATCGACAACCCATAGAGCCGCGCCCAATCGGCCAGGTCCTTGAGCATGTAGGCCTGCTTCAGCGGATTGGGCTTCGACCGGTTTTGATAGACGGTCTGGTTGACCGCGTTGAAGACGCCGCCCACGAGGATGGGCTTCCAAACGATTTCGGCCCCGGTCTCGGCCGCAAGCGGTTGGACGGCGTGGAAAGCGAGATAGGTCCAGGGGCTGGAGCAGTCGAAGTAGAAGTCGAGTTGGCGCGCCATTTCGTCCCTTTGCCGTTTGCCTGCCTTGTCGTTGCCACAAGCCGAGCGTACTTTGCAAATCCATGACGGCCCCGGCTGAAAAGCCCAATAAAATTGCCATCGTCGTTCACCAGGAGCATTCGCGACCCGGTCGAGTCGGCGCCCTCCTCGAGAAGCGTGGATACGAGCTTCATCGCCTTTGTCCCAATCTCGGCTGCGAGCTGCCGGAAGACATGTCGGACTACGCCGGTGTGGTGATCTTCGGCGGCCCGATGTCGGCCAATGATTGCGGAACGCTGGCCGGTATCAAGTGCGAGCTCGACTGGATTCCCAAGGTGATCGAGGCTGGCGTGCCCTATCTCGGCCTGTGTCTCGGCGCCCAGCTCCTGACCCGCGCCGCCGGCGGCCGCGTCGGGCCGCATCCGAAGGGCCTGGTCGAGATCGGCTATGTCGACATCGAGCCGACCGAGGCAGGTCGCGACTGGATCGCCGGCCCGATGAAGGTCTACCAGTGGCATCGCGAAGGCATGACCCTGCCCGATTGCTGCGAACTGCTGGCCACCAACGACCGCTATCCGGTGCAGGGCTTCCGGTTCGGGCCCAACGCCTTCGGCTTCCAGTTCCATCCCGAGGTGACGCTGGAGATGAAAGAGATTTGGACGCTGACCGCCGCCGAGCGGCTGGCGATGCCCGGCGCGCAGCAGCGCGGCGTCCATCTTGCCATGCATCCGCTCTACGATCCGCCGCTCAATCGCTGGATCGACAGGTTCCTGGGACGCTGGTTGGCGACCGACCAAAGGCAGGCCGTCTAGGGCATATCGTAAACAGGGTGCGCGAACCCTCGATTACGTCCCGCTGCTAGGCTAGGGTCGGAGCGAGCAGGGGGAGACGCATAATGGGCGCGCTGATTTTCGTCCTGGCGCTGGTCGTCGTGGCCATCGTCCTCATTTTTGCCGGCGTCAAGACCGTGAACCAGGGCTTCAACTGGACCATCGAGCGTTTCGGCAAGTACACGCGTACGTTGCCGCCGGGCCTGCATCTCATCGTGCCGTTCATCGACAGGATCGGCCGCAAGATGAACATGCAGGAAAACGTGCTCGACATCCCGGCACAGAAAGTCATCACCAAGGACAACGCGACGGTGCAGGTCGATGCGGTCGCCTTCTACCAGGTGGTCGATGCGGCGCGGGCGGCCTACGAGGTGCAGAACCTCCATCTCGCCATCACCAATCTCGCGCTCACCAATATCCGGAGCGTGATGGGAAACATGGCGCTCGACGAGGTGCTGTCCAAGCGCAACGAGATCAACAACACGCTGCTCGCCGTTATTGACCAGGCGACAAACCCGTGGGGCGTCAAGGTGCTGCGCATCGAGCTGAAGGATATCGCGCCGCCGGAGGACATCGTGGTGGCGATGGGCCGGCAGATGAAGGCCGAGCGCGAGAAGCGCGCCACCATCCTCGAGGCCGAGGGCGTGCGCGAGTCGAGCATCCAGCGCGCCCAGGGCGAGAAGCAGTCGGCCATCCTGATCGCGGAGGGCAAGCGGGAAGCGGCTTTCCGCGAAGCCGAGGCGCGCGAGCGCCAGGCCGAAGCCGAGGCCAGGGCGACCGCAGTGGTCGCCCAGTCGATCGCCGGCAACGGCACGCAGGCGATCAACTATTTCCTCGGCACCAAGTATGTCGAGGCGCTGGCCAAGATGGGCGCGTCCAACAACGCCAAGATGTTTTTCCTGCCGGTCGAGGCGGCAGGCGTCATGGCGTCCATCGCCGGCATCGGCGAGCTGGCGAAGGAGGCGCAGGCGCGCGCGGCGGAAGCGGTCGGACGGCCGCGCGGATCGGTGCCGCCGTCAGGGTAGACATCGATGACGATCGTTTTCTGGTACTGGTGGGCTCTGGGGGCCGTGCTGCTCGTCTTCGAGATGATGCTGCCCGGTGTGGTGTTCCTGTTCCTGGCGATCGGCGCGGCGGTCTGCGGCCTGTTGCTGCTGATCGCACCGGGCATATCCCTCGAGTTCCAGCTATTCGTCTTCGCGATCGTGGCCGTCGCGTCGGCGGTGCTCCTGCGTCGCTCGCTCAGGCGCCTACAGGGCCGCGGCAACGAAACCCTCAACGAACGCGGTAAGGCGATGGTGGGGCGCACCTTCGTGCTGGATCAGCCGATCCTCAACGGTCGTGGCCGTCTGACGCTGGGCGATGGAAGCTGGACTGTGACAGGCCCCGACATGGTGGCCGGCGCCAAGGTTCGCGTCACCGCTATCGACGGCACCGAGCTCAGGGTCGAGCCGGCGCCGTGACGAGCAGCGGCGTAGATAGTCGGAAGGCCCGTCCTAGTTGGGCACCATTACGGTGGTGCCCGGCGGTGGGGGTGTCGCGACCACGGTTGGCGGCGCCGGCTTGGGATGCTCGACCACCGTCCGCTCCGATCGGACCGTGCAGGCGGCCGTTATGCCACAAAGGACAAGCGCAAGAACGGCGATTTTCCTCATCGAGGTCTCCTGTGAAGCTCGGACCTGTCAACGGCGGTGCGACCTTGCGGTTGCCATCGTTGCCGGATCTGTCGGACAAAGGCCATTGCCAACACTTAACCGATAGGTTATGTGTTTGACGCTTCCGGACGGAGAGCGACATGGAACGGTCGTACGGATGGGTGGTCGTGGCGGCGGGCGCATTGATGGGTTGCGTCGCCATCGGGGCGATGTTCTCGCTCGCGGTCTTCCTGCAGCCGATGGCCGACGCCACCGGCTGGTCGCGCACCGGTATTTCGACGGCCATGACGCTCGACTTCCTGACGATGGGCGTTGCCGCTTTCGGCTGGGGAGCGCTGACCGATCGATTCGGCCCGCGAATCGTCGTCCTGTCGGGCGCGATCCTGCTGGGGCTGGGGCTCGCCGTGGCGAGTCGCGCCCAAAGCTTGCTCGCGTTCCAGCTCGCCTATGGCGTGATTGTCGGCGTCGCGGCCGGGGCCGTCTTCGCCCCGATGATCGCGACCGTCACAGGCTGGTTCGAAAAACGTCGCAGCCTCGCGGTCTCGCTCGTATCGGCCGGCATGGGGGTGGCGCCGATGACGATCTCGCCCTTCGCCCGCTGGCTGATCTCGACCTATGACTGGCGCACCGCCCAACTCGTGATCGCTGTCGCGGCATGGCTGCTGTTGGTGCCCACAGCGCTTCTGGTCCGACGCGCGCCGGCGACGGACGCCGTGGCGGTGCCCGGCGCCATCGGCGGTGGCGATTCCGGCATGACAGTAAGCCAGGCGCTGTGTTCGCCGCAGTTCATCGTGCTGGCGCTCACCTTCTTCTGCTGCTGCGCCACGCATTCCGGTCCGATCTTCCACACGGTCAGCTACGCCATCGCCTGTGGATTGCCGGGCATGGCGGCGGTCACGATCTACAGCGTCGAGGGTCTTGCCGGTCTGGGTGGCCGCCTGCTGTTCGGCCTCGCCGGCGACAGGTTCGGCGCCAAGCCGGTGGTGGTGGTAGGGCTCTTGATCCAAGCGGTGGGGGCCGGCACCTATTTCTTCGTCCGCGAGCTCGACGAGTTCTATGCGGTCGCCGTCGTGTTCGGGATGGCCTACGGCGGCGTCATGCCACTCTATGCCGTGATCGCGCGCGAATACTTTCCGATGCGGATCATGGGCACGGTGTTCGGCGCTGCGGCGATGATCTCGAGCCTCGGCATGGCGCTCGGGCCGGTCATGGGCGGCTGGATCTTCGATACTTTTGCAAGCTACGGCTGGCTCTATATCGCTTCATTCGGCCTCGGCCTCGGTGCCGCAGCGATAGCGCTTGCCTTCCCGCCGCTGCCGTCACGCTCCCGGCCACGCTTGCAGCCCGCGTGAGGATCCGATCGGATCAAAGACTGCATTGGTTGCCCCCAAGGCGACCAGCGCACCCTCGAGAGAGCGGACGATCTGCGTAGCGCCGAAGCCGGCAGCCGCGTGATGGAACGCATACATCCGGAACACGCCTTCCATCAGGTCGCTGGAGACGATGAGGACATGGCGCCTTTCTCGCGCCGGCCAAGGCGCATACGCGCGAGCGACGATCACGCTGGTATCCACATCCTCACGGGTGTTGCTGAAGTCGATGATCGTGTCGATAGAACCCTTCTGGGCCACGAACATGGCAAGGGCTGCATCGGCAAGATCGAAATTGGCGCGTGTCAACTTCTCGGGAAAGGGCACAAGAACGATTTTGTTCGTCTGGTCGAACAGCAACTGGCCGACGAGGGACGCCGCGAAAAGAGCCGGCCTTTGTAACCTTCCCCTCCCCAGGTTCATCGTCCGTTCCTCCTTTCCTGCTCGAGCCGCAGGCCGCTCAGCCTGACAGAATCTCGGGCAAAATCCGTCTGCGTCTGCGCATAACGGAGATACCCCTCTTCGGGCAGGCCCTGTGCACTTGCGTCCTGGCCGCGCTGGGCCGGACCTTCAGGCGACGCAATTCTACCCGCCAACGAGGGTCTTCTCCATCATGCAATGGACGCCTTTGTTGCCGTCCACTGTCTGGGTGATGTGCAGATCCCCCTTGAGGCTGCATAGCATATAGGCATCTTCGCGCGTCAGCCCGGTCTTGGCGGCGATCAGGCGAATCATGTCGCGCAGCGCCTCCTTGGCGGCGTCGTCGAGATCGGGATCGAAGCCGTGCGTGATCCAGTGCGTGGCGGTCTCCGCCCTGGGATTGTTGAGCTTCATGTCCTTGCGGAGGGTAAAGCGGAAGGTGCCCGATAACGCGGTCTCCAGCGCCGTGAGATTCACCTCGCCATCGCCCTGGATGCCGTGCCCGTCGCCGGCCGAGAACAGAGCCCCTGGAGCAAACACGGGAAAATAGACCGTCGTACCCACGTTGAAATGCCTGTTGTCGATGTTGCCGCCGAAGGCGCGCGGCTCGATGGAGCTGCACTGTCCCCATTCCGGCGGCGGTGCGACACCCATGATGCCGAAGAAAGGTTTAAGCTGGATCTCGGTTCCCCACGGCAAGGTGCCGACTCCGCGATTGGAGTCGATGGGGATATGGGTTAGGCGATAGGAGGGAAAATCCTCCGGCAGCGTGCCCATGAGCGGCCGTTGCACGTTCCAGCCCCAGTTGGTGCGGAATTTGATATCGAGCACCTCGACTGCCAGCACGTCGCCACGCTCGGCCCCTTCGACATGGACAGGGCCGGTGAGGATGTGCCGACCGAGGTGGGGCTTGAGCTTGGCCAGGATCTCGCGGTGCTCGGGCAGAACGTTGAGGGGTGGTTCGGGCAGAATCTCCGTCGCACCGGAGACGCAGTGGATGGTCGCGATATCCCCCGACTTGAGGCTCAACGACGGCTTGAGCTGGCTGTCGAAATAGCCCCAGTGGCAGGTCTCGGGCGAGGAATGAAGCTCGTGCGTGGCCATGCGGTCCCCCTTTGCGGGAGGGTTGAAGCACGAACCTCGGCCTCGGTGCTATAGGCACGTGATGAACTATCGCCATGGCTTCCATGCCGGCAATTTTGCGGACGTGCTGAAGCATGTCGTGTTGATTGAGCTCCTTCGGCTCCTGACGCTGAAAGACAAAAAGCTGTTCGTGCTCGATACCCATGCCGGTGCTGGAGGCTACGACCTTGCCGGAGAGGAGGCGCTGCGGACCGGCGAGGCGGAAGCCGGCATCCTGCGCTTGGCAGGGGCAAGCCGAACCGGCATGCCGCCCGCGGTGGCGCACTATCTTGCGGCCGTCGCCGCCTACGATCGCAAGTTCGGTACGCCAACCGGGGTACCGAGGCACTATCCCGGGTCGCCGCGCTTGATCCGGACTGCCCTCAGGACAGGTGACCGCTTCGTTGCCTGCGAACTGCATCCACAGGCGGCACTGGCCCTCAAACGCGAGTTCGCCGGCGATCGCGCCGTCGAGGTCCGTCAGGTCGACGGCTATCAGGCGCTGAAGGCGCTGCTGCCGCCGCCGGAGCGCCGCGGACTCGTGCTGATCGATCCGCCGTTCGAGGCGGCCAACGAGTTCGACCGGGTTGGCCGCGCGCTGCGACAGGGACTGCGCCGCTTCGCGACCGGCTGCTACGCGATCTGGTATCCGGTCAAGGATGAAGCGGCGGCCGAGTTTGCCGCCTCCCTTGCTCACCTGAAGCTGTTGACGCTCGAATTGCGACTGGGAGAGGCCGTCCCGCCCGGAAAGCTTGCAGCTTGCGGCGTTGCCGTCGTCAATCCGCCGTGGAAATTGGAGGAGGCGATGGGCGAGGCGCTGGGCTGGATCGCGCCGCGACTCGGCCACGACATCAGCGTGACGGTGCGCGCTGCGCCAGCCAGCGCGCAGGCTCGGGCGTCAGGAGCATGATGACGAAGGCGACGAGGCAAAGAAACGCGCCGGCCAGGATCGCTCCCGCGTAGGATCCGAAGAAGTCGTAGGCGTAGCCGGCCGCCGGCGACCCTAGCAGGGCGCCGAAAGCGACGCCGCTGTAGAGAGCGCCGATTACCGCCCCGAGTGCCCGTCCGCCGAAATAGTCGGCGGCGAGGGAAGGGGCGATGGCGACGAAGCCGCCGTAGAACGCGCCGAACAAAAGAGCAAAGAAGATCAATGCCGGCGCCGTTGTGGAGAACGACCACACCACCAGCATCGCTCCCGCGCCGATCAGCATCAGGGCAAAGGAGAGGCGACGGCCGAGCCACGGCGTAACGCTCGCGAACAGAAAGCGGCCGACGGTGCTGCCGACGCCCAGCAGGGTGATCAGCAGGACGCCAAATCCCGGCGCCAGCCCGATGTCGCGGGTATAGGGCACGAGATGGACAAAAGGCGTGAACAGGCCGAACGACATCAAGAGAGCCGCCGCGTACACGGACCAGAACGGTCTCGTCCGAACCGCCTCGGCCAGCGTCAAGCCTGACGGCGAAGGCGGCCCGGGCTCGGTCGACATCACTTCGCCCTCCGCCTTCATCCCGTAGAAGCGCGGATCGCGGCGGATCAGGAGGCCGGAGACGATGGCTCCCAGCACCGTGAGGCCGGCCAGCACGAGATAGGTGTGGCGCCAGCCGATATGGGCGATCATGACATTCGCCAGCGGAGCGCCGATCAAGGTGCCGACACCGATCCCCGCAACCGCGATGCCACTTGCCGTGCCACGCCGCCGCACGAACCAATGCTGAACGGCCGTGATGCTCGGCACATACGAAAAGCCGACCCCCAGGCCGACGCCGAGGCTGTATCCGAGATAGACCTGCCACAAGGCTTGCGCGTGCGCGGCGATGACCAGGCCGAGTGCGACGACCAGCAGGCCTCCCGTCACAACGGGACGCGGCCCGACGCGGTCGCCGATCAGGCCAGCCGGCAGGCCGAGCAGGAAATAGAGGAAGGCCGCGATCGAGAAGACGAGCGACGTATCGCCACGCTGGGCGCCGAACTCCGTCTCGAGCGGTCCGAAGAAAGCGGCGAAGGAGTAGGCGACGGCGTACCCCGTCAGCATGCAAAGGAAGGCGCCGGCCACGACTCGCCAGCCGGCGAAAACGCGCATTTGGGTCACTTGTTGCCGCCGCCGTCCTTCCCCTCGCCGGGGCGCCAGCCCCACAGCTTATAGGCAGCCTCGGCAATGCGCGGGTCGAGCTCATGCTCGGTAATGTTCACGCCGCGGCCCAGCGCTTCGGCAACGACACCCAAGGCTGCGAGCCGGGCTTGCTTCTTGTGATCGGTGGCGATGACATGCCACGGCGCATGGTCGGTGTCGGTCTTGTCCAGCATGTCCTTGTAGGCTTCGAGATACTGCTTGCGCTTGGCAATGTTCCGGAAGTCTTCGAGCCCGACCTTGTGACGCTTGTAGGGCTTGCGAAGCCGCTCGATCATCCGCTCCCTCTGCTCCTCGGCGCTGATATGGAAGAGCAGCTTGACGATACGAACGCCATCGTCGGCGAGCTGCCGTTCGAACTCGTTGATCTCGCGGTAAGCTCGTTTCCAGGCCGCTTCGTCACAAAAGCCCTCGATGCGCTCGACAAGGACACGGCCATACCAGGTGCGATCGAAGATCGACCAGTTGCCAGGCGCCGGCAGCCGTTCCCAGAAGCGCCAAAGGTAGTGCCGGCCCTGCTCGGCGGGCGTTGGAGCGCCAATGCGCCACACATGCGTCGAACGCGGTTCCAGGCCGTAGATGATGCGTTGGATCGCGCCTCCTTTGCCGGCGGCATCCCAGCCGTCGACGCCGATGATCACCCTTCCGCCGGTCCGCATGTGGTGCACTTGAAGGTCCAACAGCCGGTGCTGCAGCTTCTTCAGCTTGTGTTCGTAACTCTCGTCGTCGATCGGCTCCTCGATCATCTCGATCTTGTCGAGCACCGGCCATTTGCCCATCGGTTCCTCCGGACCGGATCGTGCCAGCGGAGCCGCAACGGTGCAATTCGCCATCCCGATTGACAGGCCGAACGCGCACCGCGACTAATCTCCCCGATGCCTTCGGCCCCCACCTTCAAGTACATCGAGCGCGACGGCACGTCCGTCCTGCAGGCGTCGGGCAATTGGACGGTCTTCAGCGTCCGCGGGCTGCGCCGTCGGCAGCGGCGCAGCGAGGCGGCAGACGTCGGGCGCAGGCCGCGACTCATCGATATCACCGACGTCGGACGCCTCGACACGGCGGGCGTGCTGGAACTCCTTCAGCTTGCGGGCGGCGGCCAGGAGGCCGAGGTTCGGGCGAAGGAGCAGGGCCAGGCCGACCTTTTCCGGGTGGTGCAGGCGCACAACGTCGAGACGCCCCCCGAACCGCGTGTCAACTGGTTGTCACATTGGTTGGCCGAGGTCGGAGAAGGCCTGGTCCACATCTATCAGCAAATCATCGCGCTCTGCGCCTTCTTCGGCGAAAGTCTGGTCGTCGTCGCCGGCGCATTCGCGAGCCCGAAGCGGTTTCGGCCCGCCGTCGTGGTGCAGCAGATGTACGAGGTGTGGGTGAAGGCGCTCGTCATCGTCGGAGTCCTCTGTTTCCTGATCGGCGTCGTGATCGCCTATCAGGGCGTGCAGCAACTCAGGCAGTTCGGCGCCGAGACCTTCACCGTCGAGGCCGTCGGCATCGGCATCTTCCGCGAGCTGGGCGTGTTGCTGACGGCCATCATCGTCGCCGGCCGGTCGGGCAGCGCCTTCACCGCGCAGATCGGCACGATGCAGGTCAACCAGGAGATCGATGCGATGCGCACGATCGGTCTCAATCCCATCGAGTGGCTGGTCCTGCCGCGGATCGTCGCGTTGCTGATCTCGATGCCGCTGCTCGTCTTCTGGGGCGACATGGCCGGCCTGCTGGGCGGTGCCGTCGCGTGCAGCGTCTATCTCGACTTCACCTTCGTCCAGTTCTTTGCCCGCCTGCGCGACACGGTCGGCATCTGGCACTTCTATACCGGCATGATCAAGGCGCCGGTGTTCGGGATGATCATCGCCGCGATCGGCTGTTTCGAAGGGTTGCAGGTCCGCGGCAGCGCCGAAAGCGTCGGCCAGCTCACGACGCGATCGGTTGTCGAGTCGATCTTCTGCGTCATCGTGCTCGACGCGGTGTTTTCGGTCATTTTCCTGCTGGCGGGCGTGTGATGGTGCAAGGCGGGCAGCTCGTCGATCATCGGGACGGCCGCGACGTTGTCCTGAGACTGCGGGATGTCCGCACGCAGTTCGGCGACCATGTCATCCACGACAATCTTGATTTCGACATGTTTCGCGGAGAGGTTGTCGGCCTCGTCGGGGGGTCGGGCACCGGAAAATCCGTGTTGTTGCGCACCATTATCGGCCTCAATCCGGCGCGACGCGGAACGATCGAGGTCCTTGGGACGAACACCCAACATCTTCATGGCAAGGCCGAGCACGCCCTGCAGGCACATCTGGGCGTCCAGTTCCAGGACGGCGCGCTGTTCTCTTCGCTGACGGTGGCGCAGAACATCATGGTGCCGATTCGCGAACATGCCGGCCTGGACGAGGACGCCATGCGCTCCATCGCTGCGCTCAAGATCGCGTTGGTCGGTCTGCCGCCTGATACCGCCGAGAAGAAGCCGTCGGAGCTGTCCGGTGGCATGCGCAAACGGGCTAGCTTGGCGCGCGCGCTCGCCCTCGATCCCGAACTCCTGTTTCTCGACGAGCCGACGGCGGGCCTCGATCCGATCGGCGCCGCCCACTACGACGAGCTCGTCCGGGAACTGCAGCAGAGTCTCGGCCTGTCCGTGCTGATGGTGACTCACGACCTCGACAGTCTTTATGCTGTATGCGATCGCATCGCGGTCCTGCTCGACAAGCGTGTCGTGGCAGGTACGATGGACGAATTGCTGGCCTACGATCATCCATGGGTGCAGGAATATTTCCGCGGGCCGCGCGGACGGGCAGCGGCGGCGGGGCAGGAGCGAAAAGCAGCGTTCAATGGAAAATAGATCGCCATACGTGCTGATCGGCGCGGCGATGATCCTGTTCGTCGTTTCCCTCGTCGGCTTCGTCATCTGGAAGCTGCGCGAGGGCGATCAGACCTCTTACGCCTATTACGTGATCCTGTTCTCGGGCGATGTGCAGGGATTGAGCGTCGATTCGCCGGTCTACTATCGAGGCCTGCGGGTGGGACGGGTTCAGAACATCCAGCTCACGTCGCGTCGCTCCGTCCAGCGCAGCACCGGGCGCGAGCGGGTGAGCGAGAAGATCGAGGTGACGGTCGCGGTCGATTCCAATATCGATATTCGTGAGCAGTCATATGCGGTCTTCGAGAAACCGTTCATTGCCGGCGCCGCCTATATCCAGATTGTGGGCCGCGCCGAGTCCGAAGAGGTCAAGCCAAAGAAGAAGCTCGGCGAAACGCCCTATCCGGAGATCCGGGAGGGCGCGTCCTTCCTGCAGGCGACCTCGACCTCGGCGCAGGCCCTGCTGACCAAGGCAAGCGTCACGGTGGATCGCCTCAACGAGCTTCTGAGCGACGAGAATGTCGCCGCCTTGAGCGACACGATGCGCAACCTGTCCACAGTGACGGCAGGCTTCGCCAAGCAGGATGCGGCGATCCAGTCGGCCCTCGCCCAGCTCCCTGGAGCGGTCGCCGACTTCCATCAGACCTTCGAGCGGCTCAACAAGCTTTCCGACTCGCTGAGTCTGATGGCGATGGAGCTCGGGCCGCAGGATGCCCAGACGCGCAAGGCCTTGGCCGGCAAGGAGCGGGGGGAGCTGGCCAAGACCATCGACCAGGCGAGGCTGGCGCTCGCCAACATCAACAGCGCCGCGGACCAGCTCAACAAGCTGCTGACCGCGACCCGCGGGCCCGTGCAGCAATTCTCCCAGACGGGTCTCACCGAGTTCTCTCTCGCCATCCGCGAGCTTCGCGAGCTGACGGCCAATCTGAACATCATCGCCACCAAGCTCGAACGCGATCCGGCGGGCTTCGTGTTCAGCGGCAAGCAAGGATACACGCCGAAATGATGCGTTTCACGGCGGCGGCCGCGGCCGCGGCGCTATTGCTCGGCGGCTGTGCGCTGATCCAGGCGGCGGAAGAGCCGACCAACCTCTACCAGGTCACTCCAAAGAGTACGTTCGATCCCGACCTGCCGAGCGTGCGTTGGCAGCTTGCCGTGGAAGTGCCGGCGGCCGCCGCCAATCTCAATACCGGCCGCATCGCCATTGCCCAGTCGCCCACTTCGTTCGACTACTACGCGAAGTCGGCCTGGACCGATCGGGCACCGTTGATGGTGCAGACGCGCATCGTCGATTCGTTCGAGAACTCGCGGAAGATCATCGCCGTGGCGCGCGAATCGATCGCGCTCGTGCCCAACTACCTGCTGCAGCCGGACCTGCGCGATTTCGAAGCCATGTACTATTACGGCAGCCCGCCGATCGCGCGTGTGCGCATCGTCGCCAAGCTGGTGCAGATGCCGGTCCGTCAGATCATCGGCGAAGCGACCTTCGAGCGGTGTGTGCGGGCGCGCGCCGACAAGGTGCCGAAGGTCGTGGAGGCGATCGACCAGGCGCTGGGAAGCGTCATCAAGAACCTGGTGGCCTGGACACTACGCACGCCGCCACCGGGCGTGCCGACCGAGCAGACGACGGCCGAGATCAGCAAGCTCCGCAATCCCGCGAATGTCGTCGTCGACAGCCGCCATTGCCCTGTGGGCAACGATGCCTCGATGGTGCCGGTGGCCGACGAGCCTTGAACTCCGCGGCTGCTCAGGCGCGGGCCTTCACCATCGACCAGCCGAGATCGGCCATGGCCTTGCAGCGATTGCCGTACTTGGTGGCGGTCGTCGAGGAGGCATTGCCGTCGAGGCCGCGTTTGTAGACACCCTGCACGATGGCGGCGAGGCGGAAGAGCGAAAAGGCAAGATAGAAGTCCCAGTGCTCGATGCTCTTGCGGCCGGTGCGACGGGCATAGGTGGCGAGATAGTCAGCCTCGGTCGGAATGCCGAACCCCTCGAGATCCATGCCGGCATAGCCGCCCGACGCGCCGAAGCCCTCGCCGAAGTGGTACATCATGCAATTGTAGCCGAGGTCGGCCAGCGGATGGCCGAGCGTGCTGAGCTCCCAATCGAGAACCGCGACGATGCGCGGTTCGGTGGGATGCACGACTGTGTTGCCGAGGCGATAGTCGCCATGATTGATACGCGTCTCGTCGCCGGGCGGGATGTTCGCCGGCAGCCACTGCTTGAGAAGCTCCATCGACTCGATGTGCTCGGTACGCGAGAGATCGTACTGGCTCGACCAGCGCGCGATCTGGCGCGGAATATATTGCCCTTCGCGGCCGTAGTCGCCGAGGCCGACGGCGCGATAATCGACGTTGTGGATGCGCGCCAGCACGTCGTTCATGGAGTCGAAGATCCGGCCGCGGTCGGCGGGCGACACGCCGGGCATCTTCGGATCGGCGAAGATGCGGCCCGGCATGTACTCCATGACGTAAAAGGCGGTTCCGATCACCGCATCGTCCTGGCACAGGAGGTAGGGCTTGGGCACTGGCACGTCTGTGTGGTCGGCCAGCGCCTTGATGACGCGGAATTCCCGGTCGACCTGGTGGGCGGAAGGCAGAAGCTTGCCGGGCGGCTTCTTGCGCAGGACGTACATGCGTCCGCCGGCATCGGTCAGGTGGAAGGTCGGGTTGCTCTGCCCGCCCTCGAACTGCAGGATGCGCAACGGTCCGCGGCAGCCGTCGATATGGGCGGTCAGGTAGTCGGTCAGGCGGCCTTCGTCGAAGACGTGGGCGTCGCGGACAGGCGTGAGATTTGACGGCAATTCGGGCATCGGTGAGCTGCGAAGCGTGTCGTTACGGGGAACGCAGCCGTTCTAGCGGCGTCCAGTCGCCTTTTCGAGGGATGTTTGCAGGCAATCCCGCTTGGTGATCCGCGCGCTGCGCGATCAGTTGACCTGCCGTTCGTTGTCCGCCCAGTAGGCCTTGCGCAGCTCGCGTTTGAGGATCTTGCCGGTGGGATTGCGCGGCAAGGCGTCGACGAAGTCGACCGACTTGGGCAGCTTGTAGCCGGCGATCCTGTCGCGCGCCCACTCGATGAGCTCGCCCGGCGACACCTCCGCGTCGGGCTGCTTGACCACGATCGCCTTCACGGCCTCGCCCCAGCGCTGGTCGGGCACGCCGATCACGGCCACGTCGGCGACCGCCGGATGGCCGAACAGCGCGCTCTCGACCTCGGCGGGGTAGATGTTCTCGCCGCCGGAGACGATCATGTCCTTCACGCGATCGTGGATGTAGAGATAGCCTTTCTCGTCGAGATAGCCGGCGTCGCCGCTCAGGAACCAGTCGCCCCTGATCGCGCGTGCGGTCGCGTCGGGCAGCTTCCAGTAGCCGGCCATCACCTGCGGCGAGCGAATGGCGATCTCGCCCACCTTGCCGGCCGGCAGTTCGCGGCCGTTCTCATCCACGATGCGCAGCTCCACCTCCTTCTGGGCATAGCCGCAGGACAGAAGCTTACGCGCGTCGGCCGGATCGTGATCCTCCGCCGGCAGGAGCGTGACCGCGCCCGTCGTCTCGGTCAGGCCATACACTTGCTGGAAGCTGCAGCCGAACGCTGCCATGGCCTGCTTCAGCAGCTCGGCCGGGATGGGCGCCGCGCCGTAGACGATCAGCTTCAGGCTCGAGAGGTCGGTCTCGCGGATTTGCGGCGCCTGGACCAGGAACAGGATCATGGCGGGTACCAGCAGGATGACCTCGATGCGCTCGCGCTGGACGATGTCGAGGATCTGCGCCGGGACGAACTCGCGCACCACGTGATTGACCGCGCCCGCATAGAGGCCGACCATTCCCCAGCCGGCGCCGCCGATATGGAACATGGGCAGGCAGACGATTGTGTTCGTGCCCGGCTTCATCTGCCAGCTCGGCGACCACACGCGAAACATGTAGGCGAAATTCGCATTGGTGAGCTCGGCGCCTTTGGGTAGGCCTGTCGTACCGCTGGTGTAAAACTGGACCGCCGTATCGGAAGGTTTGGCGGGCAAATGCGGGTCGACGTCGGGATGGCGGTCGCGCCAGGCCGCGAACGGCTCCCAACCGGGATGGCTGCCGGACAGGGAGACGATCCGCCGGACGGACGGCAGTTGGTCGCGGATCTTGTCGATGACCGGAAAGAACTCCTCGCCGACGCACAGGATCTCGGCTTCTGCATCTTTCACGATATGCAGGACCTCCGGTGGCGCCAGCCGCCAATTGACCGACACCATCACCGCGTTGGCCTTGGCGACGCCGAACAGAAGCTCGAAGTAGAGGTCGCTGCTCTTGTCGAGATGGGCAACGCGGACGCTGGACCTGATCCTTTCGGCAATCAGCGCCTGCGCGACGCGGTTGGCTGCGCTATCGAGTTGGCGGTAGGTCGTTCTCCTGCCCTGATGCACCAGGGCGACCGCGTCGCCTTGCCGGCTGGCGTGCGTGCGCACGATGTCGCCCAGTCCCACCATCTCCATGCCCATATCGCGTTACTCCCTTTACCTGTTCTTGTGACCATTGAAGTGCGACGAATTTCGAGTGATTTCAAGAGTTTGATCGCATAGTCTCAGGTGACAGCGGGGAGGATCATGGGAAAGCGTATCTTGGTGACGGGCGGCGCAGGATTTCTCGGTTCGCATCTGTGCGAGCGGCTCCTGCGGGCCGGCAACGACATCCTGTGCGTCGATAACTATTTCACGGGCAGCAAGGACAACGTGGCGGCCTGCCTCGACCATCCGCACTTCGAGCTGATGCGCCATGACGTCACGTTCTCGCTCTATGTCGAGGTGGACGAGATCTACAACCTCGCTTGTCCGGCATCCCCGATCCATTACCAGCACGATCCAGTGCAGACGACCAAGACCAGCGTGCACGGCGCCATCAACATGCTGGGCCTGGCCAAGAGAGTGAGGGCGAAGATCTTCCAGGCTTCGACCAGCGAGGTCTACGGCGATCCCACCGTGCATCCGCAGGTCGAGAGTTACCGCGGCAACGTCAACCCGCTGGGACCGCGCGCCTGCTACGACGAGGGCAAGCGTTGTGCCGAGACGCTGTTCTTCGACTATTGGCGCCAGCATAAGCTGCGCATCAAGGTGGCGCGCATCTTCAACACCTACGGCCCGCGCATGCATCCCAACGACGGTCGCGTCGTGTCCAACTTCATCGTCCAAGCGCTCAAAGGCGAGGACATCACCATCTACGGTGATGGCATGCAGACTCGCGCGTTCTGCTATGTCGACGACCTGATCGAGGGCTGGATCCGGCTGATGGACCATACGCCGGACGACTTCACGGGACCGGTCAACCTCGGCAACCCCGTGGAGATGCCGGTCAGGCATCTTGCCGAGAAGATCCTCGAGCTGGTGAACGGCAAGTCGAAGCTGGTGTTCCGGCCGCTGCCGATCGACGACCCGATGCAGCGTTGTCCCGATATCACGCTGGCGCGCGAGAAACTCGGCTGGGAGCCGAAGGTGCCGCTGGACGAGGGCCTCGAGAAGACCATCGCCTATTTCGATGGTCTTCTGAAGAGCAACAAGGCGGTGCGCCGCGTCGGGCGCTGATGCGCGGGCGGCAAAGCCCGCGCATCCGTTTGATCACTGCGCCGCGACGGCGCGGGGGACGGCGTTGACGATCGACGCCTTGCCGGACGCCATCTCGTCGTAGATCCACTTGTAGGTCTTCTCCATGCCGGCTTCGAGGCGGATGGAGGGTGCCCAGCCCATGAGCTTCTTGATCAGGGTGTTGTCGCTGTTGCGGCCACGGACGCCCTTGGGCGCGTCCAGATTGTAGCGGCGCTTCAACGTCACGCCGGCGATCTTCTCGACGATGTCGACCAGCTGGTTGATGCTCACGAGCTGGTCGCTGCCGATGTTCAGCGGCTCGACGATGTCGCTGTTGAGGAGCTTGATCGTGCCCTCGGTGCAGTCGTCGATATACATGAACGAGCGGGTCTGATGACCGTCGCCCCAGATCTCGATCTCGTGCTTGCCCGAAAGCTTGGCCTCGATCACCTTGCGGCAGATCGCGGCCGGCGCCTTCTCGCGGCCGCCATCGTAAGTGCCGTGCGGCCCGTACACGTTGTGATAACGCGCGACGCGGGTGGCGATGCCGTAATCCTCGCGGAAGTGACGGGCCATCCGCTCGCTGAACAGCTTCTCCCAGCCGTAGCCGTCCTCCGGCAGGGCGGGATAGGCATCCTCTTCCTTGAGCGCCGTGACATTCGGATCGGTCTGCTTGTCGCCGTTGTAGACGCAGGCCGAGGACGAGAAGAAGAACTGCTTGCTGCCGGCTTCCTTGGCCGCCATCAACATATGCGTGTTGATCAAGACCGAGAGCATGCATTCGGCCTTGTGGGTCTCGATGAAACCCATGCCGCCCATGTCGGCGGCAAGATTGTAGATCGTGCGGGCGCCCCTGGCAGCGGCCCGGCAGGCCTCTAGCAAGGAGAGGTCGCCAACCTGGTTCTCGACGCCCGGAATCTTCTGGTACCACTCGCCGAGCGGCTTCACATCGACCGCGCGAATTTTCGTATGGCCGCGCTTCTGCAGCTCGCGGACCAGATGGCCGCCGATAAATCCACCTGCACCGGTAACAACGACAAGATCATCCTTGGACATGAACAGGCCTTTCGAATCAATACGAGGGGTGCTTGCCAGACTTCCAATGCCTCGGCTTCACGCCAATGCTCGCTTCCAGACTACGCTGATACGCTCGTTTGCGCGCCCGCCGCCCGACCGTCAAGCCTCGCTCCGAAATGTCACCGATTGGTTGCGAACGGTCTGAAGAAAGCGACTTCTTTCAAGGATTTACGGTTACCAACATTCTGCCATCTTAACGCGGCATCGCTCGCCGCCAGCGCAGCGTGTCTTCGATCTGGGCCGCGAGATCGCGCGTCGGCCGCCACCCGAGCTCGCGGGCCGATTTCGAGATGTCGCCCACCAGCTTCGGCGAGTCCCCCGGCCGGCGCGGCCCGACTTGGTGCGGCACCGGCCGGCCTGCGATGCGCGCGGTTTCCGCCACTGCCTGGCGCACGCTGTAGCCCGCCCCGCTGCCGAGATTGAAGGACTCGTGCGCACCGGTGCCGTTACAGCGCTTCAACCAGCCCAGGGCCCGCACATGGGCGTCGGCGAGATCCGTCACATGGATGAAGTCGCGGATGCAGGAACCATCTGACGTCGGATAGTCGGTGCCAAGCACGGTGAGCGGCGGGCCGACACCCAGCGCGGCGTCCGCGGCGAGCGGCAGCAAATGCGTTTCCGGCGCATGCGCTTCGCCGATCTCGCCGCCGGCGTCGGCGCCTGCGGCGTTGAAGTAGCGCAGCGACGCCGACCGCAAGCCGGCTCGTGCGGCCTTCTCCAGCGCCTGCTCGACGAGTGCCTTCGATTCGGCATAAGGGCTGAGCGGCGCGATGCGGTGCGTCTCGGTGAGCAGGTCGGCCTGCGGCAGGCCGTAGACGGCGCAGGAGCTCGAGAAAACAAAGGCCTCGACCCCGTGGCGCAGCGCTGCATCGATCAGAGTCTGGGTTCTGGTCACGTTGTTGAGCATGTAGCGCTCGGGCTCGCGCACCGACTCGCCCACCTCGATATATCCGGCAAGGTGGACGATCGCTTTCGGCCGATGGCGCGCGAACGCTTCATCGAGTCGCGCGCCGTCGCCGATATCGCCGCGTTCCAACGGCCCCCATTTGACGGCCCATTCGTGGCCCTTCTCCAGAGTATCGAAGCAGATCGGGACGAACCCCGCTTCGGCAAGCGCCTTGCAGACGTGACTGCCGATATAGCCGGCCCCGCCCGCCACCAGGACGGCGCTCATGGTTCGGCTCCAGGGATGGTGCCGGGTGAGGGATTTGAACCCCCGACCTTCGGTTTACAAAACCGCTGCACTACCGCTGTGCTAACCCGGCCCCGACCGGTCTCATACTTTTTGCGAACCATCGTCTGCAAGTCACTCAGCAAAGAAAAACCGAAAGAATTGACGGCTAGCGCCGCCCGCGCGCCCATTCATACGCTGCAATCGCTGCGGCGTTCGAGACGTTCAATGCCGAAAACGGGCCCGTTGTCGGAATGATCACCAGACGATCACATTTTTCCCGGGTGAGCCTGCGCAAGCCTTCGCCTTCTGCACCGAGGACGATGCAAATCTTTCCACCGAGATCGAGCCCGTCGATCGTCGCATCGCCTTCCTCG
The DNA here is from genome assembly GCA_035279245.1 of Reyranella sp. Taxonomy (GTDB): domain Bacteria; phylum Pseudomonadota; class Alphaproteobacteria; order Reyranellales; family Reyranellaceae; genus Reyranella. The sequence continues at coordinate 22,111 of DATEID010000048.1, forward strand.
TCGCAGCCATAGAGCCAGAAGCCCACCTTCTTGAGCTGATCGAGCGTGCGGGCAAGATTGATTGCCCGCACAAGTGGCACGAATTCGAGCCCGCCGGATGCGGCTTTGGCCAGGACGCCGGTATCGGCCGGAGCGTGTCGTTCGGTCACGATCACGCCGGCGACGCCGAAGGCCGCGGCCGAACGCAGGATGGCGCCGACGTTGTGCGGATCGGTCACCTGGTCGAGCGCAAGCAGCAAGGCATCGCCACCGCAGCGAGACAGGACATCTTCCAGCGAGGGCTCCTGCAAGGGGGCGGCGAGGGCAGCCATGCCCTGATGGACAGCGCCGGCCGGCAGGCGTTGGGCCAGCTCCTCGCGCGAAACGATCTGCAGGGATCGGCCCGCGAATTCAGCGGCATGACGCTCCACGGCTTCCCTGGTCGCCAAAAGGCGCTCGACCCGGCGCTCGGGATTGGCGAGGGCGGCGAGTACCGTATGGCGGCCGTAGAGCCAGATCGACTGATGGCTGCGGGCCGGTTTGGCGGCATGGGGCGGGCGCGAACGCATGGCGAGCCGTTGTAGAGGGATTTGGCGCTTGACGTAACTCATTGGATTTGCGAGCAACGCCCGCCCGTTTTGGCGGGCCGAACAGGCTTATCTCGCGCTGCGTGCCGCAGGTTCGGAGGGGTGGCCGAGCGGTCAATGGCAGCAGACTGTAAATCTGCCGACTTCGCGTCTACGAAGGTTCGAATCCTTCCCCCTCCACCAA
>DATEID010000049.1:0-2313 GCA_035279245.1 Reyranella sp.
TTGCCGTCACGCTGCTGCACGGACCAGCAGTCGAGCGGGCTCAAGGCCGGCGCACGCACCGCCTCGCCCGTGCGCAGATCGAAGCAGGCATGGTGCCAGGGACAGCGCACCGTGCCGGCGACGAGAAGCCCTTCGGCCAGAGGTCCGTGGTAGTGCGTGCAGTGAGCCCCCACGGCAAAGACATCCTGGCCTCGCCGCGCCAGCAGGACCTCCTCCTCACCGACATGGCCGACCAGCATGGCGTTGTCGGCGAGATCGGCGAAAGGAATACCCTGTGTCAGGTCGGGCCCGGCGGGCTTGGCCTGGTCTTCTGCCATGGATGCGTCCCTGTCGATGAGCGTCAGTCGATAGGCTTGAGTATCGCCCAACGACATGGGTAACCTCGGACGACATGTCCACCTCCCCTGCCATCGTCTGCCTCGGCGAGCCCTTGATCGAGTTCAACCGGCCGCGCGAAGGGGACGGCCGTACGTGGCTGCAGGGTTTCGGCGGCGATTCTCAGAACGTGGCGATTGCCGCGGCCCGCCAGGGCGCGTCCGCGGGCTATCTCACCAGCCTCGGCCAGGATTGGATGGGCGACGCCTTCCTCGAGCTCTGGAAGGCCGAAGGAGTGGAGGCCTCCCAGGTGAGCCGCCATCCCACCGCGCCGACCGGCGTGAGCTTCGTCACGCACAGCGAGGCGGGACACAAGTTCGATTATCTGCGCAAGAATTCGGCGGCGTCGCTGATGCGGCCGGAAAGCCTGCCTGTAGGCTATATCGCCGGAGCACGCTTCCTCCATCTATCGGCCATCGGGCAGGCGATCAGCGAAAGCGCGCGCGACACGTCCGATGCAGCCATCGCCGCCGCACGGGCCGCCGGCGTCAAGATCTCCTACGATACGAACCTGCGCCTGCGGCTTTGGGACCTCGAGACCGCACGCCACGTCATCGACGCGACAATCGCCCGCTGCGATATCGCCCTGCCGAGCCTCGACGATTCGCGACAGCTCACCGGCCTCGACGAACCCGAGGCGATCGTCGACTTCTATCTCGGGCTCGGCGCACCGCTGGTGGCGTTGAAGATGGCGGGTGAAGGCTGCCTGATCGCCACGGCGGACGAGCGGATCCGGCTCGTCTGCCATCCCGCAGCACCGGTCGACGCCACCGGCGCCGGCGACACCTTCGACGGTGCCTTTCTGGCGCGGCTTTTGGCCGGCGACGATCTGGAGACCGCAGGCCGGTATGCCAACGTCGCGGCGGCGCTTTCGACCGAAGGCTATGGCGCCGTCGCGCCCATTCCTCGCCGGGCCGAGGTGCTGGCGGCGCTCAAGCGCGCGGCGGTGCCTGCTTGAGCGCGGCCGCTGCGGCGGCCAGCCGTTCGATATCGTCCCAGCGGCCAGCCGCCGCCGCAGCGGGCGGGGCAACCCACGAGCCGCCGACACAGACAACGTTCGGAAGTGCGAGATAGGACGCGGCATTCTCCTGACTTATGCCGCCGGTCGGACAGAAACGAATTTCGGGCAACGGCGCAGCGATTGCCTTCAGCCAACCGGGACCGCCGGCCGAGCTGGCTGGGAAGAACTTCAGAACCGTAAATCCCTGTTCGGCAAGATCGAGTGCTTCCGAGACCGTCTGGACCGCCGGCAGGAAAGCCATCCCTGCCTTTCTCGCGGCCGCCGCCAGGGGCGCCGTGCAGCCGGGACTCACGCCGAAGCGCGCGCCAGCCGCTTGGGCTCGATCGAGCTGGGCCTCGTTCAGGACCGTGCCCGCGCCGACGATCGCTTCGGGAACATCGCTTGCGATCGCCTTCAACGCCTCCAATGCCACGGGCGTTCGCAAGGTGATTTCGAGCACGGGCAGTCCGCCTCGAACCAAAGCACGCGCCAGCGGAACCGCATCCGCGACCCGCTCGATCGTCAGCACCGGAATCACCGGCGCACGGTTTGCAATCCCGGCGATGTCCACCCTCAGATGCTCCAGCCGCCATCGATGACGTTCACCGTGCCGGTCGTGAAGGCCGATTCGTCGCTTGCGAGATAGACCGCAAGGGCGGCGACTTCCTCGGCGGAACCGAAGCGACCGGTCGGCTGGCGTTGCAGGAAGAACTGTCGGGCGTCGGCGCCGCCGCCCAGGCCGGCGATCCTCTCGTCGAGCGATGGCGTCTGCACAGTGCCGGGGCAGATGGCGTTGCAGCGGATTCCCTTGCTCACATAGTCGACGGCGACGGACTTCGTGAGGCCGATCACCGCAGCCTTGGTCGTGCCGTAGACGAAGCGCAAGGCGGCTCCCTTCACCGAGGAGGCCGCCGACGACATGTTGATGATCGAGCCGC
>DATEID010000050.1:0-6208 GCA_035279245.1 Reyranella sp.
GCGGAAGTCGTCTTCGCGGCGGGCGGGCCGATCGAGGCCGGCCGCGCCTTCTATGCCGACGTGAAGAGCCGTGCGGCGAAGGTCGGCCGCAATCCCGACCATATCAAGATCCTGCCCGGCGCCTTCGTCGTCGTCGGCGACTCGCTCGACGAGGCGAAGGAGAAGCGCGCCCGGCTCGACAGCCTGGTGAGCTACGAGAGCGGCATTGCCGCGCTTTCGATCGCCATCGGCATGGATGCGCGGCAGTTCGAACCGGACCGGCCGCTGCCCGAGATTCCCGAGACGAACCAGAGCAAGAGCGGCCGCGAGCGCGTCCTCGCCCTTGCCAAACGCGAAGGCCTTACCGTGCGCCAGCTCGCCGGCCGGCTGGGCGGCTACGGCGGGCTCGGCATGCTGGGTACGCCGGCGATGATCGCCGACCAGATGGAGGAGTGGCTGACGACCAACGCCTGCGACGGCTTCAACGTCATGTTCCCCTATCTGCCGGGCGGCCTCGACGATTTCGTCGACAAGGTCGTGCCGGAGCTGCAGCGGCGGGGCCTGTTCCGCACCGAGTACGAAGGCAGCACGCTGCGCGAGAATCTCGGCTTGCCGCGGCCCGAGAACCGCTTCTTCTCGGCGACGGCCAAGGCCGCCGAATAGCGCGCGCTCAGTAGGCGGTCGACAGGTACTCGACGATCTTCGGCACGTCCTCTTCCTTGATGGGCGCGCCGTAGACCTTGATCATCTTCGTCACCTCGGCCTGCCAGAACGCCTTTCCGAACTTCGGCCCGCGCGGCTGGGTCTGGATGTAGTCGGCCGAATGGCAGGCGCCGCAATTGCCTTGCACGACATCGAGATTGGGGCCGGGCTTGAAGGAGGCGGTCTCCTCCGGCAGCTCGTAGTCCACGGGCTTGGCGTTGACCGACAGGGCGAGCGTGGCGCTGCCGGCGACGAGGAGGGCGGCGAAAGCGAAGCGTCTCATGATCGGGCTCCTCAGCTCGCCGTCACGTGGACAGCTTCGATGACGTTGCGCATGTAACCTGCCGGATTCCAGCTTGCCGTGGCGGGCTGCGTCTCGCCCTTGTTGGTGGTCGCGCGCGCCTTCAGGACATGCGCGCCGGCGGCGAGCTTCACCGGCAACTGCCATTCGCGGAAAGAGTACTTGCCAAGATCCTTGCCGAGCTTGGCCGGCGTCCAGGTCTTGCCGTCGTCGGTGGAGACCGCGACCTCCTTGATGCCGCTGCCGCCGTCGAAAGCGATGCCCTTCAGCGTCAATTCGCCCGCCTTCACCTTGGCACCGTCGGCCACGCTGGTGATGAAGGAGCGCACGTCGAAGCGGTTGATCGGTATCGTCGCCTTGGGCGCCGTGCCGGGCTCGACGCAGTGGCAATCGTTGTCCGGAATGCGGTAGGCCGACTTCATCCAGAAATTGTCGAACACGGTGTCGATGACCGTGATCTCGTTGAGATGCTTCACCCAGTAGGTGCCGTAGTAGCCCGGCACGACGAGGCGCAGCGGGAAGCCGTTCAGGAACGGCAGGTCGGCGCCGTTCATCTGGTAGGCCAGCATCACCTCGCCGTCTCGCGCATGGTCGATATCGAGTGCCTTCACGAAGTCGGGCGTGGTATCGATCACCGGACCGTCCATACCGTTGAAGGTCACCTGCTTGGCGCCGGCGGCGACCCCGGCCTGGTCGAGCACCGTCTTGAGCGGCACGCCGCGCCAGCGCGCGTTGCCCATGGCGCCGTTGCCCGACTGCCCGCCGGCGACGCGCGGCTCGAAGAAGCCGCGGCTGTTGCCCGAGCACTGGTTGACGGCGACGATCTCGGTCGACGGCAGGCGCTTGAGGTCGGCGAGCTTCAGCTTCAGGGGCTTGTTCACCTTGCCCTTGACCTCGACGGTGAAGGTGTCGGGATCGAGGTCGACCGGCAGGCCGGCAAGATGGTAGCGCACGAAGAAGGCGTCGTTCGGCGTGATCACGCCTTCGTTGAAGACCGAGAACGGCGTCTCGAGCTGCGGCGGCCGGCTGGTGAGCCCGATCATCGGCCGCTTCTGCGGAACCTTGACGATCGGCCGCTCGCCGTTGCCGAACGGCAGGGTCACCGAATCGGCGAACGCCTGTAGAGGGCTGAACGCGACGGCCAATGCACCAGAACCTTTGATCACGCTTCGTCTGTTGATCACGGCGTCCTCCGGGTCGTTATGCCGAGTCTAGCCAACGCTTCGGCCGGGGACCAGCGCCAGCCAGAGGGAGATCACGGTCGAGCCGATCGCCGCCGCCTGGAGCAGCGAAAGCGGCTCGTGCAGCAGGATCACGCCGCTCACGACGGCGACGATCGGGATCGCGATCGAGGAAAGAGCGGCCACCTGCGCCGGCAGGAGCTTCACCAGCGCGAACCATGCCGCCGTGCCCAGCGCCATCGGGATCGCCCCGGTATAGAGCGTGGCCGCCAACACCCAGGCCGAGGGCAGGTGCTGGGGCGGTCCGTCGATCACGATGGCGCCCAGCACAATGGGCGGCCATGACGCCGCGATCTGCCAGAAGGTGAGGGAAAGGCCCATGCCCGGCCAGCTCGTACGTTTGACCACGAAGGTGCCGATCGCCCAGCAGAGCCCGGCGAGCAGGCCCCAGAAGAGGCCCCAGGGTGCATTGGCGTAGCTCGCGAAGTTGGGCGCCATAAGCGCGACCACGGCGGCCGCGCCGACGAGGATGGCCGCCAGCAGCCGGCCCGTCAGCGGCTGGCGGAAGACGGCGAAGCCAATCAGCGCCACCCAGAGCGGCATGGTGTAAGCCAGCACGGAGGCATGGCCGGACGGTATGTAGAGCACCGCCATCGAGGTCGCGATGTTCCAGACGGTGATGTTCATCAGCGAGGCCAGGATGAGCATCGGCCATTTGCCGTGCGGGACGGCAAAGGATTCGCAGCGCAGGCGCAACACGACGTAGAGGACGACGATGCCCGTCGTCAGCACGATGCTACGGAATGTGAGGACGGGCAGCTCGGCGAGCGCCACCCGGAAAAGCGGCCAGTTGGTGCCCCAGATCAGCGTCAGGCCGGCCAGCAACGCCAGCACCCGAGGCGACTGGCGGCTCACGATGCAGCGACCCCGCCCGGCGAACGGCGTCGACCCGGATCAGGCAGCACGATCAGGGCAGGAGGCCGCCGAACGCTCATACTGACCGAGCCGTTAGACCGAAAGTAACCGTTTGCCAAGCATTTGCGCCAGTTGATTGCCCTCGATCGGCCGGAGGCCGGTCACCCTCCCGGCTTGCAAGGCCACGGCATCTTCTTTAGAGAAGTCCCCGCCGCGCCCGTAGCTCAACTGGATAGAGCATCTGACTACGGATCAGAAGGTTAGGAGTTCGAATCTCTTCGGGCGCGCCAGTTCTCCATCAATCCTCCGTTCGTGGCGCCTGTCCATCGGCAGCGGGCATGGCTCAGCTTTGCGACGGCTTCCAATTGGCGGGCGGGATGACGTTGATCATCCACGGGATGCCGAACTTGTCGGTCAGGGAGCCGAAGCCGGGCGACCAGAAGGTCTCGCCGAACGGCATGATCGCCCTGCCGCCGTCGGACAGTTGGTCGAACCAGCGCTGACCCTCGGCCTTGTCCTCGGTATGCAAGGTGACGTCGAAGCCGTTCTTCGGCTTGTCGATGTTGCGAGCCCATTCGACGTCCATGTCGGCGCCCATCAGCGCCTGGCCGCCGACTTCGAGCCAGCAATGCATCAGCCAGGCCTTGTACTTCTCGTCGGTGATCGGCATGCCCGGAGGCGCATCGCCATACGGTATCGCGGCGGTGATCTTTCCGCCCAGGACTTTGGCATAGAACTCGAACGCCTCGCGGCACTGGCCGCGGAAGCTCAAGCTGGTCACGATCTTCATCGTCGTCTCCCTCTTGTCGATATCACTGCAGGGGAATGCGGAAGGCACCGGTTGACGCCCGCCGAGTTGCGTTGATATCAACGTAACTATTCCATGGATGTCAACGTCGAGATGCATCCTTCCGTCTATCCCGCCTTCAAAACCACCGGCCTGGTGCGCGACACCTGCCTGTGTCTGCATGCGCAGAGAGCGGCTCGTGTGCTCGCGCGGCGGTTCGATATCGCGCTGAGACCGGCCGGCATCACCAGCGGGCAATTCTCCCTTCTCATGGCGCTCAATCGGCCCACGCCGCCCAGCCTCGGCAGTGTCGCGGCGCTACTGGCGATGGACAGGACGACCTTGACGGCCAATCTCAAACCGCTGGAGCGTCGCGGCCTCGTCAGGATGGCATCCGATCCGACGGACAGGCGGGCGCGGCTGCTGCGGCTGACGTCTGCCGGCCGGACGGTTCTGGCCAAGGCGGTGCCGATTTGGCGACGCCACCATGCGGAGATCGAAGCAGCGCTGTCAAACCCCGGCCGAACGCGCTCCGAACTGAGGCTCCTTGCAGGACCCGACGATCGGCAACGCCTCGGCGGGTAGTGCGGGCGAACCGGAGACAGGTTGATAGCAGGCTTATCGAGGGGCAGGGTCGCCACAGTGCTCCCGCATGTCTTCCAGTTTGGACTCCGGCAGATTTTCGATGCCCATGTACGCATTGCGCGCATCGTGTGTGGCGCGAATCAGCTCGTCCAGCTTGGCTTGAAGCGCCGCTCCGTCGCGGTTCTGGGTGTTCTGAATGAGGAAGACCATCAGGAAGGTCACGATGGTGGTTCCGGTATTGATGACCAGTTGCCATGTGTCGGAATAGTGAAAGAGGGGCCCGCTCACGGCCCATCCGACGACGGTGAGGCAGCAAATGGCGAAGGTCGCAGGCCGTCCTGCGGCGTGTGCCGTGGAACTGGCAAGCTTACCGAACCAGACGGAGACCGGACCCTCGTGGATCTTGTCGGCGGCTTCTCGAGCCTTCCTGTTCCCCCGCGCGATGGCCTCGTCAATGCCCATCGGCAAAGGGACGTCGGGTATCCGATCGTCAGACATTTGTTCCACCAATTGGTCCGGCCTCGAAGCACGCCGCAATCGCATCAGAGCACGCGAAACGTTGCAGACCCTTTCCAAGTTCCTTGTCGGTCGATTCGTATCGGGAGTGTTTGAGCTCTATATTTGGATACCGTGCCCGATTTGTTTGGAGAATTTGCCGCTTCACCGCCGCTGCGCGAGGAGATCGCGCCAGGTGCAGTGGTGCTGCGCGGCCGCGCGCTTGTCCCGGAGGACGAGATCCTGGCGGCACTCGACTCAGTGGTCGCGGCCGCACCGTTCCGGCAGATGACCACGCCGGGCGGCTTCGTCATGTCGGCCGGCATGACCAGTTGCGGCGCTGTCGGCTGGGTCACGGACCGTACGGGCTATCGCTACGATCGCAGCGATCCCGCGACCGGCAAGCCCTGGCCGGCGATGCCGGCCAGCTTCCGCTCACTGGCGAATGGGGCGGCGGCGGATGCGGGATATGCCGGCTTCGTGCCGGACAGCTGCCTGATCAACTGCTATCGGCCCGGCGCGCGGCTCTCCCTGCATCAGGACAGGGACGAGCGCGATTTCAGCCAGCCGATCGTCTCGGTCTCGCTCGGCCTGCCGGCGACCTTCCAGTTCGGCGGCCTCAAGCGGGCGGATCCGGTGGCCAAGTATCGCCTGCACCACGGCGATGTGGTTGTATGGGGCGGGCCCTCGCGGCTCTTCCATCACGGCGTGCTGGCCCTCAGGGACGGCGAACATCCGAGGCTTGGCCGACAGCGGATCAATCTCACCTTCCGCGCCGCGCTCTGAATGTCATGCCCGGACCGCGAATTCACGGCAAGCACCGGAGTGTCCGCGGCGCCGATCCGTCCTACCTGAGGTCTTCATTGGATGGAGACCGTCATGCCCGAACGTATTCGCTACACTTGGGGCCAGAGCACGCTGGGAGAGTTCATGGTCGCGGCGTCGGAGGACGGCGTCGTTGCTCTGGAGTTCGCCGATCGGCGCGAGGAGGCGCTGGACGCGCTGCGCTCGCGCCTCCCCGAGGCGCTCCTCGAACAGGACGAGGAGGGGCTGTCGGCGCTCGCGGTCAGGCTGCGGACGCTGATCGATGAACCGAGCGGCGACCGGGACGTCGCCATCGATCCACGCGGCAACGACTACCAGAAGAAAGTATGGTCTCTCTTGCAGGAGATTCCGGCCGGCGAGACCACGACCTACGGTGCGCTGGCGGCGCGCCTCGGCACACGCGATGCGCGGGATGTGACGGCAGCGATCGCGTCCAAT
>DATEID010000051.1:0-9534 GCA_035279245.1 Reyranella sp.
ATCAGCAGCTCGGGCTCCATGGCGAGCGCGCGCGCGATGCAGATGCGCTGGCGCTGGCCGCCGGAGAACTGGTGGGGGTAGCGGTCGAGCGCATTGGGATCGAGCCGGACCGTTTCCATCAACTTGCGGGCACGGGCCAGCGCGTCCTCGCGCCGGAGGCCGAAATTCATCGGCCCTTCGACGATCGAGTCGCCCACGGTCATGCGCGGATTGAGCGAACGGTAGGGATCCTGGAAGACGATCTGCACACGCCGGCGATGCGGACGCAGCCTGGAGGGCGATATGGTCGCGATCTCGGTCTTGCCCAGGAACACCTTGCCTTCGGTGGGATCGATCAGGCGGGCGATGCAGCGCGCCACCGTCGACTTGCCCGAGCCCGATTCGCCCACGATGCCGAGCGTCTCGCCCTTCCGGATGTCGAGGTCGACATCGACCGCCGCCTTCACGACACGCGCCTTCTGGAAGAAGGATTTGCCCATATAGGTCTTGCCGAGCTTCTCGGTGCGCAGCACGGTCTCCTTCTCCAGCCTCACCCCGCGATGAGCCGGATGGATCGAGGGAACCGACGAGATCAGCATGCGGGTGTAGGGCTGCTGCGGCCGAGCCAGGATCTGCTCGGTCGGACCCATCTCGACCAGCTCGCCCCAGCGCAGTACGGCGACGCGGTGGGCGATCTCGGCGACGACGCCGAAATCGTGGGTGATGAACAGAACCCCCGTGCCCTGGCCGGCCTGCAGCTCGGCGATCAGCTTCAGGATCTCGGCTTGTGTCGTGACGTCGAGCGCCGTGGTCGGTTCGTCGGCGATCAGCAGCACCGGGTCGAGCACCAGCGCCATGGCGATCATGATGCGCTGCCGCTGTCCGCCGGAAAGCTGGTGCGGGAAGGATGCGTAGATACGCTCCGGTTCCGGCAGCTTCACCCGGGTCAGGATGCCGATGATCTTGGCCTTGCGCTGACCCGCATCGAGCTTGGTATGCGTGCGCAGGACCTCGTCGATCTGATCGCCGCAGGTCATGACCGGGTTGAGCGCGGTCATCGGCTCCTGGAAGATCATGGACATGCGCGTGCAGCGCAGTTCCCTCAGCCGGTCCTCGCCGGCGGCCAGCACGTTCTCGCCCTCCAGCAGGATCTCGCCGGAGACCGGCTTCAGCGCCTTGGCCAGCAGTCCCATGATGGTGAAGGCGATCACCGACTTGCCCGAGCCCGACTCGCCCACCAGGCAAACGATCTCGCCCGGGTTGACGGTGAAGCTCACCTTGTCGACGGCATGAACGCGGTCGGCGCCGGGAGGAAGGGCGACGCTGAGGTCCTTGACCTCGAGGACCGGCCGTTTGTCGGACATCAATACCCCTTCACCGTCATCCCGACCGAAGCGCGTAGCGCGAAGCGGAGGGATCTGCTTTCAACAACAAGGACTTTGCACATGAGGAAAAGACCCTCGGCTTCGCTCGGGGTTCGACCCGCGGTCAAACCTTCTTGCTCATCTTGGGATCGAGCGTGTCGCGCAGGCCGTCGCCCATCACGTTGATGGCGAGCACCGCGAGCGCGAGGAAGATGCCCGGATAGAGGATGTTGTGCGGGAAGATGCGGAAGAGCGTGCGTCCTTCCGACATGATATTGCCCCAGCTCGGCGTCTCGGGCGGGATGCCGATGCCGAGGAAGGAGAGGATCGCCTCGGTGATGATCGCCGCCGCCGCGGTGAAGGTGCCTTGCACGATCAGCGGCGCGATGGTGTTGGGCAGGATATGCCGCATCATCAGCGTCCAGGTGGGCGTGCCCACCGAGATCGCGCCTTCGACATACGGCTCCTCGCGGACCGTCAGCACGATCGACCGGACAAGCCGCACGACGCGCGGCACCTCGGGCACGACGATGGCGAAGATCACGGTGATCAGGCCCGATCGCCAGATCGAGACGAGGGCGATCGCCAGCAATATGCCGGGAATCGCCATCAACCCGTCCATGATGCGCATGATGATGCCGTCGAGCCACCGGATGTAGCCCGAGACCATGCCGATGATCAGGCCGAACGCCAGCGACAGGGCGGCGACCGCGATTCCGACGATCAACGAGACGCGCGTGCCGTAGAGGACGCGGCTGTAGACGTCGCGGCCCAAGGTGTCGGTGCCCATGTAGGCCGTCCGCTTGACCGTGGAGCCGTCGTCGAGCCGAAGAGTGATCTCGGTGCCCGGCTTCTTGTTGCGCACCGCCGGATCGATGCGGGTGGGATCGATCGTGCCGAGATACGGCGCGAAGATCGCGATCGCCACCATGAGAAGCAGGATGACGCCGCCGAAGATGACGGCCGGATTGCGGATCGCAAGCAGCCACAGCGGCTTGCGCTTGGTGGAGGCCGACGCGATGGCTGCCGAGTCGACCGTTTCCTCGATCATCGCGCTCAATAGCGGATCCTCGGATCGAACAGGGTGTAACTGATGTCGATCAGCAGGTTGATGACGACGTAGACCACGGAGAACATCAGGATCACGGCCTGGATGGTGGGGAAGTCGCGGCTCAGCACGGCCTCGACCGTGAGGCGGCCGAGTCCGGGGAGGCCATAGACGGTTTCCGTCACCACCGCACCGCCGATCAGCAGGGCGATGCCGATGCCGATCACGGTCAGGATGGGGACCGCGGCATTGCGCAGCGCGTGACGCATCAGCACGACCCGGTTCGAAAGGCCTTTGGCGCGCGCCGTGCGGATATAGTCCTCGTTCAGGACCTCCAGCACGGAGGCGCGCGTGATGCGGGCGATCAGCGCGACGTAGATGATACCGAGCGTGATGCTGGGCAGGATGATGTGCGAGACGAAGCCCCAGAAATCGACCTCGATGCGCGTGTAGCCCTGCACCGGCAGCCAGTCGAGGTCGATGGCGAAGACGTAGATCAGGCAGTAGCCGATCACGAAGGTGGGCAGCGAGAAGCCCATGACCGAGAAGCCCATCACGACGCGGTCGAGCAGGGAGCCGTGCCGATAGGCGGCGATGACGCCCAGCGGCACCGCCGTCGTGATGGCGACGATCAGGGTGCAGATCGACAGCGCCAGCGTCGGCTGGAGGCGCTGGGCGATCAGCTCGACCACGGTCTTCTTGAAGAAGAAGCTTTCGCCGAGGTTGCCGCGCAGGATGTCGCCGATCCAGATGAAGAATTGCTGCCAGATCGGCAGATCGAGGCCGAGCTTGGTGCGGATCAGGGCGATCTGGTCGGAGGTGGCGTTGTCGCCCGCGATCACCGCCGCCGGATCGCCCGGCGTGAGACGCAGCATGAGAAAGACGAAGATCGCCACCACCGCCAGCACTGGGATGATGGAGACGAGACGACGGGCGATGAAGTCGATCATGTGTCCTGCACTCGGGCCGCCGCCCCGATGCGACCCTGGCCGGATCGGGACGGCGGAATTTACGTCACGCTTTGCTGATGTTCCACATGACCGGCACCGGCGCATTGAGCCAGCCGGTCACGTTCTTCCGGGCGACGCCGGGGCCGTACCACTGGCCTATCCAGCCATACTGGGCGGTTTCCAGGGCGCGATTCTGGACCGCGTGCGCGAGTTCCTTCGCCTTGGCCGGATCGGTCTCCTTGGCATACGAATCGCGCAATTTCTCCATCTGCGGATCGGTCGGCCAGCCGAACCATGCCTTGTCGCCGTTGGCGGCCATGTAGGTGCAGGAGATCGGGTTCAAGATATCGGCCGCCACGGAGAAAGTATGGAAGACGTTCCAGCCGCCCTGGCTTGGCGGATCCTTCTTGGTCCGTCGAGTGACCAGCGTTTGCCAGTCCATCGACTGCATGTCCACCTTGAATCCGCCTTGCTCGAGCAGGGCCTTGGTGACCGGCGCGGTGTTGGTCAGGACCGGCAGGGTGGTCGACTGCATCAGCACGATCGGCGTGCCGTCGTAGCCCGCTTCCTTGAGCAGCGCCTTGGACTTCTCGAAGTCCGGCTTGATCAGCATGTTGTTCGGAGCATCGAAGGCATTCGGTGTTCCGCAGACGAACGCCGCGCCGCAGACCTTGTAATATTCCGGCGAGCCAACGGTCGCCTTCAGATAGTCCTCCTGACGCACGCAATGGAGCGCCGCGAGCCGGATCTTCGCGTTGTTGAAGGGAGGCTGCACACAATTGAAGCGAAAGATGAACTGCTGGCCCAGCGGGTTCCAGTTGACGAGGGTCACACCCTTGTCGGCCTTCAGGATGGGCAGCAAGTCGTGCGGCGGCTGCTCGATGAGATCGATTTCGCCGGCGATGATCGCGTTTACCTGCTGCTGCGGGTCGGGCATCTCGATGATCTCGACCCGGTCGACCTTGACGACCTTGCCGCCGGCGAGCCCCGACGGCGCGTCGCTGCGCGGCTTGTACTTCGGGTTCTTGACGTAGACATGCTTTTCGCCGGGCTTGGACTCGGCGTTGACATAGATGAAGGGGCCGGAGCCGATTTGGCTGTTGATCTGCTTGAATGGATCGGTGTCGGCCACCGCCTTGGGCATCATGAAGGGCACGTTCGAACTCGGCTTGCCGAGCGAGTCGAGCACCAGGCCGTACGGTTCCTTGAGCTGCATGGTGAAGGTCTTGGCGTCGACCGCCTTCATCTCCTTGACGAAGTCCATCAGCTTCTGGCCCATCGTGTCGCGGGCGCCCCATCGCTTGACGGACGCAACGCAGTCCTCGGCGGTCACGGGTTTGCCGTCATGCCATTCCAGCCCGTCGCGCAGGGCGAAGGTCCACAAGGTCTTGTCGGCGGATACTTCGTACTTGTCGACCATCTGCGGCTTGATGGCGTTGTGCTCGTCCATCGCGAACAAAGTGTCGTAGATGAAGTAGCCGTGGTTGCGCGTGACGTAGGCCGTGGTCCAGATCGGATCGAGAATCGTCAGATTGCCGTTCTGCACGAAGCGCAGAACTTTCTTGTCGGCCGCGCGCGCGGTGCCGGTCGCGGCCACGAGCGCGCCGCCAGTGAGAACGCCGAACGTACGCCTCTTCATCGTCGCCGGATTCATGGAAGCCTCGCTTTTTCCTTATTCTCCCATCGAAGAGGGCGAACATCCCGGTCCGCCCTCGTCGATGGGCACGCGGGCTTGCCGCCCGCGTGCCTCGACGACCGTCGACTCCTATTTCTTGGTCATGTTCCAGAAGACGGGAACGGGCGCCACCATCATGCCGTCGATGTTGGAGCGCAGCGCCACCGGCTGATACCATTGCCCGACATTGATATGGGTCGGATGATCGACCCAGTACTTCTGCAGCTCGATCGCGATCTGCTTCTGCTTGGCCGGATCGGTCTCGTGCGCAAACGCATCGCGCATCTTCTCGATGGTCGCGTCGCACGGCCAGCCGAACATCGCCTTGTCGCACGAGGCGTTGAAGAAGCCGGCCATCACCGGGTTGAGGATGTCGGCGGCGACCCACGAGGTGAGGAAGGCGTTCCAGCCGCCCTTGTCCGGCGGATCCTTCTTCTGGCGACGGCCGACCAGTGTCTGCCAGTCCATCGCCTGCATGTTGACTTTGAAGCCGGCAGCCTCGAGCTGCGCCTTGGCGACCGGGGCAAGGTTGGTCAGCACCTGCAAGTCGGTCGACTGCATCAGGACGACGGGCGTGCCGTCGTAGCCTGCCTCCTTGAGAAGCTGCTTGGCCTTGGCGGTGTCGCCGTTCAGCACGTCCTTCATGCCCTCGTCGGTGCCGAGCGGCGTGCCGCAGACGAACGGCGCCTTGCAGACCTTGTAGTACTTGGGATTGCCGATCGTCGCCTTGAGGAACTCCTCCTGGTTGAAGGCCACCATCACCGCGTGGCGGATCTTCGGATTGTCGAACGGCTTGTAAAGCTCGTTGAAGCGGAAGGTGTACTGGTTGCCCAGCGGATTGCTGTCGAACAGCTTGATGTTCTTGTCCTTGGACAGGAGCGGCAGCAGATCGTGGCCCGGCGATTCGATCATGTCGATCTCGCCGTTCTCGATCGCCGCCACCTGCGTCTGCACATCCGGCATGGCGATCCATTCCACGCGGTCGACCTTCACGACCTTGCCGCCAGCGAGACCCGAAGGCGGTTCGGAGCGCGGCTTGTATTTCGGGTTCTTGACGAACACCACCTTCTCGCCCGGCTTCCATTCGTCGGCCTTGAAGATGAACGGGCCGGAGCCGATCACGTCCTCGACCTTGATCTGGGTGTTGGGATCGGTGCTGGCCGTCTTCTTCGGCATCATGAAGGGCACGTTCGACGACGGCTTGCCGAGCGACTCGAGTACGAGGCCGTAGGGCTCCTTCATCTTCATGCGGAAGGTCTTGGCGTCGACCGCCTCGAAGCCCGCGACCGAGGCCATCATCTTCTGGCCCATCGAATCCTTGGCGCCCCAGCGCTTGATCGAGGCGATGCAGTCTTCCGACGTGACCGGCTCGCCGTTGCTCCAGACGAGCCCGTCGCGCAGGGTGAAGGTCCAGGTGAGCTTGTCGGGAGAGACCTCCCACTTGTCGACCATCTGGGGCTTCACCTCGAGCTTCTCGTCCATGGCGAAAAGCGTGTCCCAGACCATGTAACCGAAATTGCGCTGGATATAGGCCGTGGTCCAGATCGGATCGAGAATCTTCACGTCCGAGTGCATCACCGCCTTGATCGTCTGCGCTTGCACAGGCGTCGTCGCCGCACCGAACAGGCCCGCGACGCTCGCGGCCGCAAGCAGCGCTGCGGCCGGCCTCCTCAATTCAAACATAGCAACCCCCTCACCATGGCGCGGCCTTGTCGTTGCAAAAGTCGAGCCGCTGTAACGACAGTAGCAGTCTTCAACCCCCCTCTGACAAGCCGATTCAATTGGGGTGCGCGCTAGTGTTGCTGCTCGCGGGCCTTGTCCAGCAGCTCCAGGATGCCCTCGACGGCGGCGGCCGCGACAATGTCTCCAAAGCCCGCCCATGAGCCCCGAGCGGCAGCGAGCGGCACCGGATTGGCCTGCTCGACCTTGCCGATCTCCTTTCCTGCCGGATCCTTGAGCAGCCAGGTGACCGAAAGCTGGCCGGAACGATCGTCGATCGGCGTGAGCTTGACCAGCCCCGTCACGGTGAAGACGTCCGCGGCGGCCTTGTCCATGACGACGATGCGGCTCGAGCCCAACGCCCGCCGCATGCCCGACAGGAGCTGGCGATTGCCGTCGGAGGGCGCGCCGGTCACCGCTCCCACCATGACCTTGGTCTGCGGCGGCCTTGGTGCTGTTGCCGCCGGCGCGGCGGGCCTGCCGGGAGCGGTCGTTGCCGCAGCGGCCGACGCAACACCGGGCTTGTCGGCATCGACATCGGACGGTGGAACGGGCGGCACGCTGAGTCCTGCCACGACCTGGCCCAACGAGCGGGCTTCGTAGTCCGGCGGGTGGCCCATCAGGGTTGCCACCTGGGGAGCCGCCTGCTGGGCGATGCGCGAGGCCAGCTTGTCGTCGGCTGCGGCATAGTCTTCCGCGCGGATCACGGTCTTGGTCGTGCTCGGGCCTTTCACGCCGTCGGCCGCGGCAAGCGACCAGTCGACATCGATCTCGAGCCCAAGGCCCAACGGGGCGTCGTGCGTGCTCATCACGCCGGTCACGCGCGCCGGCGCCCTGGCAGGCGCAAGGGCGCCGACGATGCCGTAGGCCTGCAGCTCCAGAGCGAGCGCCGCCGCGACGCGCTGGCCGAGCACGGTCGGCATGTTGGTGGGCGGCGCGATCACGACATCGGGCTTGTCGTCTTTCGGCACGTAAGCACGGTCGTCCGCTGCGCTGTGCGCGAACGGTTTGGGCGTGGGCACACAAGCTGAGAGCGGGAGGATGGCCAACACGATCACAACAAGGCGCATGTCGCGATCAGGCCAAGCAGACAGCAGACAACGAGGATGATGAAGTACGGCAAGTCAGCGCTCGATGGTAATGGCCGACAGGCCGCGTCCGTAGTCGCGTACGCCGTTCAGGGTGTTGCGCCGGTAGCTGAAGAAATCGTCGGTGCCGGCCAGCGTATCGTGCCCGGTCGTTGCCACTGCCACGCCGGCGTGCGCGATCCGGCCCGCGAGGTAGCCCGCGAGATCGAACAGGAAATGGCCGGTGCGTGGTGCTGCGCGAAAGAAGGCGCCGTTGGCCTCGTCCTGCGCGAGAAAGGGCGCCGGGAACTCGGGGCCGACCTCGTAGGAGTCACGGCCAATGCAGGGGCCAATCGCCACGCGCAGCCGTTCGCGCCGCGCGCCCAGCCGCTCCATGGCCGAAATCGCCGCCTCGACGACGCCGCCCAGTGCGCCTTTCCAACCGGCATGGGCTGCGCCGACCACCTGGGCGTCGGGGTCGGCCAGCAAGACCGGCGCACAGTCGGCGGCGAGCACGCCCAGCACCACGCCTGGCCGGTCGGTCACCAGGGCATCGGCCTTCGGGGCGCCGGGCGATGCCCAGCGTTCGGTGTCGACCGTCAGCACCTCGGATGAGTGGATCTGGTGCAGCGTGAGAAGGTCGGTCTCTGAAAGGTCGAAAGCCGATGCGGCACGTTCGCGGTTCCGGCGCACGTTATCGGGGCTGTCGCCCGACCCGTAGCCGCAGTTCAGCGAGGAATAGAGGCCTGTGCTCACGCCGCCGCGCCGCGTGAAGAAGCGATGCCGCACGCCGTCGAGTTCGGCCAGCGTCTTGGCCTGGATGGAAGCTTCGATCATGTCTCATCCGAAAAGCCGGCCGGCGCAGGGCTCCGGTCATCGCCCACGGCCAGGACGCGGAACAAGGTGCCCATTTGCTCCGGGGCGATCAAGCGCGCCAATGCCGCGTCGATCGCGGCGCGTTGTTCACGATTCGCGCGTGCCTTGAGCGCTTCGGCGCGGCGCTCGATGCCCAACCGGGCGAGGAATGTTCCCTGGCCCGTTGGCCCGAAAACTCGAACACCCTTTTGCCGAACGGCTTCGGCGAGCGCGGCAAAGTCGACATGGGCGGTGAGATCGGTCTCGCCGGGACGATCGAGCGGATCGACCGGCTGATGGCTGCGCAAGGCCTGGAGCGTTGCGCCGACCGCAGGGGAGTCGCGCCCGTAGTCCACTATCAGGGCCCAGCCGCCATTCTGCGCAAGACGCGCCGCGATCCGGCTTCCGAGGTCGATGGACGCCGTCGAGATCTCGGCGATGGTTCCCGGCTCGGTCTCGCGTTCGCGCAGTGCTGTCGGCAAAAGGCGTGCGAAAGGCGATGGACCGGGCGAGAGCGCGAATGTGAGCGTTTCGCCGTCGGGCGCCAGGCCGATCATGCGCTCGTTCCAGCCCTGTCTCGTCTTCTCGAGCTGGCGAACGGGCAGGGTGTCGAAGAACTCGTTGGCGACCAGCAGCAACGGACCTTCGGGCACATCGTCGAAACTTTCGTGCCAGGCCGGCTTGTAGACGCCGAGACCAGCTTCCTGTGCGGCGCGCAGCGGCGCGTTGATGTCGACAAGATGGAGGTCGAGCGCGGCATGAAACCCACCGACGCTGCGGGTGGCCCGCAAGGCGTCGGCCATCAGCGTGCCGCGTCCGGGTCCGAGTTCGACCAGTCGCACCGGCGATGGCTGACCGATTGCCTGCCATCGCTCGG
>DATEID010000052.1:0-5126 GCA_035279245.1 Reyranella sp.
CGTAGCTGCCGGCGGAGCGGGCGCGGGTTGCTGCCGTACGGCTGCGGCCGGCGGTGACGGCGCGGCCGAGTGTGGCGCCTCGCCCTGTGTCGGTGCGGCGAGCGTCTCACGCTTCACGGACGCCGGCGGATTGGGCGCTGCGGCTGCGGTCTCCATTGGAGTCGGCGAGCCTGAAGACGGTTCCACTACCCGCGCGCCGGGGACGGCAAGCGTCTGGCCGGGCTTCAGCGTGTAGGGCGGCTGGAGATGGTTGCGGTCGATGATCGTCTGTGGGCTGACCGCAAAGCGCCGTGCAATGCCGTCGACCGTGTCCTTGCTCTTCACGACATAGCTCGGCGCGGCATTCGCGCCGGCGCCGGAGCCGGGATATTCGATGGTGCCTTCGCGTGCGCGATAGAAGACATCATCCATCGAAGAGCAGGCGCCGAGCGCAGCCGACAGCGCCGTCGCCAAGACGAGCGTACGCCATGGACCGGCCCATCGCGAGGGGAAGCGAGGGGCGTTGTTCATGACTCCACTCTACTGCATCGCGATTCCGGCGGGAATCGGGCTAATCGGCGGTTTTCCCCCGCTTCAACCCTGCCCCAGGACCGGCAAGGGACCGCTCACCAGCGGCACGAAGCGCACCGGCATCAGCGTGTCGCGTTGCAGGCCGGTCTCGCTCTTGACGATCCGCTCGACCACCTGGGTGGTCGGATCGCGCCCCACCGGCACGATCAGGATGCCGCCGACCGCGAGCTGGTCGATCAGAGCCTGCGGCCGTTCCTCGGCGGCCGCGGTCACGATGATGCGGTCGAACGGCGCCTGTCCAGGCCAGCCTTTGCTGCCATCGCCCACATCGCAAACGACATTGTAGATCCCGAGATTGATCAGCAGCCGTTCCGCCTCCTTCGAAAGCGGCTTGAAGCGCTCGATCGAATAGACGCGCCGCGCGAGCTTCGCCAGCACGGCGGCCTGGTAGCC
Source organism: Reyranella sp. (assembly GCA_035279245.1). GTDB lineage: Bacteria > Pseudomonadota > Alphaproteobacteria > Reyranellales > Reyranellaceae > Reyranella. The sequence goes on from DATEID010000052.1 coordinate 964, forward strand.
CGAGCCGGTGCCGATCTCGAGGATCTTCATGCGCGGCCCCACGCGCAGCGCCTCGGTCATCGCCGCCACGACCAGCGGCTGGCTGATGGTCTGGCCGAAGGCGATCGGCAAGGCCGTGTTCTCCCAGGCTCGCTCGGCGAAAGGCGGCGAGACAAAACGCTCGCGGTCGACTCCGCTGATCGCCCCGAGCACGTTCTCGTCGGTGATGCCGGACTGGCGCAGCTCGGCAAGCAGGCGCTGCATGGCGGGAAGGTTCATCGCCCGCCCCGAATCACGCCTTGTCGAACTCGGCGGCAAGCTTGCGGCGCATCGCCTCGTGCGTGAGGTCGAGATGGAGCGGCGTCACCGAGATATAGCCTTCCCGCACCGCGGAGATATCGGCCTGGTCGTCGACCTCGTGCTCGCCTGGCGCGTAGGCGATCCAGTAGTACGAGCCGCCCCGCGGGTCGGTGCGCTCGACGATGTAGCCGCCGAAGCCGCGCACGCCCTGGCGGGTGACACGCGTGCCCTTCACCGACGCGGCGACGACATCGGGAAAGTTGACGTTTACGAACACGTTGCGCGGCAGGTCCATCGCCAAAATCCGGCGTGCAACATCGGCTCCATGATGCGTCGCCGTACCCCACTTCACCGGATGAGGATGCGTGAAGGCCTGGCTGAAGGCAATGGAAGGGATGCTGAGCAGGCAGCCCTCCATGGCGCCGGCGATGGTGCCCGAATAGGTGACGTCATCGGCAAGGTTCGTGCCGCGATTGACGCCCGACAGGACGACCGCCGGCTTGCGATCCTTCAGGAGATGCTTGACGGCGAACAGGACGCAATCGGTCGGCGTGCCTTCGACGGCGAACTTGGTCTCGTTCACCTGTCGCGCGCGGATCGGATGAGTGATGGAAAGCGAGTGCCCGGCGCCGCTCTGGTTGTGCTCAGGCGCCACGATCCAGACGTCACTCGAAAGCTGGTTTGCGATCTCCTCGAGCGCATCCAGTCCTGGCGCGTGGATGCCGTCGTCGTTGGTGACGAGGATGCGCGCCTTGGCGAGTTCGGTCGGCCTCACTTCGCGGCGGGCGCGGGGATCGTCGTCAGGCCGCCCATATAGGGGCGCAGCGCCTCGGGAATCGTCACCGAACCGTCCTCATTCTGATAGTTCTCCAACACCGCGATCAGCGTCCGCCCTACGGCGAGGCCCGACCCGTTCAGCGTATGTACGAAGCGCGTGCCCCCCTTGCTGCCACGGGGACCTTCCTTCGGGCGATAGCGCGCATTCATGCGTCGCGCCTGGTAGTCGCCGCAATTCGAGCAGCTCGAGATCTCGCGATAGGCGTTCTGGCCCGGCAGCCAGACCTCGATGTCGTAGGTCTTGCGCGACGCCGGCCCCATATCGCCGCCGCACAGGACGACGGTGCGGAACGGCAATCCGAGTCGCTTCAGCACCTCCTCGGCGCGACCGGTCATCCGCTCGTGCTCGGCCATCGACTGCTCGGGCGTCGTGATGCTGACCAGCTCGACCTTGGCGAACTGATGCTGGCGGATCATGCCGCGCGTGTCCTTGCCGGCAGCGCCTGCCTCGGAGCGGAAGCATGGCGTCCAGGCGGTGTAGCGCAGCGGAAGCTGCTTTTCCTCCAGCATCATGTCGTTCACCAGGTTGGTGAGCGGCAGCTCGGCGGTCGGAATCAGCCAGAAACCGTTGTCGGTATGGAACATATCCTCGGCGAAGCGCGGCAGTTGGCCGACGCCGTAGGCGGCCCGGTCGCGCACCAGGAACGGCGGGTTGACCTCGATGTAGCCGCCCTCCTCGCCGGTGTGCAGATCGAGCATGAACTGCGCCAGCGCCCGTTCCAGCCGCGCAAGGTGCTTTTTCAGGACGACGAAGCGCGCGCCCGACATCCTGGCGGCCGCGGCGAAATCCATCTCGCCGGTCGCCTCGCCCAAAGCGACATGGTCCTTGGGCCGGAAGCCGAAATTGCGCTGGTTGCCGACCCGGCGGATCTCGACATTGCCAGTCTCGTCGGCGCCGTCGGGCACGTCGTCGAACGGCAGGTTCGGCAGCACCTCGAGCCGATGCGTCAGCTCGGCATCGAGCGCAACCGCTTCCGCCTCCCGCTCCTTCAGAGAGGCCTCGAGGGCTGCGACCTCGGCCATGAGCGCATCGGCCGGCTCGCCCTTGCCTTTCGCGATGCCGATCTGGCGGCTGAGCGCCTTGCGCTTGGCCTGTGCCGTCTCGCTTTCGGAGATGGCCGCACGGCGGCGGCGGTCGACCTCCAGCAGCTCGGCCGACAGCGGCGCCAGATTCCTCTTCCTGAGGCCGGCATCGAACGCGGCGGGATTCTCTCGAATGAAGCGTATGTCGTGCATGGCTCAGCTATCGGCCGCCGCGTCCTGCTCCGCCTTCTTGTCCTCCTCCTCGCGCTTCCTCTCGATCCAGCTCCCCAACAGGATGCTGATCTCGTAGAAGGCGAGCAGCGGCGCGGCGAGGGCGAGCTGGCTCACGACGTCGGGCGGCGCGAGCACCGCGGCGACAATGAAGCAGAGGACGATGGCATAGCGCCGCTTGGATCGCAGCGTCGCACTGGTCAGGATGCCGACCCGCATCAGCAACGTCAGCAGCACCGGCATCTCGAAGGCGAAGCCGAAGGCGAAGACGAGCTGCAGGATGCGCTGGAGATAGTCGGACGAGCGCAGCGTCTTTTCGATGTCCGGCGGCGCGTACTGCGTCAGCATGAAATTGATCACGTACGGCAGCACGACGTAGTACATGATCGCGCAGCCGGCATAGAACATGAATGGTGTGGCGATCAGGAACGGCAGGAAGGCGCGCTTCTCGTGCCGATAGAGGCCGGGCGCGACGAACAGCCAGATCTGCGTCGCAATCAGGGGAAAGCCCACGATCAGCGCCACGAACCCCGAGAGCTTCACCGTGACGAAGAAGAACTCGAAGATATCGAGCACGATCAGCCGGTAGCCCTCGTGCTTGGCCGGCTCGATCAGGAACGAGAAGATCGGCTTGGCGAAATAGAACGTGATGAAGAAGACCGCGAAGAAGCTGATCAGCGCATAGATCAGGCGCTTGCGCAGCTCGATCAGATGATCGAGCAGCGGCATGGGTTTGTCGTCTTCGGGTCCGTCGTGCGCCTGGGTCAAGGTCGAGCAGTCAAGGTAGGAGGCGCGTTATGCCGCCCTTTGGGTCGCGGTTCAAAGGGCTATTTGGCCTATTCGGCTGCGGCCTTCGCCGGCTTGTGCTCGACAGGCTTCGTCTCGGCCGGCGCAGCCTCGGACTGCGAACGCTCGGGCGGTGAAGCCCCGGGCTCGGTGTGTCCCTCCACGGATGCGACAGCAGGCTGAGGCTCGGCGGCGATCTGCGGCGCCGACTCCGGCTCCGCCAGCGGATTGTCCAGCGTCGCCTTCGCATCGGCCATCGCCTTCTCGCCCTCGGCGACGCCATCCTGGATGGCCTCACGAATCTGCCGCGTTGGATCGAGCGATTTCAGATCGAGACCGTCCTGCACCGATTCGAGCTGCTTCTTGACCTCATCGAGCTCCGACTGGCGCACCATCTCGTCGACATGCCCGCGGAACTCCGCCGCCATGCCGCGCATCTGCGCCATCCACCGGCCCCACGTGCGCAGCAGCCCGGGCAGCTCCTTCGGTCCGATCACGACCAACGCCACGATCACAATGACCAGCAGCTCGGGACTGTCGATACCGAACATGAAGCAAAGCCGTCGTCAGGCTTGCGCCTTTAGACTTTGGCAGCCGTGTCCTGATGGACCTGGCCCGGCGACGAGGTCGTGGCCTGGGCCGAGATCGGCTTGGCGGCGTCGCCCGGTTGGCCGGACGCGGTCTGGTTCTCGTCCTGCGCACCGACGCCCTTCTTGAAGGCCTGCAGGCCTTTGCCGAAGTCGCCCATGAGCTGCGAGACCTTGCCGCGACCGCCAAACACCAGCAGCACAACGGCCAGCACGATCAACCAGTGCCAGATGCTGAAGCTACCCATATGAAAAAGCTCCCAAAAAGATTTGCGATCGCTCGGGAGAGAGTATCGCACCCGCGCGGAAGGCCCGGCAACTGGTCTAATAAGGCCGTATTGCGGCCCAAGGTCCCTGACGGCCCCTGTCGGCGGCCTCTCAGCTTCCCTGGTGTTCCGTCGCCAACGGTTCGTCGGCCTC
>DATEID010000053.1:0-3679 GCA_035279245.1 Reyranella sp.
ACCGAGCACGTGTTCGGCTTCCAGGTGCCCGCGACCGCCGTCGCCACGCTCGATCCCGCCGAGCACACCGCCCAGCTCTGGCTGCCCTGGGCACAGGCGATGGACAAGGTCTTCTCGCCGACCAACCGCGCCGCGATCGCCGAGCTTCCGGGCCGCGTCCTGGAGCGGGGAAGCACCGCATGAAGGCCATCGCTGCGGAAGCATCCCGGCTCGGCCAGGTGAGCTGGGCGCTGTTCGACTGGGCCAACCAGCCGTTCTTCACCGTCGTCACCACGTTCATCTTCGCGCCCTACTTCGCCAATGTGATGATCGGGAATCCGGTCCAGGGACAGACTGCCTGGGCTTTCACCCAATCCACCGCCGGCATCATCATCGCCATCCTGAGCCCTTTCCTCGGCGCGATGGCCGATGCCGGCGGGCGACGGAAGCCCTATATCCTCGCCTTCCAGCTTCTGCTGGCGGCGGGCTGCGCCGCCTTGTGGTGGGCCTATCCCGGACAGCCGGATCTCGCCGGGCCGATCGGCTGGGCGATCGTCGTCGCCACGGTCGGCGCCGAGATGTCGATCGTGTTCAACAATGCGCAATTGCCCAACATCGTGCGGCCCGAACGCATGGGCCGGCTGAGCGGCTTCGGCTGGGGGCCCGGCTATGTCGGCGGTCTGATCGCGTTGTTCATCGTCCTGGCGGCGAGTCTGCCTGCCATGTTCGGCCTGGCGCCGACCAACGATCGACCGTTGTTCGGGCTCGATGCCGCGAGCCATGAGCTCGAACGGCTGACCGGCCCCGCCTCCGCGCTGTGGCTGATCGTGTTCGTGCTGCCGACGTTCCTGTTCACGCCCGACCACGCCAAGCCCTATCCCGTGCCGGTGTTCAAGGCGGCCCGCCTGGGCGGCGCTTCGCTGCTCGCGACGCTGCGGCGGCTGCGGCAGTACAGGAATGCGCTCACCTTCCTGATCGCCTTCATGCTCTACAATGATGGGCTGGCCGCCATCATCGCTTTCGGCGGCGTCTACGCTTCCGCGACCTTCGGCTGGAGCACGACGACGCTCGGCATCTTCGGCATCATCCTGACGGTGTTCGCGATCCCCGGTGCCTTCCTGGGCGGCCGGCTCGACGATCGCCTGGGCAGCAAGCGCACGGTGCAGCTTGCAACCTTCGGGGTGATCGTGGCCACGATCGGCATCGTCGGCATCACGGCCGACCGCATCTTCTACGTCCTGCCGGCTGCCCCGATCGCGCACGACCGCGCTCTGTTCGGCTCGGCGCAGGAGAAGGCCTTCATGGCCTGCGCCCTGCTTCTGGGCTTCTGCATGGGGCCGATGCAGGCCGCCAGCCGCACGCTGGTCGGCCGGCTGGCGCCGGCCGGCATGAGCGGCGAATTCTACGGCTTGTTCGCCCTCTCGGGCCGCGCCACCGCGTGGATGGCGCCGTTCGCCATCGGTGTCGTGACGGCGGCGACGCAATCCAACCGGCTGGGCGTGGCATGCGTGCTGGTGTTCCTGGTGCTAGGCTTCATCCTGCTCTGGCCGGTGCGCGAGGCGCGCGCCGAAGCGATCGCCGAAGAGTGACGGAGGACGCCATGATCACCGCCATCGTGAACTTCAGGCTGCCGGCCGACGTCGATGCGAAGAAGGCGGCCGATCTGTTCAAGGGCTCGGCCGCGAAGTATCGCGGCATGAAAGGGCTGGTGCGCAAATACTATCTGTACGACGCCGAGAAGCGGATCGGCGGCGGCGTCTATCTCTGGAAGAGCAAGGCCGACGCCGAGGCCGTCTATACCCCGCAATGGCAGGCCTACATCGCCGAGCGCTACGGCGCTCCGCCCGAGGTCCGTTACTTCGAGACGTCGGTCGTGGTCGACAACGAGATGGCCAAGGTCCTGGCCGAAGCGGTCTAGCCGCGACGACAATGGAAATCCGTGTTATCCCGAGCGCAGCGAGGGATCTTTGATCGGCGCTGCGAAGATCCCTCGCTTTGCTCGGGATGACACGGGCTTATGACGTGTGTGGCCGCTTCACGATCTATAAACTCGTGGTCTTCGCTCTGAACTTGCACAGGTCGTTCACGACGCAGCGTGGGCACTCTGGTTTGCGCGCCTTGCAGGTGTAACGGCCGTGCAGGATCAGCCAGTGGTGGGCATGGAGGCGGAATTCCGGCGGGACGCGCTTCAGGAGCCTGAGCTCCACCTCGAGAGGGTTCCTGCCCGGGGCGAGGCCGGTGCGGTTGCCGACGCGGAAGATGTGGGTGTCGACGGCGATGGTCGGCTCGCCGAAAGCCACGTTCATCACCACATTCGCGGTCTTGCGGCCGACGCCCGGCAGCTCCTGCAGGGCCTCATGACTGCGCGGGACCTCGCCGGCGAATTTTTCGACGAGCAACCGGCTGAGCGCGATGACGTTCTTTGCCTTGTTACGATAAAGCCCGATGGTCTTGATGTAGCCGATCAGCTTCCTCTCGCCGAGCGCCACCATCTCGGCCGGCGTCTTGATCTTCTCGAACAGCGGCTGGGTGGCGCGGTTGACACCGGCATCGGTCGCCTGGGCCGACAGGACGACAGCGACCAGCAACTGGTAGACGTTGTCGTATTCGAGCTCGGTTTCCGGCTCCGGCATGGATTGGCGCAAACGGGTGAAGAAAAGCTGCACTTCCGCGAGGGTCATCAAGGCCATGGCGGGACGCTAGCCGAGGCATTAGGGTGACGCTATGGCCGACTCCTCTCCGGCAATCCATTTCTCCACATCGCTCAGGCCGTACCGCAGCCTTCCGCCCGAAGGCTTCAAATGGCTGATCCGGGTGGTCGTCCTGGCGAATCTCATGATCGGCTTGCCCCTTTATCTGCTGGGAGCATGGCCGGTGATGGGCTTCATGGGCCTCGACGTCGCCCTCCTCTGGTGGCTGTTCCAGCGCAACTACCTCGACGCGCGACGCAGCGAGACCCTGGTTCTGACCGACCGCGAGCTGATCGTCGACCGCCAGGGGCCGGACGGCGAGCGCGAGGAACATCGCCTCGATGCCTATTGGCTGAAGATCGAGCAGGGCGAGCGGCTGGTCGTGACATCGCGTGGCAATCGCGTCGTCATCGGCCGCTTCCTGGCGCCGGCCGTGCGAGACGAGGTGGGCGAGCAGCTCAGGGCAGCCCTCGCTCGCCTGCGTTCGCCGCGTTACGAGCATCCGTGGGACAGGGAAGAGCAGGCATAGCATCCGAGATTTTCTGTCGTCTCGAGCGAAGCGCCTGCCCTGAGCGAAGCCGAAGGGAAGGCGCTTCGCTCAGTATAACAACACCGTATGAGCCCTTCGGCAGACCTCAGGGCAGGCGCAACTGGAGTTGCGCGCTCCGATGAGCGCGCTCAAGGGGGAGCGCGCCACCAACAAGAAACAAGACCAGGCACCCAGCCCCCTGCCGTGTCATCCCGAGCGAGCGAGGGATCTTTAGCCGCGCCGATCAAAAGATCCCTCGCTGCGCTCGGGATGATGGTGTGGACGGCCCCCACCCGGCATCGATGTGCCACACTGGTTGTGGTTGAACATCAACCAGAGCAAAGGGGACCGTCCATGGACAAGGCTATCATGATTGGACTCGACATTGCGAAGAACGTGTTCGAGGTGCACGGCCGCACCGCGGCGGGCGATGTGGTGCTGCGGCGCAGCCTGAAGCGCAGCCAGGTGGAGAAGTTCTTCG
>DATEID010000054.1:0-7205 GCA_035279245.1 Reyranella sp.
CCGGCAACTGGTCTAATAAGGCCGTATTGCGGCCCAAGGTCCCTGACGGCCCCTGTCGGCGGCCTCTCAGCTTCCCTGGTGTTCCGTCGCCAACGGTTCGTCGGCCTCCTCTTCGGTCGGGTCCAGCGGCAGATCGGGCTCCTCTGGTCTGAATATGGGGGGTTGAGAGCGAGGGTCCAAGAGGCCGGCGGCTTTCATTTCTTCGTGGCCGGGCAGGTCATCGAGGCTCGGCAGCCCGAAATGCTCGAGGAAAAAGTCGGTCGTGCCCCACGTGACGGGCTTGCCGGGCGCGCGACGGCGTCCCATCGGCTTGATCCAGTTCTGCTCGAACAGGAGGTCGAGCGTGCCTTTGCTCAGCCCCACGCCGCGCACCTGCTCGATCTCAGTCCGGGTGACGGGCTGATGATAGGCGATGATCGCTAGGGTCTCGATCGAGGCCCGCGACAGTTTGCGCGTGACAGGCCTTTCGATCTTCAGCTTCTCGGACAGATCAGGGGCGGTGCGAAAAGCATAGCCCCCCGCCACCTTCACGAGATTGACGCCGCGCGAGGCATAGAGATCGCCCAGATCCGCGAGGAGGCGCGGGACGTCGGCGTCCTCGGGCAGACGTTCGGCCAGCTCCTTCTCGTCCAGCGCCTGCGTTCCGGCGAAGATCAACGCCTCCAGCAGGCGAAGATGCTGCACATGATCGGGCGAAATGACGTCGGTCACGTTGGTCTCGGCATTGTCGACTGTGTCGGTCGGGTTCGGGATTTCGCTCTCAGACATTTCCGTCACCGCGGTCGCTACGTTTGCGCAGTTGAATGGGGCCGAATCGCTCGGTCTGGCGAAGCTCGATCTGGCCGTCCTTGGCGAGCTGCAGGCCGGCGACGAAGGTCGAGGCGATGGCCGATCGCCGTCGCGTCGGATCGGTGAGGCCCGCCGGAAGGAAGGCTTCGAGCGTCTGCCAGTCGATGGCAATGCCCAGCATCCGCGCCAAACGCTCCGCCGCGTCCTCCACCGAGAAGAACTGCATCGGCTCGATCTTGTATGTATCGGCGTCCTTCGGTCGCACCTGTGTGCCGTAGGCCGAGAGCAGATCGTAGAGCTTCACGTCCCAGACGGCGCGCCGCACGACCACCACGCCCTCGGGCTGGCCGCGCGGAAAGACGTCCTTGCCGAGCTGGGGCCGCGCCATCAGGCGCACGCCCGCTTCCTGCATCGCCTCCAGCCGCCGCAACTGCCATTGCAAGGCATCGGCCATTTCCTGGCCGGACGGCTGCTCATCGGCCGGCGGCTCGGGCAGCAGCAGACGTGACTTGAGGTAGGCGAGCCAGGCGGCCATCACCAGATAGTCGGCGGCCAGCTCCAGTCGCAGTCGGCGCGCCTGGGCGACATGGGCGAGGTACTGATCGACCAGCGCCACCATCGAAATGCGGAGCAGGTCGACTTTCTGGTCGCGCGCCAGCGTCAGCAACAGATCGAGCGGGCCTTCGAAGCCCTCGAGATTGACGATCAGCTCGCCTTCGCCCGGCGCGATGACGTCGGGCCCTGCGGCGGCAAAACCGTCCGCGGCGGGAGGGCTGGCAGGGTCATTCATGCAGCCCCGGTTTATCCAGCCGCCGCATCGCCCGCCACTGGATTTGGTTTGCCCTTATCCCCATTCAGGCAGGTGCGATGCGAGCATTTTGCGGGCTTCAGTAAGGCCTGCCGCATCCAGTGGCGCGCGGTGACGCGCGAGATAGCGTCGGCTTTCCTGGAATCGGCGCACCGCGATGGGCGTCATGGCCCCTACTCTGGCCGCGATCTCGCGCATCTCGTCCATCCGGCCATTGCAGTGCAGCGCGATATCGCAACCGGCCTCAATGGCTCGCGCCCCCCGCTCGCCAAGTGAACCGCCCAATGCCTGCATCGACAGGTCGTCCGACAGCAGAAGACCGTCGAAGCCGATTTGGTTCCGGACAACTTTCTGCACGCCTCGCGCCGATACGGTGAGCGCCGCGTCGGGATCGATGGCAGTATAGAGCACATGGGCCGTCATCGCCCACGGCAGGTCCGCCAGGAGCGCAAACGGCAGGAAATCGGAGCGTTCCAGCACGTCGAGGGATGTGCCGACCGTCGGCAACGCATGATGCGAGTCGATCGTCCCTCGCCCATGCCCCGGAATATGCTTGATGACCGGCATGATGCCTTGCCCGAGCAGCCCCTCGGCGGCGGCCCGACCGAGTGCAGCGACGGCCCCCGGGGCAGACGCATAGGCGCGATCGCCGATCACTGCATGGGTCTCGGGAAAGGCGACATCGAGCACCGGCAGGCAATCGACATCGCAGCCGATCGAGGCGACGTCCGCCGCGAGCAGGCGCGAATTGAGACGCGCCGCTTCCAGCCCGCGCTCCGGGTCGCGTTCGTAGAGCTCGCCCAGCAGACGCGCCGGCGGCGCCTTGCGCCAGTGCGGCGGCTTGAGACGGACGACCCGGCCGCCCTCCTGGTCGATCAGCACGGGCGCCTCGGCGCGGCCGACCGACATGCGCAATTCATCGACTAGTCGGCGCGCCTGCTCCGGCGTGTCGATGTTGCGGGCGAACAGGATGAAGCCCAGTGGATCGACGTCACGAAAGAAAGAACGCTCCTCCGCGGAGAGATCGGGACCGCTGCAGCCGAAAATGACCGCTCTCATAAGATCAAGCTCTTGCTCTCTCCTCTTTCCTCCCCGCGCGCAAAGCGCGGCGAGATGTCGGCGTACTACGCCGACGGAGGGGTCATGAGCGGCAGAGTCACTGCTTCCCATGACCCCTCCGCCCGCTACGCGCGATCCTCCCCTTCGCGACTACGCGAAGGGGAGGATCGTCAATTCTAGTCTAACGGGCCGGCGGAACGACGACGCAATCGGCTCGACGGCTGCGCAGCGCGCCGCAGACATGCTGGGCCTGCTTCTCGTCGAGCGGACCCGCCTGCACGCGATACCAGACGCCCTTGTCGCCGAGATCGACGCGCATGGGCTGCATCCGCAGGTTGGCCAGCACATCGCCGTGAGCGGCCTGCAGCCGGGCCCAGGTCGACTTGGCGATGTCCTCCGTCTTCACCGACGCGATCTGGATACGCCAACCGCCGCTGGGGCCCGACAGATTCTCGATCAGGCTGGCGATGGTCGGTCCGGTTTCCGTGGGAGTCGTCGATGGGGCCTGCGTGACGGTCGGTTGGTTGGTCGGCGTCGGTGCGGTTGCGGGAGGCGGCGTCGGTCCCGCTGATGGCGCGGCGCCAGTCGTGCCGGACGCGGTCTGGCTCGGGGCCGTGCCGCCGGTATCGCCGTCGACCGGCTTGGTCGATAGCGGAACGGGCTGCCCGTTGGCCGGCAGATGCGGAACGGTCGGCGCCGGCAGGAGTTTCTCGGGCTGGACCGGCACCGTGCCCGGTTCGATGCGATTGTAGACTTCCTTGTCCTGGTCCGGCGGGACGTAGCCTCCGGCATTCTCCGGCTTGGTCCTGGCCGGCGTGTCGGGCGGCTGGATGACCAGCGGCTCGAGGCCCTTGCCGCCGGCGCGCACATCCTGGTTGTGCGCCCACCAGACGACCGAGCCGAAGCTCGCGATGGCCGCGGTCGAGACCATCAGCGTCAGGATCTGGCTGCGTCGGCGGTTGACGCGGGCAAGGAGCGAGTCCCGCGGCGGCGGGGGAATCGACTCGGGTTCATTGGCGACGGGGCGGGTCGGCGGATCCAGCCGTACCGCAACCGACTCGTTCGGTCGGTAGATCCGAGGTCCGTCGCCGGAGGGGGGCCGGCGAATGTGCATTGCTTATCTCATTTCCTCGACGGGAGTGACGCCGAAGACCTTTAGACCTGATCCTATCACAAATCCGATGGCCTGTACCAAGGCGAGACGGGCGCGGCTCAGCTCGGCATCGCCCTCGACCACGAAACGCAGCGACGGCTCGTCACGGCCCCGGTTCCAATGCGCATGGAACGCCGCTGCAAGATCATAGAGATAAAACGCGATGCGATGGGGCTCATGAGCGGCAGCCGCAGCCTCGACCTGGCGTGGCCACTGGGCGATCAGTCGAACGAGCGCAAGCTCGCCGGCGTCGCCCAGCCGGTCGAGCGACGCGCTCTCCAGTCCCTCCACCGCGATGCCGGCGGCACTTGCCTGCCGCATGACCGACCGGGTGCGGGCATGACCGTATTGGACATACCAGACGGGGTTGTCGCGCGACTGTTCGGTGGCCTTGGCGAGATCGAAGTCGAACGGCGCATCGTTCTTGCGGGTCAGCATGGTGAACCGCACAACATCCGGGCCGACCTCGTCCAGAAGGTCGCGCAGGGTGATGAACGTCCCGGCCCGCTTGGACATGCGCACCAGCTCGCCGTCCCGCATCACCCGCACGAGCTGGCACAGCTTCACGTCGAGTTCGCCCTGACCATCGGTAATGGCGCGGACGGCGGCCTTCATGCGCTTCACGTAGCCACCATGATCGGCGCCCCAGATATCGATCATGTCGGCGAAGCCGCGGCGGAACTTGTCGTGATGATAGGCGATGTCGTTGGCGAAATAGGTCCAGGTGCCATCCGACTTCTTGAGCGGGCGGTCGACCTCGTCGCCGAACTTCGTGGCACGAAACAGGGTCTGCTCGCGATCCTCCCAGTCGTCCGGCTTCTGGCCCTTGGGCGGCTCGAGCCGGCCCTGGTAGATCAGCCCCTGTCGCGTCAGCTCGTCGAATGCGCGATCGACGGCGCCGCTCTGCACCAGCGCGCGTTCCGACGAATAGACGTCGATCCGGACGCCGAGCGTCTCGAGATCGCCCTTGATGTCGGCCATCAGGCTGTCGATCGCGAAGCTGCGCATTTCCGGCAGCCAGTCGGCCTCCGGCCTGTCGATCCAGCGGGCGCCGTCGCGCCGGGCGATCGCGGCGCCCACCTCCTTCAGATATTCGCCGGGGTAGAGTCCTTCCGGGATCGCTCCGACGTTTTCGCCCAGCGCCTCCTTGTAGCGGAGGTAAGTCGAGCGGCCGAGAGTGTCGACCTGAGCGCCGGCGTCGTTGATGTAGTATTCCTTGGTAACGTCGTAGCCTGCCTTCAGGAGCAGGTTGGCGAGCGCATCGCCCACGACCGCGCCGCGGGCATGGGCGACATGTAACGGACCGGTCGGATTGGCCGACACGTACTCGACATTGATCCGATGGCCGTTGCCCATCCGCGAATCGCCGTAGGCCAGGCCCGCTTCGAGGCAGTCGCGCAAACGCTCGCGCCAGAAGGAATCCCGCAGCCGCAGATTGATGAAGCCAGGTCCCGCGACCGCTCCCTCGACGACGTCGGGATTGGCTTTCAATCGGGACAGCAACGCGTCGGCGATGTCGCGCGGCTTCCTGCGCGCCGCCTTGGACAGGACCATGGCCGCGTTGGTGGCGATATCGCCATGTGCCGGATCGCGCGGCGGCTCGGCCGTGATGGCCCAGAAATCGAGGGCTTGCGGCAGCTCGCCTGCCGCCTGCATGGCCCGGAGCGCCGCCTCGATCTCGCCAATGAAATGACGGTAGGGATTCATGGGCGCGGTATTGCCCAATCCAGGCGATTTGTCACCCGGGCGAAAAGCTACTGGTAGAGATCGAACAGCCGCTTGTGCTCGTCGAGCGCGTAGCGGTCGGTCATGCCGGCGATGTAGTCGGCGACGATCCGCGCGCGGGCCGGCCGCTCGGCGGCCTCGGCGCGCTCGCGCCAGGGCGGCGGCAGGCAGTTGGGCTCGGCGAACAGCAGCCCGAACAGGTCCATGACCACCCGCCGCGCCTTGGAGTGCGAGCGGTTCAGATGCCAATGCTCGTACATGCGCTTGTAGAGGAAAGCCTTGATGACGCGGTCATTGGCGGCCATCGCTTCGGAAAAGGCTGCCACGGGCCGGCCGAGCGAGCGGATGTCGGCGACGGACCTGGGACTTGCGTCGGCCAGCCGGCGCCGCGTCTCGGTCAGCACATCCTCGACCATGGCGTTGATCATGCGCCGTATCGCCTCGTGGATCAGCCGCGAGGCGCCGAGCCCGGGATAGGTCTTCTCGACCAGCGCGAACATGTCGCCCACGAGCGGCAGATCCTTGAGATCGGCGATCTCGAACAGACCGGCGCGCAGGCCGTCATCGATGTCGTGATTGTTGTAGGCGATGTCGTCGGACAGCGCCGCCACCTGGGCTTCCGGCCCTGCATGCCCGCCGAGCTCGAGATCGTGATCGCGGCAATATTCGACGATGGCGGCCGGCAGATCCTCCAGCGTCCGACCCTCCTTCAGGAGCGGTCCGTTGTGCTTCACCGCTCCTTCGAGCGTTTCCCAGGTGAGGTTGAGTCCGTTGAAGTCGGCATAGCGTTCCTCGAGCTTCGTCAGGATGCGCAGCGTTTGGGCGTTGTGATCGAAGCCGCCGAACGGCTTCATCGCCGCGTGCAGCGCCTCCTCGCCGGCATGGCCGAACGGTGTGTGGCCGAGATCGTGGGCGAGCGCCACCGCTTCGCCGAGATCCTCGTCGAGACGCAGGGTGCGGCAGATCGTGCGGGCGATCTGCGCCACCTCGAGCGAATGGGTGAGGCGCGTACGGTAGTGATCGCCTTCGTGATAGACGAACACCTGGGTCTTGTGCTTCAGCCGCCGAAAGGCCGTGGAATGGATGATACGGTCGCGATCGCGCTGGAAAGGGCTGCGCGTCGGCGACTCGGGTTCGGCAACGAGACGGCCGCGGCTCGCCCACGGCAAGGTGGCGTAAGGCGCGCGTGCCTGATACCGCCATAGTTCGCCGGCCCGGTCTTCAACCAAGACTCCTCCGTGGGCGACTGTCACGCCCCTCCTGTCGCGGCAACGACCTCGTGGGTGCCGGCCCAGATCATGTCGAGCGCAACATAGACGATAATGGCGAAGCCGATCCACGCCACCCAATGATAGCGGTCGAGAACGCGGGCGATGAAGCTGGACGCGACCGCCATCAGCAGAATCGAGAGGGCGAGGCCAATCCATAGCACCGCCTTGTGATCGCGTGCCGCGCCCGCGACTGCGAGGACATTGTCGAGCGACATGGATATGTCGGCCAGGATGATCTGCAGCATCGCCTGGCCCGCCGATTTGGGTGCTGCGTGCGCTCCGTTCGCGGGCAATTCGCCGGCGGCATGTCGGCTCTTCATGCGCAACTCGCGGTACATGCGCCACGCCACCCATAGAAGCAGCAAGCCGCCGGCCAAGGTCAGGCCGACGATCGCCAGAA
>DATEID010000055.1:0-12811 GCA_035279245.1 Reyranella sp.
CGAGGCGATAGCCGGGATCGGAGACGAGTGGCGTGCCCGCATCCGACACCAGCGCCACGCGCTTGCCGTCGTCCAGGGCGCGCAGGACGCGCGGCTCGGCAACCTCCTGCGTAGCGTCGCTGTAGGCGACGGTCGGCGCGATGATGCCATAATGGCGCCCGAGCTTGGCGAAGACGCGGGTATCTTCGCAGGCGACCAGGTCCACCGCCTGCAGAATGTCGAGCGCACGAAGCGTGATGTCGCGCAGATTGCCGATCGGCGTGGACACGATGTGGAGCCCTGGCGCGGGCGATGGTTTACGCGGGCCCCGCCCGTCGCTAGCTTGTGGCTGGTCGTATCCTTCCATATGCATTCACCGCCGGAGTATCGCGCCGATGCGTTCGTCCCTCTTCGCGCTCGCCACCGCCGCCCTCCTGCTGGCTGCATGCTCCGGTCCTTCCCACACTAGCACGGCGCCGCCGCCGAAGCCCGCCGGCCCGCAGGTCGGCTCGCCGACGACGCCCTCGGGCAAGACGCGCATCGCTCTCCTCCTGCCGCTCTCGGGCCGTGCGGCGGCCTTGGGCAAGTCCATGCAGCAGGCGGCCGAGATGTCGCTGTTCGATTCGGGCGGCAAGGAGCTCGCGTTGGCGGCCTACGACAGCGGCGCAAGCCCTGATTCGGCCGTCGCCGCCTACAACCGCGCCCGCACGGATGGATGCGCGCTGGTGCTGGGGCCGCTCTTCGGCAGTTCGGCCAGCGCACTCGCGCCCCTGGTGAGGCAGGGCGGCGCCAACGTGATCTCCTTTTCCAACGACGAGAAGGCCGCGCAACCGGGCGTATGGATCATGGGGATCGCCGCGCCGCCGCAGGTGCGACGCGTCGTCGACTACGCGATCTCGCAGGGCATCAAGCGCTTCGCCGTCTTCGCCCCCCAATCGACCTACGGCAGCCAGATGTCGGGCACGCTGCAGGACGAAGCGGCGGCCCGCGGCGCAACCGTCGTCGGCGTCGAGCAATTCGATCCGCGGTCCCTCGACCTCACCGCCGCCGCCAAGCGGCTGGCAACGGAGATCGCGGGCAGCGACAAGGTCGCGATCCTGATGCCGGTCGCGCCGCCGCAGCTCTCCGCCGCCCTGGCGTCGCTCAGCGCGGCCGAAATCGACACCAGCAAGGTCCAGTTGATCGGCACGGGCGTCTGGGACGCGCCCGGTATCGGCGCGGACAGCGCCCTGCGCGGCGCCTGGTACGCCGCGCCGGACCCGGCCAAGCGCGCCGACTTCGAGCGCCGCTATCTCGCGACCTACGCCCGCCCGCCGGAACGGCTGGCAACGCTCGCCTACGATGCAGTGGCGCTCGCCGCGCAACTCGCGCGCGGCGGCAGCTTCTCCGCGGACGCCATCACCAATCCCAACGGTTGGACCGGTGTCGACGGTCCCATCCGGTTCCTGCCGGACGGCCGCTCGCAGCGCGCGCTGGCCGTGATCGAGATCCAGGGCGGCCGCAACGTCGTCATCAGCCCGGCACCCAGTGCCTTCAGCCAGGCGATGATGAACTGACCAAGATGTCGGTCCTGCCGCGCGCCATCCTGTTCGATCTCGACGATACGCTGATCCGGGCCTATGCCCAGCCCGAGGAAGCCTGGAGACGGCTGCTGCACATCTTCTCGGCGCATCTCGACGCCCATGACGATGCCGCGATCGAGCGTGTGCGGCTGGCGATCATGGAGGAAGCGCGCGCCTTCTGGTCGGAGGCCGCCGCGGCGGCCAAATGGCGGCTCGACATTCCCGGCGCGCGCCGGCTTTCGGTGCGACGCGGGCTCGCGCGCCTCGGCCGTGTGGACGATGCGCTGGCGGACCGCATCGCCGATGCCTTCACCGAGATGCGGCGCAAGGAATACCGTCTCTATCCCGATGCCCATACGACGGTCGACGCGCTGCGCGAGGCCGGCGTGAAGCTCGCCCTCGTCACCAACGGTGCGAGCGCGATGCAGCGCGAGAAGATCCAGCGTTTCGAGCTCGGCCATCGCTTCGACCATATCCAGATCGAAGGCGAGTTCGGCCAGGGCAAGCCCGAGCCGGCGGTCTATCGCCACGCTCTCGAAAGCCTCGGCGTGGCGGCGAGCGACGCCTGGATGGTAGGCGACAACTACGAGTGGGAGGTCGTGGCCCCGCAGAAGCTCGGCCTCTGCGGCATCTGGTACGACCCGTTCAATGCCGGCATTCCGGCCCATGCAGCCGCCCAACCGGCCCGCATCATCAAGCGGCTGGCGGAGCTAGTGGAGTAGGAGGCGCTCAGACCTTCACCCGATCCTTCGGCAGCTTGTCCGTCGTGCGCAGCATCAGCCGCTCGACGCGGCGGCCCTGCATCAGATGGGTTTGGAGGACCTCGTCGACGTCTTCCTTGGTCGCGACCGAGTACCAGACGCCTTCGGGATAGATCACCACGGTCGGCCCGAGCTCGCAACGATCGAGGCAACCGGCGATGTTGACGCGCACCTTCTTGAGCCCCAGCTCCTTGGCCCGGCCCTTCATGTAGTCGCGCAGCTCCTCGGAACCCTTGTCGGCGCAGCAGCCGCGCGGATGGCCAGCCGGCCGCCGGTTGGTGCAGCAAAAGACATGGGCTTCGTAATAGGGCGCAGGGTCACTCGGCTTCTCACGCATGCTCATGCCTGCATCATTCCTTCTTGCCGGCGGCGATATTGGCGAGCTGCGACCAGAAGGCCTGCTGGATCTGCTGCATCTGCTCGACGCCCTGCATGGAGGCCGGCAGCCAGGTCTTGAAGATCGCCTCGGGATTCATGGCGTTGAGACTGGACCGCAACCGCTCCTCGATCTCGCCCATCACCCGCTCCTGCATCGGCTTGAGGTCGGGCAGGCCGAAGAAGGCGCGCGCCTCCTCGGGCGTGCAGGTCACTTCGACATTCACTTTCATGACGGCACTTTCATCGATCGTTCCTGGCGCCCACCTTAGGGGATATCGGCGGCAGCGGCCATGGTATGACCGGGCATGGTTCCCGACTGGCTTGCCCCTAATCCCCGCGTCGACCGCAATCGGCGCTACGATGCCGCGCAGCGTGCGGTCATCGATCCTGCCAACCTGCCCGATATCGGCAGCCTCGGCGTGCCCGACAAGGAGCCGACACCTCTGCTGGCGCTGCCTTCGCTCGCCAAGCGGCACGGACTGGGCGAGGTCCGGGTGAAGGACGAGAGCCGGCGCTTCGGGTTCGGCGCCTTCAAGGCATTGGGCGGCGTGTTCGCCGTCCACCAATTCGTGGCCAGACACAAGGATCTCGAGCCGGGCAACATCGTGTTCACGACGGCGAGCTCGGGCAATCACGGCCGCTCGGTCGCCATGGGCGCGCGACTGGTCGGTGCACGCTGCGTGATCTTCCTGCCCCGCTTCACGAGCGCGGAGAAGGAGCAGGCCATCCGCGCGCGCGGCGCGGACGTGATCCGCATCGATGGCGACTATGACCGCGCCGTTGCCGAATGCCGGCGGCAGGCGGAGCAGAAGGGCTGGACGATCATCTCCGACACCTCCTGGCCCGGGTACGAAACCGTGCCGCGCGACGTCATGCGCGGCTACACCGTCCTGGCCGACGAGATCGTGCGGCAATGGCCGCAGGCGCCGACGCATGTCCTCGTGCAGGCCGGCGTCGGCGGGCTGGCTGCGGCCTTGATCGGCTATCTCTGGGCAAAGCTGCCGCAACGCCCGCTGTTCGCGGTCGTTGAACCGAGGAGCGCCGACTGCTGGTTCCAGAGCAATCTCGCCGGCAAGCCGGCGTTGGCGAGCGGCAACGCCGATACGGCGATGGGCGGTCTGGCCTGTCGCGAGATCTCGCCGATCACCTGGCCGGTGATCGGTTTCGGGGCGGACTGGTTCATGACCATCGAGGAGGACGAAGTGATGCCGGCCCGTCGCCTGTTCGCCCATCCGCTGGGCAGCGATCCAGCGATTGCCTCGGGCCCGTCCGGATGCGCCGGCCTCGCGGGCTTGCTCCGTCTCTGCGACGATCCGGATGCCAAGCGCGCGCTCGGCCTCGGCCAGGACGCGCGCGTGCTGCTGGTCAACAGCGAAGGCAATCTCGGAGAGGGTCCGGCATGAGCGAGGGACGCAATCGGCTCGGCGCGGAGACCAGCCCCTATCTCCTGCAGCACGCGCACAATCCGGTGCATTGGTGGCCGTGGGGCGAGGAAGCGCTGGCGGAAGCCAAGCGCACGAACAGGCCGATCCTGCTCTCAGTCGGCTACGCTGCCTGTCATTGGTGCCATGTGATGGCGCACGAGAGCTTCGAATCGCCCGAAGTGGCCGCGGTGATGAACGAGCTGTTCGTCAACATCAAGGTCGACCGCGAAGAACGGCCCGACGTCGATGCGATCTGCATGCAGGCGCTGCATCTCCTAGGCGAGCACGGCGGCTGGCCGCTCACCATGTTCTGCACGTCGGCAGGCGAGCCCTTCTGGGGCGGCACCTACTTCCCCCATCCCGCGCGCTTCGGTCGGCCGAGCTTCGTCGACGTGCTGAAGGCGGTGGCGCAGGCGTGGCGCGAGAAGCCGCAGGATATCGAGACGAACCGCAGCGGCCTCCTGAAGGCACTGCAGGCAGGCGCCGCCAACAAGGCCGTCGTGCCCAAGGGTGACGGGCCGTTGATCCCGTTCAGCCTGCTCGACCAGATTGCCGCGCGCCTCGCCGATGCCTGCGATTCCGTGTGGGGCGGCTTCGGCCAGGCGCCCAAATTCCCCTCTCCCTACGTGTTCGAGAATGTCTGGCGCGGCTGGCTTCGCGGGCGCAGCAACACCAAGCTCCGCGACGCCGTCACTGTCACGCTCGACCGGATGTGCCAGGGCGGCATCTACGATCATCTGGGCGGCGGCTTCGCGCGCTACGCGACCGACGCCCACTGGCTGATCCCGCACTTCGAGAAGATGCTGTACGACAACGCGCAGCTCATCGATCTCCTGACGCTGGTGTGGCAGGAGACGAAAAGCCGGCTCTACGCCGCGCGCATCGCCGAGACCTGCGACTGGGTCCTGCACGAGATGATCGCCGGCGGCGGCGGCTTCGCCGCCACCTACGATGCCGACTCGGAAGGTGTCGAGGGCAAGTTCTACGTCTGGGACTCCGCCGAGATCGATTCGATACTCGGTGCAGAGGACGGCGCGTTCTTCCGCCACGTTTACGACGTTACGCCGGAGGGGAACTGGGAGCGCCACAACATCCTGCATCGCAACCGGTCGCCGGCGCTGCTGGACGAGGCCGATGAGCAGCGGTTGGCGCTCCTCCGCGCCAGGCTCAAGGCGGTGCGCGACAAGCGCGTCTGGCCCGGCTGGGATGACAAGGTGCTCGCCGACTGGAACGGGCTGATGATCGCCGCCCTCGCCAACGCCTCGGCGGTGTTCCAGCGCGACGATTGGCTCGCCGCGGCGGTGCGTGCCTGGCGGTTCGTCATGGACACCATGCGCGATGCCGACGGCCGGCTGTTCCACTCCCATCGCGCTGGCAAGCGGTTGCACCGGGGCACCCTCGACGACTATGCCAACATGGCGCGCGCCGGCATCGCGCTCTTCGAGTCGACCGGCGAGACTCGCTATCTGGAGGAAGCACTCGCGCTCGTCGCCGTGCTCGATACGCACTTCGCCGATCCGCAAGCCGGCGGCTATTTCATCACCGCCGACGATGCCGCCGACCTGATCGTGCGCACCAAGCACTGCCACGACAATGCGGTCCCTTCGGGCAACGGGACGCTGGTCGGCGTCTTCGCCCGCCTCTGGATCCTGACCGGCGATGCGGTCTGGCACGACAAGGCGCAGAGCCAAGTCGCCGCTTTCGCGGGCGAGCTCGAAGGCAACTTCTTCCCGCTGATGACGCTGCTCAACGGCTACGAGACGCTGCAAAGCGCGGTCGAGCTCGTGATCGTGGGCGATCCCGCGCGCGCCGAGACCGAATCCCTGCGCCGCGCCGTCTATGCCAGGAGCCTGCCCGACAAGATCGTGCGGCGCCTTGCGCCCGACACGCCGCTGCCGGCGGACCATCCCGCCGCCGGCAAGGGCCTGGTCGGCGGCAAGCCCGCACTCTACATCTGCCGCAATCTCTCCTGCGAGGCGCCGATCACCGAACCCGAAGCATTTTCACTTGGTCAAATGTCGTCCTGAGCGAAGCGAAGGACCTCACGCCAGTTCCACAGGACGCCGTTAGGCGGACGCGAGATCCTTCGCTCCGCTCAGGATGACAAGCAAAACGAAGCGACGCATCTTTATGGGTAAATCCCATAGGAGTTCGTTCCGTGCAGCTTCAGCTCAAGACGTGGCAGTTCGTCGAGGACTATCTCAAGACCAAGACCGGCATCATCATCCCCATCGGCTCGACCGAGCAGCACGGCCCGACCGGCCTGATCGGCACCGATGCGCTGACAGCAGAAATGATCGCGCGCGGCGCCGGCGAGAAGGCCGGCGCGCTGGTGGCGCCGACGATCGCCGTAGGCATGGCGCAGCATCATCTCGCCTTTCCGGGATCGGTCACGCTTCGACCCACGACCCTGATCGCCGTCGTGCGCGACACCGTGGTCTCGCTGGCGCGGCATGGCTTCACGCGCTTCTATTTCGTCAATGGCCACGGCGGCAACATCGCGACGGTGACGGCCGCCTTCTCCGAGATCTATGCCGAGCGCTCGATGGAGAAGCTGAGCAATCAGCCTTCGATCAAGTGTGCTCTGCGCAACTGGTGGGAAAGCGGCGGCGTCAAGAGCCTCAGCCGCGAGCTTTACGGCAGCGCCGAAGGCAGTCACGCGACGCCCTCGGAGGTAGCCGTCACCTGGTACGGCTATCCGGAAACCATGCAGCAGAAGACGATGGAGCCGCGCATCGCCCCTCACGGCTCCTTTGCCGATGCCGAGGACTATCGCCGGGCCTTTCCCGATGGCCGCATCGGCTCCGACCCCAATCTCGCGACGCCCGAGCACGGCAAGCGGATCTACGAGACCGCGGTCGAGGACGTCGCGCGGGACTATGCGGCCTGGGTCGCGCGGTAGTGAGATTCTACAATTGGCCGGTCACTTGGTACCCGACATCTTCATAAGCTGCTTCCAGTGGTCGGCGCTCACCGGCACGACCGACAGGCGCGACTGGCGCACGAGCTTGAAGTCCGCGAAGGCAGGATCGGCCTTGATGGCGGCGAGCGTGACCGGCTGCTTCACCGGTCCGACAGCTGCGACATCGACCGTCACGGCCTTGCCGGCCTTGTCGGTCGGATCGGGATAGGCTGCCTTCACCACCTCGGCGATGCCGACGATCTCCTTGCCCTCGCCCGAGTGGTAGAAGAAGCAGCGATCGCCCGCCTTCATCGCCTTGAGGTTCAGGCTCGCCTGCGGGTTGCGCACGCCGGTCCAGGAGGTGCGCTTCTCCTTGACGAGCTGGTCCCACGAATAAGCCGAGGGCTCGGACTTGATGAGCCAGTAAGCCATGTCACTCCCCTTCCCGGCGCAATGGCCGCGCCAGCAGGCCGCGGATCGTCTCGTCGAGATCGGCGCCGCGATGGAGAATAGCATCGACCGCGGCGCAAATCGGCATCTCGATGCCGAGTCGACCGGCGCGCGCCAGGACGGCCGGCGCCGTCGCTTCGCCCTCGACCACCTGCCGCCGCCCTTCCATGAATTCGGCGAGCGACTGGCCCTTGCCCAGCGCCACGCCCAGCGACCGGTTGCGCGATAGCGGCCCGTGGCAGGTGAGTACCAGGTCGCCTAGACCGCTCAGCCCGGCAAGCGTCTCGAGCTCGGCACCCAGCGCCTGACCGAGACGCGCCATCTCGGCGAAACCGCGCGTGATCAAGGCGGCCGTCGCATTGGCGCCGAGACCGCGGCCTTCGACGATGCCGGCGGCAATCGCGAGCACATTCTTCACCGCGCCGCCCAAGGCCACACCGGGCACATCATTCGTCCAGTAAGGCCGAAAGACGCCTGAAGCCAGCGCTGCGGCGAGGTTGCGGCCGCGTTCCGGATCGGCGGTGGCGATGCTGATCGCCGTCGGCAGGCCGCGCACGGCCTCCTCGGCGAAGCTTGGCCCCGACAGGAGCGCCATCGGCCGCGTCGGCAGGACCTCGGCCAGCACCTCGGGCATCAGCAGGCCGGTCGCGGTCTCGATGCCCTTGGCGCAGATCACGATGGGCGCATCGCCGGAAAGCTTGGCGGCAAGCCCGCGCACGGCCTGCGCCGGGCAGGCGAGCAGAACGACATCGCATGCCGAAAGTTTCTCCAGATCCGCCGCCGCCTCGATGCCCGCCTCGAGTGGCATGCGCGGCAGATAAATGGGGTTGAGCCGCTGCTCGGCGATCGACTGGGAGACGGATCGATCGCGCGACCATAACGTCACCTGGCGGCCGGCGCGGCGCGCCAGGCAGGCGAGGGCGGTGCCCCAGGCACCGCCGCCCACCACACCGATATGTCCGATGGCGTCCAAGACCTTCAAAGGCTCAGGTTGAAGGCGATCGAGATGCGCTCGGCGTTTCCCCTATAGGGCCGCACCTGATGCAGCAGCCACGACGGGAACATGACGAGCCGCCCCGCTTTGGGCCGCACAGTCTCGTTGGCGCCGACCGACAGGCCGGCAGCGCCGTAGGCGAGCTGCGGTGCATACATCGCGGGGCCCGGCCCGCGCGGATCCATGAATTCCAGCTCGCCTCCGAGTGACGCATCGTCGGCGATGCCGCCGTCATCGACGTAATAGACCCCCGACCAGAAGCTGCCGGGGTGCGAATGGAACTCGTTGGCATGTCCGCTGCGATTGACGTTGGCCCACATGTTGGCACGCCATGAAATCGCGACCGGCTTGCCCTGGCGGTCGGTCGTCACGCGGTTGGCGGTGTTGCGGCCAAAGGCCAAGAGCTTGATCGCCGGCGCACCGCCCCACCGCTCCATATCCCAGCTCGATTGCCAGCCACCGAGGTTGGAATGCTGCGTGCCGGGATGCTTGCTCTGGCGCTCGGCGATCACTGCGCGCAGCTCCTTGTTGAGCGTCTCGGCATCGGGCAGGTGGAACGACACCACCGGCGTGCCGAACAGCGTCGCGACGTCCGGCCCCTGGCTCATGCCGCGGCCTGCTCGCCGGCATCGAGCGGCCAGCGCGGCCGGGGGCGAAAGTCGAGTTGGTCGATCATGCCGAGCCGCAGCCGCTCGAGACCCGCCCAGGCGATCATCGCGCCATTGTCCGTGCAGAGCTTGACCGGCGGCGCGACGAGCCGAACGCCATGCAGGACGGTCAGCGTTTCGAGCCGTCGGCGCAGATAGGCATTGGCCGCAACACCACCGGCAACGACCAGGGTCTGTGTCGGCGCAAGGGCAAGCGCATTGGCGCAGCGATCGACCAGCACGTCGCCCACCGTGCGCTGGAACGAGGCGCAGAGATCGGCGACAGCCTGGCGATCGTCGGCGGGAAGCTTCTCCGCCGCCTGGCGGACTGCGGTCTTGAGGCCGGAGAACGAGAAATCGCAGCCGGGCTTGCGCCACATCGGCCGCGGCAGCGAGAAACGCGTCGCATCGCCAGACAACGCCGCCCGCTCCACCGCCGGGCCGCCGGGAAAGCCGAGTCCCAGAAGCTTCGCGGTCTTGTCGAAACATTCGCCGACCGCGTCGTCGATGGTCGTGCCGAGACGCCTGAACCGGCCCGGTCCGTCGACCGTCAGAAGCTGGCAATGGCCGCCCGATACCAGCAGCAGGAGATAGGGGAAGGACACGTCCTCGGTGAGCCGCACCGACAGCGCATGGCCTTCGAGGTGGTTGACAGCGAGGAAAGGCTTGTCGTGCGCGAAGGCGATGGCCTTGGCCGTCATGACGCCCACCATCACGCCGCCGATCAGGCCGGGCCCGCCGGTGGCGGCAATGCCGTCGAGGTCGGCGAAGCCGAGCTTCGCTTCCGACAGCGCATCCGCGACGAGGCCATCGAGCCGCTCGAGGTGGGCGCGCGCGGCGATCTCCGGCACCACGCCGCCGAAGCGGCGATGCTCGGTCAACTGGCTGTAGACGACGTTGGCCAGGATGCGGCCGACCGGCCGCGGTTCCGTCGGCGCTTCGACGATGGCGACCGCCGTTTCGTCGCAGCTCGTCTCGATGCCCATCACGCGCATGCGGCCCTTCTAGCGTCCGACGCAGCGCTGCGCTAGAGAGCCGCCATGGCCGCTCCCCTCCTCCGCCTCGGCACACGCGGCAGCAAGCTTGCCCTAGCCCAGACCGGACTGGTGCGCGACGCGCTCGCCGCCGCGGTGCCGGCATTGGCCGCGCCCGGGGCGATCGAGATCGCCGCCATTCGAACGACCGGTGACGCGATCCAGGATCGGCCGCTGGCGGAAGCGGGCGGCAAGGGCCTGTTCGTCAAGGAGATCGAGGAGGCGCTGCTCGCCGGCCGCATCGACGCCGCCGTGCACAGCATGAAGGACATGCCGACCGTGCAGCCGGCCGGGCTGGCGATCGCCGCCTTCCTGCCGCGCGAGGATGTGCGCGACGTGCTGATCGCGAATAGCGCGCAGCGCATCGCCGACCTGAAGCGCGGCGCGGTCGTCGGCACGTCGGCCTTGCGGCGCAAGGCGCAGCTCCTGCATCTGCGCCCCGACCTCGAGATCGTGAATTTCCGCGGCAATGTCGACACGCGCCTCGCCAAGCTCAAGGCGGGACAAGCCGAAGCGACGCTGCTCGCGCTGGCCGGTCTCAAGCGGCTCGACCTCGTGACGGGAACGCCGGTTCCGGAAGAAGAAATCCTGCCGGCGGTCGGCCAGGGCGCCGTCTGCATCGAGTGCCGCGCCGATGATACCCGCACCCGAGGTTGGCTCGCCGCGATCGATCACGCGCCGACCGCGACCTGCGTCGCGGCCGAGCATGCGATGCTGGCGGTGCTCGACGGCTCCTGCCGCACGCCGATCGCGGGCCACGCCGTGCTCGACGCAAAGGGTGCACTTCGTCTTCGCGGCCTGATCGCCAAGCCCGATGGCTCCGAGCTGATCGCCGGCGAGCGACGCGGCCCGTCCTCCGACGCCGAGCGCCTGGGGCGTGATCTCGGGGAGGAGCTGAAGCGCCGCGGCGGTCCCGGCTTCCTCTCGGCATAGGCGCGTTCTGTCGCGCTCGACCGCTTCCTGCAGCGCCTCTAGACTCGGCTGATGCATCAGATCCCGCGACTCCTGATCGCGCTTGGCGGCATCGCCACCATGCTGTCGGCGTGTGAATCCGCGCCGATCACCGGGCGTTCCCAGCTCATGCTCGTGAGCGAAAGCCAGGAGCGCGAGATGGGCCTGCAGGCCTATCGCCAGGTGTTGGCCGAGGAGCCGGCGTCGCACAATGCGGAGTTCAACGCACTCGTCGAGAAGGTCGGCCGGCGGATCGCCCGCGCCGCCGAATCGCCGCCCGAGGAGATGTGGCAGGCGCCGCACTATCATTGGGAATTCCGCGCGATCCAGAAGAACGAGCCCAACGCCTTCTGCCTGCCGGGCGGAAAGATCGCGGTCTATTCCGGCCTGCTGCCGATCACGCGCAACGAAGCGGGCCTGGCGACCGTCATCGGCCACGAGGTCGCCCATGCTTTGGCACGCCACAGCGCCGAGCGGCTGAGCGATCAGACGCTCGTCTCGGCCGGCCTCGCCGCGACCGCCGTCGCGCTCGGCACGTCGAGCGACCAGGGCACGAGGTCCTAT
Organism: Reyranella sp.; assembly: GCA_035279245.1. GTDB lineage: Bacteria > Pseudomonadota > Alphaproteobacteria > Reyranellales > Reyranellaceae > Reyranella. Next base: position 11,647 of record DATEID010000055.1, read on the forward strand.
TCGCCGCTCGTGATCGCGGCGCTGGGTGCCGGCGCCAGCGTGGGCGTGCTCTTGCCGATGTCGCGTACGCAGGAAGCCGAGGCCGACCACATCGGCCTCGTCCTGATGGCGCGTGCGGGCTACGACCCGCATGAGGCGATCGGGCTCTGGGAGCGCATGCGCGCCGCCAACAAGGGCGGCCGGCAGGCGGAGTGGCTCAGCACCCATCCGGCCGACGAGACTCGCATCGAGAACATCCGCCGCTGGGTGCCCGAGGCGATGCGGTACTACCGCAAGCCGTGAAATACATTTGAAGCAATTGCCGGCGGCGCTCCATCTCGACTCGTAAACGGCCACTTCCTATGGTTGCTTCATGGGATGTGCTTTGCGCTCGATACTTGCTGCCATTCTTTCGGCCTGGCTTCTCGCCGGCTGCCAGTCGGCGCCCGTCACCGGTCGTTCGCAATTGATGCTCGTCAGCGAGGCGGAGGAACGCCGGATGGGCGCTCTGGCCTTCCGACAAGTGCAGGCGCAGGCGACGCCATCGCACGACGAAGTCGTCAACGCGCTCGTCGAGAAAGTCGGCCGACGCATCGCGGTCGCGGCGGAAGCGCCGCCACCAAATACATGGAAGGCGCCACACTACGATTGGGAATTCGAGGTCGTCGACAGGCGGGCTGTGAACGCGTCCTGCCTGCCCGGTGGAAAGGTCATCGTCTACACGGGTCTGCTGCCCATCACGCGGAGCGAGGCAGGGCTGGCGACGGTGATCGGCCATGAGGTGGCCCACGCTCTGGCGCGGCATGCCGCTGAGCGGCTGAGCGATCGCAAAGCAGCCGCCATCGCCATCGCCCTGGCCGGAGTGGGACTCGCGATGAACCAGCGCACATCGTCGGTCGCGCCTCTGGCGATGGCTGCGCTCGGGGCCGGCGCGATGTACGGCGTTCTCCTGCCGATGTCGCGTACGCAGGAATCGGAGGCGGACCATATCGGCCTGGTCCTGATGGCCCTGCGGGATACGACCCGCACGAAGCAGTCGGGGTGTGGGAGCGCATGCGCGCACTCGACCGCAGCGATCGGCAGGCAACCTGGCTCAGCACCCATCCGTCGACCGAGCAGCGGCTGGCCGATATCCGGGCTTGGGTCCCGCAGGCGATGAAGTACTATCGTCCGCAGTGACGGACAC
>DATEID010000056.1:0-2387 GCA_035279245.1 Reyranella sp.
CGGCGATCAGCGGTTCCACGATGCGCGACGGCACGTCGACGATGCCCAGCGTGGCCAGGCTCAACGTGATGCTGTGCGCAATGGTGAAGCCCGTGACGATCTTGGCGATCGGCCAGAAGCCGCGTGTCAAGGCGAGCAGCGCCAGCAGGAACAGCAGGTGATCGGGCCCGCTCAGGATGTGCTCGGCGCCCATGCCGATGAAGCTCAACCATCCGGTCCTTGCTGCACGCGAAAGCTCGACCACCGCCTCCGGTCGCTCTTCGCCGAGTGCGAACTCCCGCGAAGGCTGGCCGGGAATGCGCACGCTCATCACCGTCTGGAAGTGGGCGCCCAGGACCTCCGGCCAACTGTCGTGGACGACAAGCATCCCTGCCGCCCGCGGACAGGTGAGCGCCATCTCCAGCGCCACCTTGTCATCGCCACGCCGGCCTTGCACGGTGATACGGCCCGGCAAGCATGGCTCGCCGGCGATCGAGAACCGGGCATGCTCGCGCATGGCTTGCGCAATGCGGCCGGCGGCGGCCGCGTTTCCATCCGCGGCAGCGAGCAGCATCCGCCCCGTCTCCTCGTCCTGTTCCGTCGCGACCAGGGTGAGACGGTAGGCCAGCCGGCCGTCGTCCACCTCCAACACCGCGAGTCCGGTGCTGGTGACATGAGCGGCGGCACTGGGAACGCCGACGAAAACAAGCCATAGAGCGACCAGGAGTCGGCTCATCGCTCGTGCTCCTTGATCACCTGCTCCCACGCCTGCGCCACGTAGGCCGGAAGCATCGGCATCCCTTCCACACCCGTGACACGCGAATATCGCGCCAAGCCCAAGGGATTGGAGCCACCGAACTGGACCTGGAACGTGGCGCCGTTCGGGCCGCTCAGGCGGACGAGCAGGCTCTGCGCGCCGAGGGCGTATTCCGACTCGGGCATTTGTGCCACTTCGTCCGCCGTCAGGACGCGCAGCGGACCGGCATTGCGCAACAGGCGGAGCGCGGCCTCGATTCGTTCGCCGACATCGGGCGCCACCTTCGCTGGCACCTCGACCGCGTGCCAGACATCCTCGCGTCGAAAGCGCCAGGTCTTGCCGCCGACGGCGATCTCGACTTCGTGCGTATCCTCGGGCGCGAAGGCAGTCAGCAGACCGGACGCCTTGAATTGGGCGATCCCTGCATCGGGCCGCTTGCCCGTAAGGGCGAGTCCAACCACGAAAAGCAGTGCCAGGGCTGACGCCAAAGGCCACGCCAGCCGCCCGATTAGCGACGGCGCCACAGCCACACCCCCACCCCGGCACAGGCGACGGCGCCAGGCAGCAGGATCACCGTCAGGATGAAGATCCAGCGCACCTCGGCGTTGGTCAGCGTGACCAGCGGCAGCACCTCGACCGGTGGCTTGAGCGTCGGCAGGCGCTCCTCGTGCAACAACCACGAGATGCCGGCCAAAAGGATGTCCGCATTGGCGAGATAGGGAAAGAAAGAGTTGCTGGCGAAATCGGCATCGCCCACCACGATCAATCGATAAGGGCTTGCACCTGTCGACAGGCGCCCTTCGGCGGCAACCGCGAGGGAATAGGCACGCTTCGGCTCGGCCGCCGCTTCCTCACGGTAGTGCAGGCGGTCGAGCGCGATGTAGCTCTTGGCGCTGCTGGCAAAGAGTGCGACGGCCTTGACCCCTTCGCGCGGCGCCGGCTCGACCGGCCGCGCGCCGGGATAGAAGGAAAGAGCCTGTGCGCGCGTCACCGGATGGTTGGCGTAGCGCGTGATGGCGATCATCTGGTCGTCGGTGAAATAGTGGTCGACCGGATCGACGATGACGCCCTCGTCGATCCGCGCGCCCGCTTCGGCAATCAGGGCGCCCAGGCGCGGCTCGATCGCAAAGTCGGGCTCGACCAGCAGCATGTAGCTCCCGCCCTGCTCGAGGTAGCGCCGCAATACATCGGCCTCGGCGGGAATGTGCGGCGTGCGCGGATTGGCGTCGATCAGGGCCGCACAGTCCTGCGGCACGGGTTTGCCCGGGCGCAGCTCGGCCTTGCGCGGCTCCAGTCCCAGCTTCTCGATCGCTCGCCGCAGGCGGCCAAGTCCGTGCTGCTGCATCTGGATCAGGCCCATGCCTTCGCTGTTGTGGCTGTGGGTATGGCTGCCTTCGAAATGCGTGTGAAACTCGAAATTGTCGATGTCGTATTCGCCATGGCCGGTCGCGAAGCAGACAACGGGCTGTTGCCGGCGAAGCGCCCGCAGGATGCCGAGCGCGACCTCGCGATCGTCGGTCGTGACGACCTGGAGGCGGTGCGTGCTCGTGGCGATGACCGCGGTGTTGTAAAGCTGGACGCCAAAGGCGCCGGCCCGGCCGGGGTTGCGGTCGATATCCACCGCCTCGAAGGACAGGTTCGAATTGAGACG
>DATEID010000057.1:0-2750 GCA_035279245.1 Reyranella sp.
GGGCGCAACGATGCTGAAGGCGGTGGGCGGTGCGACGAACGAGACGGCGTGGGCAAGGCCCAGGCAACAGGCATGGGCGTCGACAGCAGCCGGATTGGATCCTTTGTCGCTGCGGTCGGGATCGGCCGCCGAGGCGCTGCAGGTGACGTTCCACAGCGCCGAAGCCGGCCCGTCGCGCATCAGGGCGGCATGGGCAAGCGGTTGCAGGAAATTGAGCGTGATCGCGAACAGCGCCACGGCCAACGCCGAGGCGCGCCAGCCCGAGAGGGAGCAGCCGCGATGCATCATCCGACTATGCGCCGGCGCTCGGGGGCAGGGGAAGGGCCAGCTTGTCGCTGGGTTTGGTCGGTCAGACGGCGGTCCAGCCGCCATCGACCACCAGCTCGGCACCCGTCACATAGGAGGATTCGTCGGAGGCGAGGAACAGGATGGCATAGGCCACCTCGTCGACCTCGCCGGCCCGGCCGAGCGGAACACCCTTCAAGGTCTTGGCCCGCGTCTCGGGATCGGCCGTGCGGCCCGAGGTGCGCATCGGCGGCATCAGGCCGGGATGGACCGAGTTCACGCGGATGCGATCCTTGCCGTGCTGCGCTGCCCCCGCCTTGGTGATGAGGCGCACCGCGCCTTTGGAAGCGTTGTAGCCGACATGAATATAGCCTTGGCCCACCAGGCCCGAAACCGAGGAGAGATTGATCACGGATCCGCCGCGGCCGGTCTTCTTCATGGCGGCGATGCCATGCTTCATGCCCAGAAAGACACCAGTCGCGTTGACCGCCATCAGGCGCTCCCAGGCGGTCGTATCGTAGAGGTCCTGCTCTGCCGAGCCGCTGATGCCGGCATTGTTGACCAGGACGTCCAGCCCGCCACCCTCGGATTCGACCTTGGCGACGGCCGCCCGCCACTGGTCTTCCCGCGTGACATCGAGCGGCAGGAAGATCGCCTTCCCGCCGGCCTTTTCGATGTCGGCGACGACTGCGGTGCCCTCCGGCTCGAGCTGGTCGGCGACAAATACCGCCCGGGCTCCTTCCCGCGCGAACAAGCGGGCGGTTGCCGCGCCCATGCCGCTTGCGGCGCCGGTGACCAGCGTGACCTTATCTTTCAGCCGCATCGTGCATTCTCCCGACGGATGGTTCTTGCCGCAGCGCACGCGCCCACTGCGACGGTCTTCCCGCTACCTGCGGCCGGACTGTCATTGACGATGAGCGCCGGGACTGGTCTGATTGAGCATTGCACGCATCTTGCAGGATAGCGAGAGCGTCGAGGGACGGCTCAAGATCAGGGGTGTGTCATGAACGAGCGTGAATTGCGACGTTTGATCGGCCGGGTGAAGTCCGGCGGCCTTTCGCGCCGCAGCTTCGTGCAGAAGATGATGGCGGTCGGGCTAACGGCGCCCATGGCGACGCAACTTCTGGCCTTTTCCGGCGTGGCAATGGCGCAGGATGCCCCGACGTACAAGCCGACGAAGCGAGGCGGCGGCGGCTTGCTGAAGGTTCTGTGGTGGCAGGGCCCGACCCTGCTCAATCCGCATTTCGCCGTGGGAACCAAGGACCAGGACGGGTCGCGGCTGTTCTACGAACCGCTTGCCGGCTGGGACCCTCATGGCAATCTGAGGCCGGTCCTCGCCGCTGCCATTCCTGGCCGTGAGGATGGAACGCTTGCCGCCGACGGCAAGTCGGTGACCTGGAAGCTCAAGCAAGGCGTGACCTGGCATGACGGCAAGCCGTTCACGGCCGACGACGTGGTCTTCAACTGGCAGTACTCCAAGGATCCGGCCACGGCCGCGGTCACCATCGCCAACTACAAGGATATCCTGGTCGAGAAGGTCGACGACCACACCATCACCATCAAGTTCGACAAGCCGACGCCCTTCTGGGCCAACGCCTTCGTCGGCCCTCAGGGCATGATCATCCCCAAGCATCTGTTCGCCGACTATATTGGGGCAAAATCGCGCGAGGCGCCGACCAATCTCAAGCCGGTTGGCACCGGCCCCTACAAGTTCAAGGAGTTTCGGCCGGGCGATATTGTCAGCGGCGAGATAAACACGAACTATCACATGGAGAATCGACCCTATTTCGACAGGATCGAGATGAAAGGGGGCGGCGATGCGGTGTCGGCGGCACGCGCGGTGCTGCAGACAGGCGAGTTCGACTTCGCCTGGAACATGCAGGTCGAGGACGAGATCCTGACTCGACTCGAGAAGGGCGGAAAGGGGCGGGTCGTCATTTCCGACGGCGGCAACATAGAGCACATCCAGCTCAACACCACCGATCCGTGGACCGAGGTCGACGGCGAGCGGTCGAGTCTCAAGACCAAGCACCCGACGCTGCAGTATCCGGAGGTGCGGCAGGCGCTATCGATGCTGGTCGACAAGCAATCGGTCCAGAAATACATCTACGGCCGCACGGGCATCGCGACCGCGAACTTCATCAACAACCCCGAGAAGTTCCGCTCCAAGAACACTCACTACGAGTTCAACATCGAGAAGGCGGCGGCGATCCTCGAGAAGGCCGGATGGAAGAAGGGCTCGGATGGCGTTCGCGAGAAGGATGGCAAGCGGCTGAAGTACGTTTACCAGACGTCGATCAACCAGCCGCGCCAGAAGACGCAGGCGATCGTCAAGCAGGCCTGCCAGAAAGCGGGTAGCGAGATCGAGGTTAAGGCGGTGACGGCGTCGGTGTTCTTCTCGTCCGATGTCGCCAATCCCGACACCTACACGCACTTCTACACCGACCTGCAGATGTACACGACGA
>DATEID010000058.1:0-3787 GCA_035279245.1 Reyranella sp.
TAGTGTCCGGAACCGCGAATTCCAGTCAGGAAAATCATCTCTGTCGTCCTGGGCGAAGCGAAGGACCTCATGCCAATTCAACGGGCAGACCGGTCGCAATCGCCATGAGATCCTTCGCTACGCTCAGGATGACAGGCGGCCAGATGGCAGAGATATACCTCGACAACTCCGCCTCCGGTGGCAGTCGATGGCTGTTCCTCAAGGTGCGAACTGTTCCTTGAGGATGCGTTCTTCGAGGTCGTGCTCTGGGTCGAACAGCAGGGGGAGCTGGATGTCGGTCGCCTCCGTCACCGTCACCTTGACGACATTGGCGATCTCGACCGAGTCGGCGGCGGCGGCCACCGGCCGCTTGCGCGGGTCGAGCACGGCGAACTCGACCTTGCTGTGATGCGGCAACAAGGCGCCGCGCCAGCGCCTCGGCCGGAAGGCGTTGATCGGAGTCAGCGCCAGCAAGCCGGCGCCCAGGGGAAGGATCGGACCGTGAGCCGAGAGGTTGTAGGCCGTCGATCCGGCGGGCGTCGCTACCAGCGCGCCGTCGCAGTGGAGATCGGGCAGACGCAGGTGGCCGTCGACCGAAACGGCGATGCGGGCGGTCTGCCGGCTCGAGCGCAGCAGCGAGACTTCGTTGATGGCGATCACCTCATGGCGTTTGCTGCGCGTCGTGGTCGCCACCATGCGCAAGGGGACGAGCGTCACCTGGCGAGCGGCCTTCAGGCGCGCCAGCAAGCCGCCGGCACGGTACTGATTGAGCAGAAAGCCCACCGTGCCGAGGTTCATGCCGAAGATGGGAGTCCGGCGCCGGATGTTGCCGTGGAGGGTCTGAAGCATCAGGCCGTCGCCGCCCAGGGCGACGATGATGTCTGCCTGCGCAGGCTTCACGCCGCCGTACCGTTTCTCGAGCGCGACACGGGCAGCACGGGCAACCGGTGTCGACGCCGCCACGAAGGCCAGACGCGGAGCGGAATTGGAACGGATGGACATCGAGCCTCGGCGACGCTTGAAACGAGGGCGTACTATAGCGACCGGCCTCCGGGTTGCGATAAAATCCCGGCAAGGAAGCCATAGGAGGACGGGATGGAACTGGTTCCGCTGGGACCGGGCTTTGGCGTCGAGGTGCGGGGTATCGGCATTCTCGACGTCGCCACCGATGCCGAGGCCTACAAGGCGGTGCGTGCGGCCTTCGAGGAGCATTCGCTGCTGGTCTTCCGCGACCAGCCGGTCGCCGACGATGTCCAGGCTGCCTTCAGTCGCGCCTTCGGACCCCTCGAGCTCACCAAGGTGTCGTCGCTCGGGCAGAACACCTTCTACTCGCGCCTCACCAACACGGCCAACGGCAAGGTCGTACCGCCCGACCATCGGCAAGTACTGGTCGCCAAGGCGAACGCGCTTTGGCACACCGATTCCTCGTTCAAGAAGACGCCTGCGCTGGCATCGGTCCTGACGGCCCGGGTTTTGCCCGAGGACGGCGGCAACACAGAGTTCACCTCGACCCGCCTTGCCTGGGAACGGTTGCCTTCGGACATGCAGGAGCGCCTGAAGGACGCCGTCGCAACCCATTCCTATGCCAACAGCCGCGACCAGATCCACCCCGATCTCGCGACCGAGATCGAGCGGCGGGCGCTGCCGCCGGTGCGCTGGCGGCTCAATTGGCGCAATCCGGCCAACGGCAGGCGGGCGCTCTATGTCGCCAGCCATGCCTATGCGATCGACGATATGGACGAGCGCGATGCCCGCCAGCTTCTGGCGCAACTTCTCGACGAAGCGACTCGTCGCGAGTTCGTGTACAGCCACAAGTGGCGGCAAGGCGATGCGGTGATGTGGGACAACCGGGCGATGCTCCATCGCGGCCGGCCCTGGGACTATGGGCGCGAACGCACCATGGTGCGCACGACGATCTCGGCGACGGTCGCGGACGGCCTGGACGAGGTGAGGCCGCCGGTCCTTCATTGACCGGCATCGAGTGCCGGAAGGTCAGGCCAGGTTCCAGCCGCCGGCGCCGCTCAACCCGAAGATCGGCTGCGGCTGCTCGATGTCCTTCAACATGTGGTGGCCCAACAGCTCGACCTCGTTCGGCGGCAGCAGCTCCGCGAGCGCGGCGGAAAGCAGGACCGGGCGGCCGAGCGGCACGCATAGCTTCTCCAAGCGTGCGGCGTGATTCACGGCAGGACCGACCACGGTGAAGTCGAGCCGATTGCTCGCGCCGACATTGCCGAACATCACCTCGCCGATGTGCAGCGCAAGGCCGAAACGCACCGCCGGCTCGTCGGCGACGGCGCGGATGCCGTTCAGCACGGTGATCGCGTCCGCCACTGAACCCGCCGCACGGATGGCGTTCAGCGCCGCCCGTGGCCGTTCGCTCGGCGCGGAAACCGGGAACATGCCGAGCATGCCGTCCCCCATGAACTTCAGGATCTCGCCGCCTGCTCCGGTGACGATCTTGCCCATCACGTCGAAGTAGTCGTTCAGCAGGTTGATCACCGTATCGCGCGGCAGGGTGTCCGAAGCGCGGGTGAAGCCCCGCAGGTCGCAATACCAAAGGATGGCCTCGATGGTCTGACCGCTGCCGCGCTTGATTTCGCCCGCCAGGATGCGCCGGCCGGCGGCACGACCGACATAGGCATCGAGCAGGTACGTCGCGGTGTCGCGCAGCGAGTGCGACTCGACGATCCGCGCGAAGGCGAACTGCAGCAGGAACATGCGGTCGAGGTCGGCGGTCGAGAAGCCGCCCGGCCTGTCCGACATCACGCTGAGCCCGTCGACATGGCCGTTGCCGAACAGGAGCGGCAGGGCGACATAATCGGTTGCGCCCTCGGCCTTGAACTGCCGCAGGACCGGCGCCTGGGGCTCGACGCATTCGAGGCGAAAGCGCGTCGTCTTTCGCTCCTCGTAGACCGCCGCCATGGGATTGTCGCGAAACTCCGGCCGATCTCTCAGCCCTGCGGCGGCGGTCTGCACCTGCACCTGCTGGCCGCGGCGCCAGAAATAGGCCTTGCCGTCGAGCTCGGGATGGAGGGTGAGCTGGAAGTACGCGAGGCGATAGAGCGGGAGGCCGGCCTTGACGAGCTGCTCGCCGGATTCGGCGACGAGCTGGCCGGTGTCGGCGATCTTGTAGGCCTCGGTGACGAACCAATGGGCCAGCGGATCGGCGTAAACGCGGGCAGCGACCTCTTCGTCCATGCCCGCGAGTATAACGCTACTCCGCGGCGGCCAGCCTCTGGTTGTGCGCAACGGCGGCGCGGGCGCGCGCCAGATCCTCGCCGCGCTTCTTGACGACCGCCGCCTCGCCGCCCGCCGTCTCGGCGAACAGCGCGAGCTTGTCCAGTTCCTCGTCGAGCACGGGCTCGAGAGCGAGATCGGTGTATTCGTGGCGACGGGGGTCGTGCTTGACCTTCTGGCCAATGCGCCAGCCCTGCCACGCGAGCCGCCCATAGATCCTGAGCTTCCGCCAGGTCTCCGCTGCGAGCTTGAGGTGGAATAGGCCAAACGGCTCGATCGGCAGGCCATAGCGGCGATCGCGGCGATATTTCATGCGGACGATGCCGCCTTCGAGGGGGTGGATGCCCTCGGCCTCGAACATGATCTTGAACATGGTCATGAACTGGGCCGGCTCGGCCGGATTGCGGCCGGGGATGGCGCCGTGGCGGCGCGCCACCGTCTCGATATGCTCGGGCGTGTAGTAGGCCTTCCAGGCGTCGCGGTAGGTCTGCTCGAACTCCGCATCGCTCATCGTCGGATGATGGACGACCCGGTGATGCAGGTCGTATTTGTTGAGATCGGCGTCCATCCA
>DATEID010000059.1:0-4694 GCA_035279245.1 Reyranella sp.
GTTTCGCCCATTTTTCCGACCAGGCATGCAGCGGCAGGAACAGGTCGAGAAGTTCCTTGCCTGAGGTCGTGAGGCGGTAGCCGCTCTCCTCGTCGAGGATGACCAGCTTGGCAGCCCGCAGCTCCGCCAACCGCGCGTTGATGATGGTTGGGCTGGCATTGGTCACTGCCTGCAGCTCGCGAAAACGCTTGGGCTGCTTGCGCAGCTCCCAGATCAACCGCAACGCCCAGCGCCGGCCGAGAAGATCGAGCAAGAGCATGATCGGCCGGCCGGTCCGGGAACCGCGCGCCGGACGGCCGGGCTGGATAGCCTTCACCATTTGTTTCACTCCGTCGCTACAATTTATGTAGCAAACGCCCATTCCTGATGCTACTGAAACTGTAGCAACGGAACGGAGTGCCGTCATGCCGAGAATAGCCCCCGCCGAACCACCCTACGAACCTGCCGTCGCCGAAGCGCTGGACCGCATCATGCCGGCCGGCCTCGAGCCTCTGGTGCTGTTCCGCACCATGGCGCGCAATCCGCGCATCTTCGCGAGGATGTTTGCCGGCGGCCTGCTCGACAAGGGCGCGCTCAGCCTGCGTCAGCGCGAGCTGGTGATCGACCGGACCACTGCCCGCCTCGGCTGCGAATACGAATGGGGCGTCCATGTCGCTCTCTTCGCCGAGCGCGCGGGCTTCGGCGCGGCAGAGATCGCCGCGACGGTCGGCGGCAGTGTCGACGCCGACTGCTGGTCATCGGCCGAACGTGCGCTGGTGGCCCTGGTGGACGACCTGGTCGAGCGCCGCACCATCGAAGATGGAACATGGCAGGCTCTGGTGCCGCATTTCGACGATCCGCAGATTCTCGAAGCGATCGCGCTCGTCGGCTACTACCACACGATCAGCTTCCTCAGTAACGGCCTGCGCCTGCCCCGCGAGCCCTACGGCGCACGCTTTCCTCTCAACCTCTCCCCGTTGCCAACAGGCGATCGAGCGCAAGTATGAGCAGGCCGAGGACGAGACCCCAGAAGGCCGAACCGACGCCCATCAACGTGACGCCCGACACGGTGACGGCGAGCGTCCCGGCGGCCGCCAGGCGGTCCTGATCGGCCGAGAGTGCCGCCCCCATGGCGCTCGCCGTCGAGCCCAGCAGCGCGGTGCCCGCCACCGTCGCCAGCAAGGCCGGCGGCAAGGCGGCGAACAGCCCGACGAGCGAGGCGCCGAACAGCGCGATCAGCCCCCACCACAGCGCATAGAACGGCCCGGCCAGCCAGCGCTTTGCCGGATCGGGATGAGCGTCGGGCCCGGTGCACAGGGCCGCCGAGATGGCGGCGAGGTTCGATGTGTGCGCGCCGAGGAACGCGGTGCCGAGCGATACCGCACCGGTCACCGCCAGGGCGGGCTGGGTCGGCGGCTGATAACCCGAGGCGCGCAGCACCGCGAAGCCCGGCAGGTTCTGCGAGGCCATCGTCACCAGATAGAGCGGCACCCCGAGGCCGATCATGGTCGCGAGATCCAAGCTCGGCGCCTGGACGATGAGCGTCGACACGCCCAGTGGCGGGATGGGCTGCACCAGGCCAAGACCCCACGCAAGCGTTGCGCCGGCGACGAGAACGATGAGCGAGGCCAGGGTCGGCAACAACACGCGGGTCACCAGGAACAGGCCGATCATCGACAGGACCAGCAGGGGCTGGTGCGGCACCTGCTCGAACATTGCCACCACGAGATGCAGCAGGATGCCGCCCAGCATGGCTGCGGCGATGCTGGGCGGGATCCGTTCGATCAGACGGCCGAGCGGGCGGATGGCCGCGGTCAAAAGGACCAACACCGCCGATACGACGAACGCCCCGACGGCCGCCCGAAAGTTCGGCACGCCCCCTGTCGAGGCGATCAGGGCGGCGCCCGGCGTCGACCAGGCCGTGATGATCGGCATGCGATAGCGGACGCTGAGCGCAAGCGCGCTCAGCGCCGTCGCGAGGCCAAGACCGGATACCCACGAGCTCGCTTCGGCCGGCGTCGCGCCGACGGCGGCGGCCGCCGCCAGCACGACCGGCAACGTGCCGCCGACACCCGCCACCGTAGCGACCAGCGCGGCCGTCGCGACGGACACCAGATCGGATTTCTTCAATTTCGTTTTGGCTGGCTCGAGCCTGTCGACCGTCATCGGGCGCACCATAGCGGTGCGATAAATAAACGCCAGTCTGCGAAACGCAGCGCTTGAGCTTCCGTGCGTTCGCTTGCAAGGGTGCCGGCGGGAGGAACCTCGTCGCATGCTGCCGCTCACCGATACGCTCGTCCTCGACCTCACGCAGGTGATCGCCGGCCCCACGGCGGGCCAGATCCTGGGCGACATGGGCGCCGACGTGATCAAGGTCGAGCCATTGCACGGTGAGCACTTCCGGCCGCATTTCGGCGGCGCCTGGGTGCCCTCGATGAACCGCAACAAGCGCGGCCTCGCCCTCGATCTGCGCACGGCAGGCGGACGCGAGGTGCTGATGCGCCTCGTGCGCAAGGCCGACGTCTTCATGGAGGCTTTCACGCCCGGCGTGATCGACAAGCTGGGCTTCGGCTGGGATGTCGTCTCCAAGGAGAACCCGCGGCTCGTCTATGCCTCGATCTCGGGTTACGGCCAGACGGGCCCCTATTCCCACCGCGCCGGCTACGATCCCTGCATCCAGGCCGAGATCGGCCTGATGGATGCGACCGGGCCGTACCAGGGCGAGATGTGCCGCGTCGGCACGGCGCCGATCGACTATTGCACCGGCTCCTTCTGCGCCGCTGGCATCGCCTTCGCCCTGCTCGGCCGTCACAAGACCGGCAAGGGCCAGCGACTCGACCTGTCGCTGTTCGATGTCGGCATGCACATGATGAGCCACTGGATCACCAATCTCGGCCTGACCGGCGAGGATCCCGAGCGCATGGGGACGTCGAATTCGCTGATCTGTCCGCTGCGCGTCTTCCCGACCCGCACGCAGCCGATCTTCATCGCCGGCACCAACGACGCCTTCTGGCGCATCCTCTGCACCGCGCTCGGCCGCAAGGATTGGCTCGAGGACAAGCGCTTCGCCACCAACGCCGGCCGCGTCGCCCATCGCTCGATCCTCGAGGCGATGATCGAGGCGCATTTCCTGGAGCACACCGCCGACGAACTCCTGGACAGGCTGATCCCGGCCGGCATGGCCTGCTCCGCCGCCTACAAGGTGAGCGACGTGGTGCAGAACGCCCACACCAGGGCGCGCGGCAGCGTGCTGGAGATCGACTATCCCGGCCTCGGACCGGTGCGATCGGCCAACAATCCGCTCAAGCTTTCCGATGCGCCGGTGGAAACACGGCGCCGGGCACCCAACGTCGGCGAACATACGGTCGAGATCATGCGCGAAGTCGGCTATAGCGATGCCGAGATCGCCGCCCTCGAGGACGCCAAGGCCGTCGTTGCCGCATGAAGATCGTCTATTCCGATAAACACGCCGTCCACGATCCGCAGACCTTTTTCGTACGCGGCGTAAAGCAACGCAGCGCCGAGCAGCCGGAACGCGCCACCCGGCTTCTCGCAGCGGCCAAGGAGGCCGGGCACGAGATCGTCAACTCCAACCCCTATGGCACGGCTCCGGCCGCCGCCGTGCATACGCCGGAGTATCTCGACTTCCTGCAGGTCGCCGCGCGCGAATGGACAAAGCTGCCCGAGGCTTCGGCCGAGGTGGTGCCCAATGTCCATCCCGCGCGCTACCCCGCGACCTATCCCAAGGCGCTGGCCGGCCGCGCCGGCTGGCACCAGGTCGACCTCGCCTGTCCGATCGGGCCCGGCACCTGGGATGCCGCGCTCGCCTCGAGCGAGGTGGCAGCGACGGCGGCCGATCTCGTGCTCGACGGTGCCCGCGAAGCCTATGCGCTCTGCCGACCGCCGGGGCATCACGCCTATGCCGACATGGCCGGCGGCTTCTGCTTCCTGAACAACACGGCGATCGCGGCCCAGCGCTTGCGCGGCAAGCATCGGCGCGTGGCGATCCTCGATGTCGACGTGCATCACGGCAACGGCACGCAGGGCATCTTCTACGAGCGGCCCGACGTGCTCACGGTCTCGATCCATGCCGACCCGGCCAATTACTATCCCTACTTCTGGGGCCATGCCCACGAGGCGGGCGCAGGGGCAGGCCAGGGCTTCAATCTCAACCTGCCGCAGCCGGTCGGCTCCGGCGATGCGCCATGGCTCGCTGCTGGCGATGCAGCGCTACAGCGGATCCGCGAATTCGCCCCGAATGTCCTGGTCGTTGCGCTCGGGCTGGACGCCAGCGAGAGCGACCCCCTGCAGGGGCTGAAGGTCACCGGCGCGGGCTTCCATGCCATGGCGCGGAAGATCGGCGAGCTCGGCCTGCCCACGGTGCTGGTGCAGGAGGGCGGTTACCTCAGCGACGATCTCGGCCGCAACCTCGTGCAGTTCCTCTCGGGCTTCGAGAAAGGACGGTAATCTTCAGAAGGCGGGCTTGATCTCGCCCTACGGTCATCTAAGGTGGTCTGACCACGGCATGACCAAATTCCAATGCTCGAAATAACAAGGCCTGGATCGGAGGAGAGCCGAAGCGGCGCGGCACGGGTCTTCACGTTCTTCCGCGACCGGTTGCTCGCGGGCGATCTGAAGGCGGGAGACCGGTTGCTGGCGGAGCGCGAGCTGGCGCTGACGCTCAACGTGAGCCGGCCCGTCTTGCGCGAGGCCCT
>DATEID010000060.1:0-8173 GCA_035279245.1 Reyranella sp.
GAACCAGTGCCCGAGCGACGGGAGATGCGGGGCCGGCCGTGATCTCTTCGCATGCAGCTTCGCCACCGCGCCGCAGATGATGCGACTCGCCTCATCGTCGTTGCCGGCCTTCGCCATGGCCGCCAGAGAGCGTCCCCCACAGGCCCGCGCAAGAAGCAGGGCATTCTCGTCGTGGCGCAGGACCGGTGCGGCCCCCTGGCCATCCCACCATGACATCAGCCGGGCGCCCGCCTTCTCCTCCTCGACGGCCGCGATCTTCAGGATGGCCAGCTGCCCGACCGACCGCACGGGCAGGATCACGCTCGTGCGCGTCACGACAGGATCGCCGTCCGGCGTCAGCTTCCAGCGCGCGAGATAGTCGTCGAGCATCGCCTCGACGGGCAGCCGGTCCGCCATGCGAGCGAGGATGGGTGCGAAGCGCCGATCTCGCAAGAGTTGCGCGGATTTGCACTGGCCGCAGTGTTGCACCCGCCGTGTCTCCATGATGCACTCCGCGGGCCATAAGGAAGGGATCAGATGGATCCGTATCGGTTCGGCTATTCTCCCGTCGTCGAGCGTCCGAAGCTCTCCTGGCCCAACGGCGCGCGTGTCGCGGTCTGGGTCTGCCCCAACATCGAGCATTACGAGTACATCCCGGCGGAAGTGCGCATCCGCAACCCATGGCCGCGCATGCCGCATCCCGACGTGCTGGGCTATGGCGGCCGCGACTACGGCAACCGGGTCGGCCTGTGGCGCATGTTCGAGGTGCTGGACAAGCACGACATCCGCTGCACCGTCTCGCTCTCCATGTCGGTGATCGAGATGTACCCCGAGATCCTGGAGGCGATGGAGGCGCGCCGCTGGGAATATATGAGCCACGGCTATTTCAACACGCGCTACCACTGGGGCTATGAGGAGCAGGAAGAGCGCGAGGTGATCGAGCACAGCAAGGCGACGCATCTGCGTCTCACCGGCCGCAAGCTGCGCGGCTGGTTCTCACCGGCCGTCTCCAACACGCTCAACACACCCGATCTCGTGAAGGAGGCGGGCCTTGAGTATTTCTGCGACTTCTATCATGACGACCAGCCCACACCGGTCGTGACCAAACATGGGCCGCTGATCCACGTGCCCTATTCGATGGATCTCAACGACGCCATGATCTATCGCCAGCCGGTCGAGGCCGAGGAGTTCGCGCAGATGATCGTCGACCATTTCGACACGGTCTATCGCGAGGGCAGCGAGAACGGCCGCGTGATGTGCATCGCCCTCCATCCCTACATGATGGGCGCGCCGCATCGACTGAAATATCTCGATCGTGCGCTCGCCTATATCCGCGAGCACAAGGATGCCTGGATCTGTACCGCCGAGGAGATTCTCGACTGGTATACGGCGAACGGGCTCGCCGCCTATCAGAAGCATCTCGGCAAGGAGGCGTAAGGTGAACGCTCCCCCTGTCCCGAAAAATCCGCCACCTCTGAAGCCGGGGATGGACAATCCTTGGTACGACTATTCGCCGTTCCCGACCCGGCCGGTGCTCGAATGGCCACGGCGGGCGCGCGTCGCGTTTTGCGTCGTCCTGCATCTCGAATACTACGAGCTGCTGCCGGCCGAGGGCAGCGTGAAGGACGCGCGCTTCGTCGGCGAGTTCGGCGTCTACCATCCCGACTACCGCACCTGGACGCAGCGCGAATACGGCAACCGCACTGGCATCTTCCGCGTGCTGGACGTGCTCGACCGCTACCAGATCCGGGCGGGCGTCGCCGTGAATGCGATGGCGGCCGAGCGCTATCCCTACCTGATCGCGCAGTTCAAGAAGCGCAATTACGAGTTCATCGCCCATGGCGTCTCGGCCAACCGCCTGATCTCGTCCAGGATGAGCGAGACGGAGGAGAAGGCCGAGATCGCGGCCGCCAAGTCGGCGCTCGAAAAGGCAGCGGGTGTGTCCCCGAAGGGCTGGCTCGGCCAGGAGTACGGCGAAAGCCAGCGTACACCCAAGCTGCTGGCGGAAGCAGGCTTCGACTACGTGCTCGACTGGCCGAACGACGACCAGCCCTACGCGATGAAGGTCGGCAAGAAATTCGTGTCGATGCCGAACCAACCTGAGTGGGACGACGTGCAGCAGCTTTGGCTGCGCCGCATCAACACCACGCGCTATCCCGACCTCGTGGCCGATGCGTTCGAGCTGCTGCATCGCGAGGGCGGACAGGTCTTCAGCCTCTCGATCCATCCGTGGCTGATGGGCATGGCGCATCGCATAAAATATCTCGACGAAGCGCTGCGGCGGATCGAGCGGTTCGGCAATGTCTGGCAGGCAACGCCGGGCGAGATCGCCAGTCACTACGCCCGGACGATGATGGAATAGAGACAAAAAGATCAGGGAGCTTCGCATGAACCGGTCAATTCGCTGTCCGCTGTCGCGCCGCACGTTTCTCGCGGGCACGGCGCTTGCCGCCGGCAGCCCGACGATTCTTCGTGCCCAACCGGCGCCGGTGAAGGTCGGCCTCATCCATCCGGTGACGGGCTTCGTCGCCTACAACGGCCAGCAGAGCCGCTTGGGCGCCACGATGGCGATCGACGATCTCAACAAGGCCGGCGGCATCAAATCGATGGGCGGCGCCAAGCTCGAGCCGCTGCTGGGCGACAGCCAGTCCAAGGTCGAGGTCGGCGTGAGCGAGGTCGAGAAGATGCACGAGCAAGGGGCCGCGGCCTATATAGGCTGCTTCCAGAGCCCCGTCGGCATCGCCGCCAGCCAGGCCGCCGCCAAGTACAACACGCCGTTCCTGATCGATGTCGGTGCCTCGGATCTCCTGGTGACGCGCGGCCTCAAGAACGTGTTCCGCCTGAAGCCCGGTTTCGGCGTCTGCGTCGACCAGGGCATCGCGGCGCTCGATTCCATCAACAAGGCGGCGGGCAGTCCGGCGAAGACCGCCGTCATCGTCCACGAGTCGGGTGAGTTCGGCACCGGCACGTCCAAGCTCCTGTCGGGCAAGCTGCCGTCGATCGGCATCAACGTGAAAGAGGTCATCTCGCACGACAATCCGACGCGCAATTTCGACAATATTGCGCTCCGCATCCGGTCGGTCGCGCCCGATCTCGTCATGATGTCCAACTATCAGAACGAATACGTGCTTCTGGCCCGCACGCTCTACCAGCAGAAGGTCAATCTGGCGGGCTTCTATTCGTTCCTGGGCGGCGGCTTCAACTACAAGTTCGTCAAGGAGATGCCCGACGTCTCGCAATACATGATGGACACCAACCACTGGTTCAATCCGAAGTCGGAGAAGGCGCAGGCGCTCAAGAAGCGCGTCGAGGCGACCAAGGCGCTGTTCACCTACGAGCTCTATCTCAGCTACTCGGTGGTGATGCTGCTCGCCGACGCGCTCGAACATGCAGGCTCCGCCGACAAGGAGAAGCTGTTGGCGGCGCTCGCGGCCTCGACCTTCAAGGCCGAGCTCATGCCCTACGGCCCGACGAAGTTCGTGGACGGCCAGAACCAGGGTGGCCGCGCGATGACGCTGCAGTCGCTGAAGGGCGACATCGAGGTGATCGCGCCGGCCGAGTTCGCCTCGGCCAAGGCGGTCTTCCCGCGGCCCAAGTTCACCTGAGGGCGCACAAAAGCGCGTGCTCGATCCTGGAATCCTTTTCGCCGGCGTGCTGAACGGGTTGATGGCCGGCGGAATCTATGTACTGGTCGCCGTCGGGCTGACGCTGATCTACGGTGTCCTGCACATCATAAACTTCGCCCATGGCAGCCTCCTGATGCTCGCCATGTACGCGGTCTTCTTCCTGTGGCGGCTGAGCGGCCTCGATCCCTATGCCGCGCTGCCCATCGTGATCGGCGCCGCCTTCGCCTTCGGCTATCTCCTTTACCGGCTGGTGATCGGCCGCCTGAGCCACGGGCGCGACGAGAACATCCTCCTGATCACGCTCGGCGTCTCGATCGTGATCGACAACGTGGCCCTCCTCCTGTTCGGCGGTAACACGCAGACGGTCGAGACGCCCTATGCCTCGTCCTTCGTTCAGCTCGGCGATGCGTTCCTGCCGCTGCCCAAGATCATCTCCTTTGTCGCCTCGCTGCTCATCTGCGCTCTGCTGGGCCTGTTCCTGGCGCGCAGCGACACCGGCAAGGCGATCCGCGCCGTCGCACGCGAACGGCAGGGAGCACGGCTGGTCGGCATCGATGTCGACAACATCTTCGCCCTCTCCTACGGCATCGGCATCGCTTGCCTAGGCGCAGCCGCCTGCCTCCTGATGCCGACCTACTATGTGACGCCGAGCTCCGGCCATGCCTTCGTGCTGGTCGCCTTCACCATCGTCGTCCTGGGCGGCATGGGGAGCTTCGCCGGCGCCGCCGTCGGGGGGCTGATCATCGGCGTGGTCGAATCGCTGGGCGGTCTCGTGCTGGGCGAGCAGCTCGGCCAGATCGGAATCTCGGCGATCTTCATCCTGATCCTGCTCCTGAAGCCCTCCGGCCTGTTCGGAGTCCGTCAGTGAGGCGACAAGGCCTGCTCCTGGCCCTTGCGCTCGCGGCAGCGATCGTCCTGCCGCTGGTCGCGCCGGGCTACCTCGTCGAGGTCGGCGTTCTGGTGTTCTTCCTGGCCTTCATCGGACAGTCCTGGAACATCAGCGGCGGCTTCGCCGGGCAGACCTCGTTCGGCCATGCGGTCTTCTTCGGCACTGGCGCCTATACCTCGACCATTTTGCAGATCACCTTCGGCTGGAACGCATGGTTGGCCTGGCCGGCTGCCGTGGTCGCGGGCGCGATCGTCGGCTGGATCATCGCCATTCTGTCGTTCCGTGCGGGCTTGCGCGGCTCGTACTTCGCCCTGATCACGCTGGCCTTCGCCGAGGCGTTCCGCATCCTCGCCAATTCGGTCTCCTTCACGCATGCAGGCCTCGGCATGCTGATCAAGGCCGATCCGCGCCCGGCCAATTTCCAGTTCAGGGACCCGATCTGGTTCTACTATCTCGCGCTCGCGCTTTGCATCGTCTCGCTGCTGATCGCCTGGCAGTTGACGCGCGACCGGTTCGGCGCGCGGCTGGTCGGCGTGCGCGAGAACGAGGATGCCGCCCGCGCGCTCGGCATCGACGTGTTCGCCGAGAAGGTGAAGGCGCTCACCTTGTCGGGCGCGATCGCCGCCGCAGGCGGCACGTTCTACGCCCAGAAATATCTCTACATCGATCCCAACATCGCGTTTGGCGTCGACAAGTCGATCGAAATGCTGCTGGTTACGATGGTAGGCGGCGCCGGTACGATCTTCGGCCCCCTGCTGGGCGCGCTGACGCTCACCGGAGTCAACGAAGCAACGCGCGCGCTGGCCAGCATCGTGCCGGCCCTCAAGAACGTGCAGCCGCTCAGCCTGATCGTCTATGGCGTCATGCTGATCCTGATCGTGGGCCGCCTGCCGGACGGGTTGGCCCGCCTGTTCCACCGGGTCCAGCGGCATGCTTGAGGTGAGCGGCGTCAGCAAGTCGTTCGGCGGCCTGAAAGCGGTCGACAGCGCCTCGCTCGACGTGCGGTCGGGCGAAATCGTGGCGCTGATCGGCCCGAATGGCGCGGGCAAGACGACCTTGTTTGCGACGTTGGCCGGCTTCCACAAGCCGGATGCCGGGCGCATCGTCTTCGCCGGCCGCGACGTCACCGGCGAGCCTCCGCATCGCATTTGCGCAGCTGGCATGGTCCGCACCTTCCAGATCACCCAGCCCTTCGCCAGGATCAGCGTTCGCGAGAACCTGATGGTCGGCGCCTATCTCCGCGTCCAAGATCGCGGCGAATCGCGACGCCGTGCCGAAGCGGCTGCCGCCCAAGTCGGCATGGCGGGCCAGCTCGACCGGCTCGGCGCCGATCTCACCGTGGCCGGCCGCAAGCGCCTGGAACTGGCGCGCGCGCTTGCCACCGGGCCGCGCCTCCTGCTGCTCGACGAGGTCATGGCCGGTCTCAACCCGATTGAGATCGGCGAGATCGTCGAGGTGGTCCGCGCGATCCGCGCGTCGGGCATCACCATCCTGCTGACCGAGCATGTGATGCAGGCCGTCATGTCGCTTGCCGACCGCGTCTATGTCCTGAACCAGGGCCGTATGATCGCCGAAGGCACACCCGCCGAGATCGCCGGCAATCCCGCCGTCGTCGAAGCCTATCTTGGCCATGGGGCCGCCGGGGCGCTGCGTGCTTGAGGTGGCCGGCCTGCGGGCAGGCTATGGGACGGTCGAGATCCTGCGCGGCGTCGATCTCACGGTCGGCGCCGGCGAGATCGTGGCGCTGCTGGGCAGCAACGGCGCCGGCAAATCGACGCTGAACAACACCGTTTGCGGCCTCTATCGGGCCTTCGGCGGCTCGATTCGCTTCGAGGGCAAGGACATTGCGGCTGCTTCGTCGATGACGATCGTCGAAGCCGGCCTGATCCAGGTGCCGGAAGGCCGGCGCGTGTTTCCCAATCTTTCGGTGCGGGACAATCTGGAGCTCGGCAGCTACCGCCGCGGCAAGCCCGCTCGCCGACGCAATTTCGATCATGTCGTCGAGATCTTCCCGCGGCTGGGCGAACGGCTGACGCAGGCGGCCGGGACGCTGTCGGGGGGCGAGCAGCAGATGCTGGCGATCGGCCGCGGCCTGATGAGCGAGCCGAAGCTCCTGATCCTCGACGAACCATCGCTTGGATTGTCGCCGATCCTGGTCGAGGAGATGTTCGACCTGATCAGGCGACTCCACGAGCACGGCCTTTCGATCCTGCTGGTCGAGCAGAACGTCGTGCAGTCGCTCGCCATCGCCCACCGCGCCTATGTGCTCGAGAACGGCCGGATCGCGCTTTCAGGGCTGGCGGCTGACCTCGCCAGACATCCGGAGCTGCGCAAGAGCTATCTCGGTCACTGAGTGTCTTTTGCTAAACGGCCTCGCCGGCCGCCCAGCCGGACGACCAAGCCCACTGGAAATTGTAGCCGCCGAGCCATCCCGTGACGTCCACCGCCTCGCCGACGATGAAAAGGCCGGGCACCTTCGTCGCCTCGAGAGTGCGCGAGGAAAGCTCTGCCGTGTCGACACCGCCCAGGGTCACTTCGGCTTTGGCATAACCTTCGGTGCCGGTCGGCGCGAAGCGCCAGTCCTTCAGGCGCCCGGCGAGCGTCTCCAGCTCCTTGTCGCGAAGCGCGCCGATTGCCCCGGCCGGCGCTAGGTGCTGCGCAAGGCGCTGCGGCATCACCTCGCCGAGAACGGTGCACAGCTCCGCCTTGGGTCGCGTCCGCTTGCGTTCCTTGAGAAAGGTCGTGGCATCGACGTCTGGCAGAAGATCGATGCGTAGTTCCTGCCCTTCGCGCCAATACGACGAGACCTGCAGGATGGCGGGCCCCGACAGGCCGCGATGGGTGAAAAGCATGGCCTCGCGGAACGACGCCGGTCCGCAACGCACCAGCACGTCCAAGGATATGCCGCTCAAGTGGGGCACCGATCCGACGAGCGGCACGAGGGCCGGCCGCGTCTTGGTGATCGCAAGGCCAAAGCGGCGCGCCACGTCGTGCGCGAAGCCGGTGGCGCCCATCCTGGGGATCGACAGGCTGCCGGTCGCCAGCACGACCGCCGGCGCCTCGAAGTCGCCCTTGTCGGTGCGCACCGAGAAGCGATCCGATCTTTCGATGGCGCTGATGCGGTGCGAAACCCGCACCTCGACGTCGACGGCTGCACATTCCGAAAGCAGCATGGCCACGATCTGGCGTGCCGAGCCGTCGCAGAACAACTGGCCGAGCGTCTTCTCGTGCCAGGCAATGCGATGCTTGTCGACCAACGCAATGAAGTCGTGCTGGGTGTAGCGCGCCAGCGCCGACTTGCAGAAATGCGGATTGGCCGACAGGAAGGCATCGGGCCGACAGTCACGGTTGGTGAAGTTGCAGCGGCCGCCGCCGGAGATCAGGATCTTCTTGCCGACCTTCTCGGCATGTTCCAGCAGCAGGACGCGCCGCCCTCGTTGGCCGGCGCGCAGAGCGCACATCAGGCCGGCCGCGCCGCCGCCAACGACGATCACATCGAACATCGATCGGATCACGCGTTCGCCGCGACGACCTATCTTCCTGTCCCAAAGCGCTGCCGAAAGTCCGGCAGGGCATTCTTGAACGGCAGCGCGGTTGCCTCATAGACGCCGCGCGCCACCGCCCGCGCCAGGCAATCGGCGGCGGCGGCACCGATTTCCGTGAGCGCCGGCGGCTCGCC
>DATEID010000061.1:0-12332 GCA_035279245.1 Reyranella sp.
CAACGAGTCGGCGCTGAAGGCCGCGCACTTCATCGAGCTCTGCGGCCAGCGCGGCATTCCGCTCCTGTTCCTGCAGAACATCACGGGCTTCATGGTCGGCCGCAAGTACGAGGCGGGCGGCATCGCGCGCGACGGCGCCAAGATGGTGACGGCCGTCTCGACCGTCGCGGTGCCGAAGTTCACAGTGATCGTCGGCGGCAGCTACGGCGCCGGCAACTATGGCATGTGCGGCCGCGCCTACAGCCCGCGCTTCCTCTGGATGTGGCCGTCGGCGCGTATCTCGGTGATGGGCGGCGAGCAGGCGGCGAGCGTGCTGGCCACCGTGCGCCGCGACAACATCGAGGCCAAGGGCGGCCAATGGTCGAAGGAAGAGGAGGAGGCCTTCAGGCAGCCGATCCGCGAGCAGTACGACCGCGAGGGCCATCCTTACTATGCGACGGCACGCCTGTGGGACGACGGCATCCTCGATCCGGTCGACACGCGCATGGCGCTGGCGCTCGGCCTGTCGGCGGCGATGAACCAGCCGATCGGGCCGAGCAAGTTCGGCGTCTTCCGGATGTGATCGGCCGATGAGTGCCTCTGTTCACACGGCCATCGAAGACGGCATCGCCACTTTGACGCTGAAGCGCGGCAGGGAGATGAACTCCCTCGATGCCGTGACGGCGCAGGCGGTCTGCGACGCCGTCGCGGCGTTCACGGCGGACCCCGCCGTGCGCGTGCTGGTGCTGGCAGGCGAGGGACCTGCCTTCTCCGCCGGAGGCGACTTCAATTGGGTGCTGCGATGGCCGCGGCTCGAATCGACCGAACGGCAGGCCGGCGCGGAAGCGATGATGAATGCGGTCCAGGCGATCTACGATTTTCCCAAGCCGTCCATCGCGCGGGTCCATGGCGCAGCCGTGGGCGGCGGCATCGGCCTGATGCTGGCCTGCGACTATGCCATCGCCGTCTCGACGGCCCGCTTCGGCCTTACATCGGCGCGCAACGGCCTCCTCGCCGCCATCGCCATTCCGGTGCTGGTCGAAGCGGTCGGGCCGCGTGTCGCGCGCCAGCTCCTGATCCATGGCGGCACCTTCGAGGCGGCCGAGGCCGAGCGCCTGGGCCTGATCGATCGCGTGGTCGAGCCGGCGGCGCTCGACGAGGCCGTGGACGCCCTGGCGCGGGAGCTGAAGCTCGGCGCGCCCTCGGTGCAGGCCTTGATCAAGAAGCTCGTGCCCGCGGTCGATGCGCTGCCGCACGATTCCCAAGTGGCGGCAATGCTCAGCCGGCATGTCGCCGAACAATGCATCACGGAAGAGGCGCTCGAAGGCATGCGGGCGTTCCTGGACAAGCGCAAGCCGAGGTGGGCCGTCTGATGTTCTCCAAGATCCTGATCGCCAATCGCGGCGAGATCGCCTGTCGCGTCATCAAGACGGCGCGGCGTCTCGGCATCAAGACGGTGGCCGTCTTCTCCGACGCCGATGCCGAGGCGCGGCATGTCGCCATGGCAGACGAGGCGGTGCATATCGGCCCGTCGCCGGCGCGCGAAAGCTATCTCGTGGCCGACAGGATCATCGAGGCGGCGAGGCGCACCGGCGCGCAGGCGATCCATCCCGGCTACGGCTTCCTGTCGGAGAATGCCGGCTTCGCCGAGGCCTGCGCCAAGGCCGGCATCGTCTTCATCGGCCCGCCGCCGGCGGCGATCCGCGCCATGGGCTCCAAGAGCGAAGCCAAGAAGATCATGGAAAAAGCCAAGGTGCCGCTGGTGCCGGGCTATCACGGCGACGACCAGGCGCCCGAGCTTCTCGCCAGGGAAGCCGAGCGCATCGGCTTCCCGGTGCTGATCAAGGCCTCGGCCGGCGGCGGTGGCAAGGGCATGCGCGTGGTCGAGAGCGCCGCCAGATTCGCCGACGCGCTGGCCGGCGCCAAGCGCGAAGCCAAGGCATCGTTCGCCGACGACCATGTGCTGGTCGAGAAGTATCTCACGCGGCCGCGCCACATCGAGATACAGGTCTTTGCCGACACGCATGGCAACTGCCTCTATCTCTTCGAGCGCGACTGCTCGATCCAACGGCGCCACCAGAAGGTGATCGAGGAGGCGCCGGCGCCGGCCATGGAGCCGGCGCGCCGCAAGGCGATGGGCGAGGCGGCCGTCGCGGCGGCGAAGGCCATCGGTTATGTCGGCGCGGGCACAGTGGAGTTCATCGCCGACCAGGACGGCACCTTCTATTTCATGGAGATGAACACCCGCCTGCAGGTCGAGCATCCCGTGACCGAGGCGATCACCGGGCAGGACCTCGTCGAATGGCAGCTCGTCGTCGCGGCTGGCGGGAGGATGCCGCTCGCGCAGGA
This sequence comes from Reyranella sp., assembly GCA_035279245.1. Lineage (GTDB taxonomy): Bacteria > Pseudomonadota > Alphaproteobacteria > Reyranellales > Reyranellaceae > Reyranella. The sequence continues at coordinate 2,329 of DATEID010000061.1, forward strand.
TCAGCTTCAGATCGACGGCCACGCGGTGGAGGTGCGGCTCTATGCCGAGGATCCGGCGCGCAACTTCCTGCCGTCGACCGGCAAGCTCGTCCATCTGCGCCTGCCGCCGGAGGGCCCGCACGTGCGGGTCGATACCGGCGTGCGCGAGGGCGATACGGTGACACCCTTCTACGATCCCATGATCGCCAAGGTGATCGTGCACGACCGCGACCGGACGTCGGCGCTCCGCCGCATGGCGGCGCTGATGGGCGAGACCGAAGTGGTGGGCGTCACGACCAACGCCGCGCTTCTGAAAGCGCTTTGCGCCCATCCGGCGTTCGTGAGCGGCGAGGTCGACACGGGCTTTATCGAACGTCATCGCGACGCGCTGTTTCCCAAGGCGCAGCCGGCCGACGATCGCACCTTCGCCATCGCGACGCTGGCACGGCTGGTCGAATGGCAGGAGGTTGCGCCGGTCTCGGCCGGCGATCCCTATTCGCCATGGAGCGCCCAGAACGGCTTCCGGCTGCTGGGCGAGGGCCACGACGAGGTGCGCTGGAAGGACGGCGAGCGCGAAGTGGCCGTGAAGGCCTGGCGCCGCCGCGATGGCGTCATCGGTCTCGAGTTGCCGGGAGGCACGATCGAGGCGCGCGTGCGGCGTGCCGACGGTGGACGGTTGGCCATTTCGCTGGCCGGCGAGACCTTTACCGCTGCCGTCGTGCGACGGGCGGCCAACGACGGCGGGATCGACTACACGCTGTTCGCCGATGGCGGGTCGCGTCGCCTGCGCCTGGTCGATCCGCTCGACGTGACGCAGTACGAGGCGGCCGGTGCGGGTGAAGGCTCGATGCGCTCACCGCTGCCCGGCAAGATCATCGATCTTCGGGTGAAGGCCGGCGACACGGTGAGCAAGGGCCAGCCGCTGCTCGTGCTGGAAGCCATGAAGATGGAGCACACGCTCACCGCACCGGCCGACGGCAAGGTCAAGGCCGTACGCTACGGCGTCGGCGAGCAGGTCGCCGAAGGCGCCGAGCTCGTCGAGTTCGAGGCGGATTAACGGCGCCCACACGTTGGGTGTCATCCCGAGCGGAGCGAGGGATCTTTAGCAGCGCCGGTCAAAGATCCCTCGCGTCGCTCGGGATGACACGGCTTGCCGTAACCCACCCGTCCCGAAGATTGCCGGCGCGGTCCTCACCGGCTCCTGCGGCCGAACAGGTCGAAGGTCAGGGATCGCAGCCAGCGATGGCCTTCGTCGCGGTGATAGCGTTCGTGCCAGTACTGGGCGATCTCGATACGCGGCAGGCCGATCGGGCAATCGAAGGCGGCGAGGCCGAGCGGGCCGGCGAGACGCCGGGCAAGGTTGGCCGGCAGTGTGGCGATGCCATCGGTCTCGGCCGCGACGATGGCGGCGGCGACGAAGCTCGGCACTTGCAGCAGCACGTTGGCCGGCGGCACTTCGCTCGCGAGCGCCGCCTGCTCGGCACGATGCGCGGCGTGCCCGACCTCGGACGCCATGACCAGGATATGCGGCTCGGCCAGGAACCCGCTGCGCGACCGCATCTTCGACAGGCGGGGATGGAATTTGCGGGCGACGCTGACATAGCCGTCGGAATAGAGCCGCTGACGGCGCAGGTGCCGGGCCGCGCCGGGAAAGGCGCCGAGGGCGAGGTCGGCGTCGCCCGCCTGCAGCCTGGCTTCGAGCTGATGGGATTGCAGCGGCACCGCCCGGACGCCGACCCGGGACGCAACGGCGGCGATGCGGGCGACCACCGGCGGCAGGAAGTGGATCATGCCGACATCGGTCAGCAGTAGGCTGAACAGCCGCTCCGATCGTACCGGGTCGAAAGTGGCCGACCCCTGATGCAGATCGTCGGCCGCGGCGAGCAATGCCTGCAGCCGCGGAGCGAGATCGAGCAGTCGGCTGGTGGGCTGCATGACCTGGCCGTCGCGCACGAAAAGCGGATCGGAGAACCGCTCGCGCAGGCGCCGCAGCACCTTGCTGGCGGCGGGCTGGGTCGTCCCGACGAGCTCGGCGGTGCGGGTGAGGCTGCGCTCGTGCAGGAGCGTGGCGAGGAGATGTAGCTCCGCCAGGTTCAAGTCTCTGTATGCCGCTTGAACCATGATGCCCATTCCTTTTCAGTCATGGCTTTGGAGTGACGCTCAGGCGTAGCCTCGTGTCAACCGAGGAGGACGCCATGGGCAAGTTCATCGTCGAGCCGCATTTCCGCCTGCAGGAGTGGGTGGCCGAGGAGAAGGGCTACTTCCGGGCCGAGGGCCTCGACTACGAGTTCCGCGAGCTGATCCGCTCGACGGGCGGGCAGCATCACAACAGGGGGGCGCAGGGCGCCTTCCAGAGCATCGAGAAGGGCCGCGAGGCCGACGTGAGCTGCGCCTGTCACTGGACGGTGAACGTGGCCGCCTCGAACGGCCACGCCAGGCTCTATGCCGACGCCTATTCGGTGGCGCCGGCGGGCATCTTCGTGCCGGCCGACTCGCCGATCCGCACGCCCGCCGATCTCGCCGACGTGCCGATCTCGGTCGGCTTCCAGTCGGGCAGCCACTATTCGACCATCCAGGCGCTGGAGCAGTATCTCGACCGCCGCCGGATCGCGCTCACCTTCGAGGACGGCATGCTGTTCCGCCGGCTCGAGCTGCTGCTCGACGGCAAGAGCCGGGCGGCGGCTCTATTCAGCGGGCCGTACTATCTCGCCGAGCAGCTCGGCTATCGCAAGGTGATCGACACCACCTTCATGATCGCGGCCATGATCAATGGCTCGCCCGATCCGCAGGACGTGCAGCGCTATTTCCGCGCCCTGAAGCGGGCGCAGCGCGACATCGATCTGCGGCCGGAGCGCTACACGCACTATTACGTGAAGGAATTTCCCGAGCGCTATCATGCGCTCATGGATACGCGGCGCTGGGGTCCTGGCGAGCGGATCGTGTTCGAGACCTATACGAAAGAGGTCTACGAGGAGTCGTTCGAGTGGATCGCCCGCCACGAGATCTTCGCCGAAGGCGGCATGGGCTCCAGCGACTACGACAAGGCGACGGTGTCGTTCGCCGAGGCGCGGTAGCGTAAAGATTCCTCGCCTTCGGCTCGGGATGACACCGATTCTTTGGTGCAAAGACCGTGTCACCCACACGGACTCGTCGATGCAAAAGACCGTGTCATTCCGAGGCGATGCCGAGGAATCCTTCTACCCTCGCTACTGCAGGAACTTGAGGTACTGGCCGACGAAGTCGCAGCCGACGTCCTTCGCATAGGCGTCGATCAGCTTCTTCGTGATCGGCCCCGGCGTCTTGCCATTGCCCACCGGAGCGCCGTTGAAGCTGCGCACCGGCAGGATGCAGAGGCTGGTCGAGGTGAGGAACATCTCGTCGGCGTTGGCCGCGTCGAACAGGTCGACGTCGCCCGGCGTGCAGGCGATGCCCAGCCGCTTCGCCATGTCCATCGTCATCTGCCGCGAGACGCCCGGCAGGACGTAGCGCTCGGACGGCGTGAAAAGCTCGCCTTCGCGCACGATGAAGAGGTTGGAGCCCAGCCCCTCGGCGAGATTGCCGTTCTCGTCGAGCAGGATCGCCCAGGCATTCGGGTTCAGCGCCTTCACCGGCTTCTCGGCCATGATCATATTGAGATAGTTGTGCGTCTTGGCGCGCGGCGACAGCATCGAAGGGGCGGTGCGCCGCGCGGTCGTCGTGATGACCTCGGCGCCGTCGCGAAACAGCTTCGCGCGGGCAGCCAGCGGCAGCGGCAGGACCTCGATCACGACATTGGGGCCGGTATGGTCCCAGCCCTCGTCACCCACCGCATCGACGCCCCGGCTGACGCGCTGGCCGACCCACCAGTCGCCGATCGCCGGGCGCAGATGCTCGTTCCTCGCCACGACCTCCTCGCTGTGGGCGACCATCTCCTTGGGCGACAGGCCGGGATCGATCTGCAGGTAGCGCAGCGACCGGTAGAAACGGTCGATATGCTCCTTCAGTCGGAACGGCCGGCCTTCGAAGGTGCGCGTCATGTCGAACGCGCCGTCGCCGTACTTCCAGCTCCGGTCGCGGAACGGGATCATCACCTGGCCTTCGGGCATGAACTTGCCGTTGAACCAGGCGATGCGTTGGTTGCTGAGCTGCTGTGCCATGAAATCCTCCAACTACGACAACGCTAGACCCATGATGGGCCGGATGAAAAGCAGGGGAGCGCTCATGAGGCCTTGACCCTGCCGCGCCGGCGGCCGGGTGTGGTCGGCGCGGGAACGATATTGCCGGCTTCGTCGGCCAGGCTTGCAACGTAGGACAAGGCATCCCGGATATCGCTTGCGATCTCGCGCCGCGCCGCGGCGACGTTGCGGGTCCGCAGGGCGCGGATCAGGCGGGCACGACCCGAAACGCCGTGCCGCATGCCGACATAGTCGGGAAACAGGAGATTGAGGTAGGGACCGGTCTGCAGCCAGAGGCGCTCGATGATCGCCAGCAGCGTGGGCTGGTTGGCCGAGCGGTAGAGCGCGAAATGAAACTCGCGGATCTTCAGGCGATCGGTCGGCATGTCGCCGCGATCGCGCGCCCTGACGATGTCGTCGGCGATCTTCTGCAAATGCGCGATCTCCCGCTTGCTCATGAGCCGCGCGGCCTTCTCGGTCGCCAGCGACTCGAGCGCGATCCTGATGTCGCGCAGCTCCAGGAGCTTTGTCAGGGTCATGCGCGGGACCCGCACCGACCGGTTGGGCTGCATCTCGAAGGCGCCTTCGGCGACCAGTCGACGGATCGCCTCGCGCACCGGTGTCAGGCTGACGTTCGTCGCCGAGGCGATCGAGCGGAAGGTGAGCTTCTGGCCAGGGACGAACCGGCCGGCGCTGAGCGCGTCGCGCAGCCAGCCATAGACGTGCTCGCGCAACGACATGTCCGTCGGCGCAGGGGTGGAGGGGGCGGCGCGCATGGCACGTGAGACTAGGCCATTTCAGCCAATTTGTGATCACAAATTGTTGCCGGCCTCGATCCTCCCCAATAGATTTTCCTTGATTTGTGATCACAAGTGCACTGATGGTCGAGGGCGGCGGCTTCGCAAGCCAGTCGTCGAATACTTGCCGGACAGGGGGACATGCGCAGCTACGCCAAGTCGATCGCTCTCTACGAAAGGACCAAGGCGCACCTGGCAGGCGGCGTCAGCAGCAACGTCCGCTATGCGAGCACACCGGTGCCGTTGTTCTTCGACCGCGGCGAGGGCGCGCGGCTGTACGATGTCGATGGCAACGTCCATATCGACTATGTGCTGGGCAACGGTCCGGCCATCCTCGGGCACGCTCCGGAATCGGTTTGCGAAGCGGTTGCCCGGTCGCTGGCCGAGGGGCAGGTATTCGCAGCGCAAAACCGGCGCGAGACCGAATTGTCGGAGCGGCTGTGCAGCCTCCTGCCCAGCGCCGAGGTCGTGCGGTTCGCGACCTCCGGCACGGAAGCGGTGCTGATGGCGATGCGGCTCGCCCGCGCCTTTACCGGACGCAACAAGATCCTGAAATTCGAAGGGCACTACCACGGCTGGAGCGATCAGGCCTTCATCAGCACTCGCCCGGCGCTGAACGAGGCGGGGCCAGCCGATGCGCCGGTGCCGGTCGCGGGCTCGCCGGGCATGCCGCCGAGCGTGCTGGACGACACCGTCGTCGCGGGCTGGAACGATCTCGCCGCGGTCGAGGCCGCCTTCGCGCGCCATCCGGGCGAGATCGCCGGCGTCTTGATGGAGCCGGTCATGGTCAACGGCGGCGTGATTTGCCCGCAGTCCGGTTATCTGGCCGGCGTGCGCGATCTTTGCCGCGCCAACGGCGCGCTGTTCATTTGTGACGAGGTGATCACGGGCTTTCGGGTGGCGCTCGGCGGCGCTCAGGCGCGCTTCGATGTCCGCGCCGACCTCTCGATCTATGCGAAGGCGGTCGCCGCCGGGTTTCCGCTCGCGCTGGTGGCCGGCCGCCGCGACGTCATGAACAGCTTGCTCGACAAGGGCGTGATGCATGGCGGCACCTACAACGGCAATGTCCAGAGCATGGCCGCCGCTCTCGCCACGCTCGATGTGTTGTCGCACGATGACGGCGCCGTCTATCGTGACATGGAGGAATGCGGGCGCAGATTGATGGACGGTCTTGCGATGCTTGGCGCGCGGCACAAGCTGCCGCTCGTGGTGCAGGGTCTGCCGGCGATCTTCCAGACCTTTTTCACGCGGGAGCCCGCGCCGAGGAACTACCGGGAGTCGGCCGCCTGCGACCGCGAGATGACGCTTTCCTTCCATGCCGCATTGCAGGAAGAGGGGATTCGCGTGAACCAGCAGGCCAAGTGGTTTCTGTCGACCGAGCACGACCGGACGACGATCGAAGGAACGCTGGCGGCCGCCGACCGGGCAATGGCGAAGCTCGCTCGACCCTGACATGTCGGATATCCGCCTCGAGGGCGTGACCAAGCGCTACGGGACGTTCGCGGCTGCTGACGGTGTCGATCTGTCGGTCGCCCAGGGGGAATTCGTCACCATCCTGGGGCCGAGCGGTTCGGGCAAGACCACGCTCCTATCGCTGATCGCCGGGCTCAATCGTCCGACCGCCGGGCGCATCTTCATCGGCGGCCGCGACGTCACCGGGGCGACCGCCCAGGAACGCAATATCGGCCTGGTGTTTCAGTCCTACGCGCTCTTCCCACATATGACTGTGGTGGACAACGTTCGCTTTCCGCTGGGCGTACGCAAGGTCTTCGGCGCGGAGGCGGAGCGGCGTGCGCGCGAGGCCTTGAAGCTCGTGCGTCTCGACGGACTGGAGAGCCGGCGGCCGGCGCAGCTTTCGGGTGGCCAGCAGCAGCGCGTCGCGCTGGCGAGGGCCATCGTGTTCCGGCCGGACATCCTGCTGCTCGACGAGCCGCTGGGCGCGCTCGACCGCAAGCTGCGCGAGGAGCTGCAGGTCGAGCTGAAGCAGCTCCAGCGCAGTCTGGGCGTCACCACGCTCCTGGTCACCCACGACCAGGAAGAGGCACTATCGCTTTCCGATCGCATCATGATCCTGGACAAGGGCCGGACCCAGCAGGTCGCCGCGCCGTCCGAGGCGTATCTGAAGCCGGCCAATCGTTTCGTCGCCGAGTTCCTCGGCATCGCCAACTTCGTCGGTCTGAACGGCGGCCGCCGCGGGATGGTGCGGCCCGAGCGCTTGCGTCTGACGGCAAACGGCGCGGGCAGGCCGGGTCGGATCGTCGAGGCGATCTATCTTGGCCAGATGGTGCGGTATCACCTGACGGTTGAAGACGAGGGAACCGAGCAGATGATGGTCGCTGCCGTACCGTTCGTCGGCGCCGCTTTCGCGGCGGGTGAGCAGGTCAAGGTTTCGTGGGATGAGGGCGACCTGTGGCCGATAGCGCATTGAAAGCAACGTATAGAAATCAACGAGGAGGATCGCGATGAAACGCCGTGCATTCGTGGGGGCAGCCGTCGGGCTGCCGGCTTTGAGCGTTCTGGGATCGGGCCGAGCTCGCGCCGAGGTCAAGGAAATCCGCATGATCGAGGCCGGCGGCAAGTCCGGCGACTCGGTCCAGGTGGGCTATATCGATCCCTTCACCAAGAAGACCGGGATCAAGGTGATCCGGGACAACCCCAATCCGCTCGGCAAGCTCAGGGCGCTCGTCGAGAGCGGGCAGACCAACACCGTGCTGATGGAGCTGGGCTCGGGCGGCATGCTGCAGGCGCGCAATCTCAAGCTGATCGAGCCGGTCGACTGGGCGGCGGTCGCCCCCGAGCCGATGTTCCCCGAGGCGAAGCACGAATACGGCTTCGGCTATCAGTACTTCTCGACCATCATGGCGTGGCGTCCCGGCGCCAAGGCGCCCAAGACCTGGGCCGATTTCTTCAACACCAAGGACTTCCCGGGCAAGCGGTGCCTTCCGGACTACCCGAACTACGCCCTGTCGTTCGCGCTGCTGTCGACCGGCGTGACCCCGGACAAGCTGTTCCCGCTCGACCTCGACACGGCCTTCAAGAAGCTGAACGAGATCAAGAAGGACATCTCGGTCTGGTGGAAGGCGGGCGCCCAGGCACCCCAGCTGATCAGGGACAACGAGGTTCAGTACGCGATCTGCTGGTCGGGCCGCGTCGTGGGCGATCCCGCCATCAACGTGAACTTCGCGGGCGGCATGGCCGACCTGTCGTACTTCACGATCGTCAAGAACTCCAAGGCCGAGGACCGCGCGGCGGCCTACAAGCTGATGCACGAGATGTCGATCGCGGCAAATCAGGCGAAGGCGGCGAGCGTGGTCTCCTATACCGGCCCGAGCCCCGATCTCGACGCGCTGCTGCCCAAGGACAAGCTCGACCAGTATCCGACCAGCAAGCAGAACAAGGACGTGCAGTGGATCGAGAACGCCGAATGGTGGGCGGCCAACGGCGAGGCCGTGAACCAGAAATGGGAAGCCTTCAAGCTCGGCCTTTAGCTCGAGCGATCACTATGGCGGAAAAGCCGTGCCACCGAAAACGGTGTCATCCCGAGAGTAGCGAGGGATCTTTAGCGATGCCGATCAAAGATCCCTCGCTGCGCTCGGGATGACACGAACAAGTGCTCGCGACAGACGGTAGGGATACCTCGTTCACATGACCAAATCCCCCCGCTTCGAGGGAGCAGGCTATGTCGCGCCGCTTTTGGCGGTGATGTTCGTCGCCTTCAACGCGCCCATCGTCTACATGCTCGGGCTCGGCTTCTGGGACAAGAGCGGGAGCTTCACGCTCGAGCACTATGCCGGTCTGCTCGAAGCGCCGGTCTATCTCAAGGTGCTCGGCAACACGATGCGCATCGCACTGATCGCCACGCTGGCCAACGTGGCGATCGGCTATCCGCTGGCCCTCTGGATGCGCGGACTAGGCCACCGGGCGCGCATGATCGCGCTGGCGCTCGTCGTGCTGCCCTTCTGGGTCAGCATCCTCGTGCGCACGTATGCCTGGATCGTCGTGCTGGGGAACGGCGGGCTGGTCAATCGCGGCCTGCAATGGAGCGGGCTCACCGATGCGCCGGTCTCCTTCCTCTACAACGAGCTCGGCGTCACCATCGGCATGGCCAACGTCCTCCTGCCCTTCCTGGTGCTGCCGTTGTTCGCGGCGATGATCCGCATCGACGACCGCCTGCTGCAGGCAGCGGCGTCCCTCGGCGCGCCGTCGCGCACCATCTTCTGGAAGGTCTTCTTTCCGCTCACCCTGCCGGCGCTGGCGGCGGGAACCCTGCTGGTCTTCATCCTGTGCCTCGGCTTTTACGTGACGCCGGCCATCCTGGGCGGCGGCCGGGTGCCGATGATCTCCAACCTGCTCGACACGCTGATCAACCGGATCCCGCGCTGGGAGCAGGCATCGGCGATCTCGACCATCCTGCTGGCGGTGACCCTGCTGATCTTCGCGGCCTATCGCTGGTTCGATCGAAAGGCGTCGGCTTGAGGCGGCAGCCATGACCGACAACGCACCCTGGCGAGGACGGCTGCTGGCCGCCGCCGGAATTTTCGGCCTCATCTTCCTGACCGTGCCGCTGGTCATCGTCATCCCCATGTCCTTCTCGTCGGCGCAGGCATTGACCTTCCCGCCGCCCGGCCTGTCGCTGCGCTGGTACGAGAGCTTCTTCGGTGACCCGCGCTGGATCGACGCGATGACGACGTCGGCGGTGCTCGCGCTTATTTCGTCCGTCATCGCCCTGTTCCTGGGCGGGCTCGCGGCCTACGGCCTGCGGCGCTGCACGTTCGCCGGCCGCGGCTGGGCGGAGGCGAACTTCATGGCGCCGCTCATCGTGCCCACGATCATCGCCGCGGTGGCACTCTATCTCGGTCTCGCCAAGGTCGGCCTGCTGGGGTCGTTCCTCGGGCTGGTCGTGGCGCACACGTTGCTCACCGTGCCGCTCGTCATCATGGTGCTGGGCGTGGCGATCCGCGAACTCGATGTCCGGATCGAGCAGGTGGCCTGGAGCTTGGGCGCGTCGTGGAGCTACACCATGCGCAAGGTGGTGCTGCCCAACCTCGCCCCCAGCGTCTTTGCCGCCTGGATC
>DATEID010000062.1:0-5969 GCA_035279245.1 Reyranella sp.
CCATAGGCTCCGACCCGGCGGTCGCGCGTCACGATCGTCAGGCCTTCCTCCATCGCCTGGGCGATCAGCATGCGGTCGAACGGATCGCGATGGTGGAAGGGCAGGCGTTGCACGCGATCGATGTGGGCCAGCCCGATCGCCAGCGGTGTGGCGGCAAGGTCGTCGATGGCGGCTGCAAGATCGCTCGTGAAGGAGAGCTTGCCGATCGACATCTTGATGGCGATTTCCCAGAGCGAGGCGACGCTGACGAAGCGATCATTGCTTGGATCGCTCAACGCCCGTCGCGCGACTGACGACAACTCTGCTGGCCGCGAGTACGCCCAGAGGAACGCATTCGAATCGAGCAGCAGCTTCAAGAGTCGTCGGACTCCTTGAGCACCTCGAACATCGCCTCGATTTCGGCGTCCGTTTCGGGAGAATCCCATCCGGGTCGAAGGATGACCTTGTCCTTGCCCGCGCCGAGCCGCGGCTTCTTTCGCGCGGGCTCGTAGGCGGTGAGGCGGGCGACGGGCTTGCCGGCCTGGCAGATGACGATTTCCTCGCCCGCGCGCGCCGCCGCGATCAGCCTGGAAAGCTGCGTCTTGGCCTCGTGGGTGTTCACGTGTCGCATGTTGGCTAACTTAGCTAACCCGGCCGCATTCCGCAAGATCGCGCTTGCCTTGGCTCACCGCGGCTTATATGAGGACTGCCATCGTGGAATTTGAGCCGACCGGCTTGCGGCCACGTTAATCCTCGCTAAAAGGTCGGAGCGCTCGAAAAAGCCCCCGCCCTTCCGGTCGGGGGTTTTTCGTTGTGGAGAGGGACATGGACGGGACAATCGTTGGCAAGAACAAGCGCGGCGCGGATACGGGCAAGTGGCGGCCGCAGACGCGCGCCGTCCGTGGCGGATTGATCCGCTCCAACTTCGACGAGACGTCGGAGGCGCTGTTCCTGACCTCGGGCTACGCCTATGCGAGCGCGGAAGAGGCGGAAGCCACGTTCAAGGGCGAAAGCACGCATTATCAGTATTCGCGCTTCGGCAATCCCACCGTGGCGATGTTCGAGCAGAGGCTGGCCGCGCTCGAGGGGGCGGAGGCCTGTCGCGCCACGGCGACCGGCATGTCCGCCGTGTTCTATGCCTTGCTGGCGCTGTTGAAGGCCGGCGATCGCGTCGTGGCCGCGCGCCAGCTCTTCGGTTCCTGCCACTTCATCGTCTCCACCCTGCTGCCGAAATACGGCGTCGAGGGCGAGCTGGTCGACGGCGGTGACCTCGGGGCGTGGGAGAAGGCGCTATCCAAGCCGACGCAGGCCGTGCTGTTCGAATCGCCCTCCAATCCGATGCTCGACATCGTCGACATCGAGGCTGTCTGCGGGCTCGCGCACAAGGCCGGCGCCAAGGTGATCCTCGACAACGCCTTCGCCTCGCCCATCCTGCAGCGTCCCCTCGAATGGGGCGCCGACGTCGTCGTTCATTCCGCCACCAAGTACATCGACGGCCAGGGCCGCACCCTGGGCGGCGCCGTGCTGGGCTCGAAGGAGTTCATTCTCGAGAAGCTGCAGCCGATCATCCGCAACACCGGCCCCTCGCTCAGCCCGTTCAACGCCTGGGTGCTGGTGAAGGGCCTGGAGACGCTGGGCCTGCGGATCGACCGTCACTGCGCCAACGCCGCGCGCGTCGCCGAGGCGCTGGCGGCGCATCCGGCGATCGCCCGCGTGCTCTACCCCGCGCGCAAGGACCATCCGCAGCATGCGCTCGCCATGCGGCAGATGTCGGGCGGCGGCGGCGTCGTCGCGTTCGACGTCAAGGGCGGCAAGCAGGCCGCCTTCGAGGCGTTGAACCGGCTGCAGCTCGTCGACATCTCCAACAATCTCGGCGACGCCAAGAGTCTCGTCACGCATCCGGCGACCACCACCCACATGCGCATCGGCGCCGAGGAGCGCACCAGGCTCGGCATCACCGACGGCACGGTCCGCATCTCGGTCGGCCTCGAGGACGCCGACGATATCGTCGCCGACCTCGCGCAGGCACTCGACGGCTGAAGCGCAGGTCGGCAGCCGTGTCGCTCGCCCGTTCCCTGTGGCAGGCCAACGACGATTGGGCGCAGAAGATCCTCGCCCATCCGTTCGTGCGCGGCCTCGGCGACGGATCGCTGCCGCTCGAGAGCTTCAAGGGCTACGTGGCGCAGGACGCGTACTTCCTCGAGGCGTTCGCGCGGGCCTACGCCCTTTGCCTCGCCCATAGCGAGACGCGCGAGGATCTCTACGGCTTCGCCGACCTGATCGCGGGCGTGCTGGACGAGCTCAAGCTCCATGCCGGTTACGCCGAGCGCTGGCAGGTCGATCTCGCGAATGTGTCGCCGATCGCGGCGACGCGCGCCTATGTCGACTTCCTGCTCGAGACGGCGCGACGCGGCAATCTCGGCGAGACGATTGCCGCCATGACGCCCTGCATGAGGCTCTACGCCTTTCTCGGCCAGACCCTCGCCCGGACAGAGGGGGCGCCGCTTTATGCCGAGTGGGTGAAGACCTACGCCGATCCCGGCTTCGAGGCCCTGGCGGCCCGCCTCGAGGCGCTGCTCGATCGGCATGCGACCGACAGCGAATCGGTACGCGCGAATTATCGCCGCGCGATGGAACTCGAGTACGGCTTCTTCGACGCCCATTTGGGCGAACAGTAGGCATCGACGCCTTTCAATTGCCTCACTGAGCCCGCGCAACGACTGCGCGGCGCCGGGCGTTTGCCGTCGGTCCATTCTCCGAACGTCGCGGCATGCGTACCGAACAGCCTGGTCAGCTTCAGTCGCTCACTCCCTTGCGTGGCATCGCGGCCCTCTGGGTCGTGCTGTATCACTATGCAGCGCAGTACCTGCCGGCGCTCAACAGCGACGGCTTCACGCATCTCCTCGACGAGGGTTATCTCGCGGTCGATCTTTTCTTCATGCTGAGCGGCTTCGTGCTGACGCATGTCTATTGGCGCGTCTTCACCGAGCCGGTCCGCGGCTCCTACGGCCGATTCCTGCTGGCGCGCGTGGCGCGGCTCTATCCGCTGCATCTCTTCGTGCTTTCGCTGTTCGTCGCGACGGCGTTGGCCTCGCGCATGGTCGAATATGCGACGACCGGCACCTATCAAGCCGTCTCGGTGGAGGGATCGCGATCGCTCACCGCCCTGGTGGCCAATCTCTTCATGCTGCAGGGGCTGAAGGCGTCGGAGCTGAGCTGGAACTATCCCTCGTGGTCGATCAGCGTCGAGTTCATCGCCTATCTCGGCTTTCCGCTGGCCTTGCCATGGCTCTGGCGCGCCCGCCGATCGTCGAAGATCCTGCTTGCGCTGGCGTTGGTCGTGGCGCTCGCCGGCCTCGCCGCCATGACCGGCGACGACTTCGACCAGTGGGACGGCCCGCTGACGCTGCTGCGTTGCATCCCGGAATTCCTGCTGGGCAGCCTGCTCTATGCCGCTTTCGAGAGACGATCGTGGCTATCGCTGGCGAAGCGAGATTCCATCCTTGTCGGCCTCGTCGTCGCCCTTCTCCTGCTGCTGCATCTCGGCATCAGCGACTTCCTGGTGATCCTGCTCTTCCCGGTGCTGATCCTGGCCGCGGTCGCCAACCAGGGCCGCGCGGCGGCGCTCCTGAACACCGCGCCGCTCGTCTGGCTGGGCGAGGTCTCGTACGCGCTCTACCTCTTTCACGGGCTCGTGCAGTTCGTCACGACCCAGTTGCTTTCCGCCGCGGGCCACGACAGCCGGGACGACCTGTCGCTCGCCGCCTCGCTCGCGATCATGGCGACGATGCTCGCCGCCTCGCTGGTGTGCGCCGCCTATGCCCATCGCGGCATCGAGACCGCCGGCCGGCGCCGGCTCAGGCTGATCTTCGGCGCGTAGTGCTGGAAACCGTGCAGATAGAGTCGCGAAGGAATTTTTTTGTCATCCTGAGCGCAGCGAAGGATCTCATGGCGATCGCGACCGATGTGCCCGTCGGAATGGCATGAGGTCCTTCGCTACGCTCAGGACGACAAAAGGGCTGCCATCACTTGGACTTCTGGTTGTATATGCACCTACCTTCGAGAAGGAGAGTGCGGATGAAGATGCCGGAGGCGGGCTTCGGGGTGGTGCCGGTCGAGCAGGCCCGCGGCATGGACGGCCTCACCCTGTTCGAGGAGATCCGCGCCGGACGCCTGCCGGCGCCGCCGATCGCCAGGGTGCTGGGCTTCTGGATCGACGAGGTCGAGGCCGGCCGTGTGACCTTCGGCTACAAGCCGGTGATCGATCACTACAATCCGATCGGCAGCGTGCATGGCGGCATCGCTGCGACGCTGCTCGACTCGGTGATGGGCTGCTCGATCCACACCATGCTGAAGGCGGGCACCGGCTACACCACGGTCGAGATCAAGATCAACTACGTGCGGGCGATGACGGACGGAACGGGAGAGGTGCGCGCCGGGGGCAAGGTGATCAATCTCGGCTCGCGCATCGCCACGGCCGAAGGCCGGCTGACGGATGCGTCCGGCAAGCTGCTGGCGCATGGCACGACAACCTGTCTGGTGTTCGCCATCTGACACGGCAACGCGCTCTGCGGGCGGTACGTCGACGGCACACTTGCGGCATTCGGCCTTTCGGCGGGAAAATCCGGCAGGAGAACCCCATGTCAAACGCCTGAGGGTCCAACGGCTGAGGGAATTCGTTTGCCGATGTACAGCGCTACAACCCGTGCCATTTGCGTCACCGTTCGCCCGCAATATCTGCCCGATCAATCGGATCCGGCGAAGTCGCAATATGTCTGGGCCTACAATGTCCGCATCGAGAACCGGGGCGACGTCGCGGTGCAGCTCCGCAGCCGCCACTGGAAAATCACCGACGGGCTCGGCCGGCAGCAGGAGGTGAAGGGGGCGGGCGTGATCGGCAAAACGCCGCGGCTGCGTCCCGGCGAGGTGTTCGAGTACACTTCCGGCACTCCGCTCTCCACGCCGTCGGGCTTCATGGGCGGCACGTATCAGATGGTGAGCGAGTCGGGCGAGAATTTCGACATCGAGATCCCGACATTCTCGCTCGACACGCCAAACGAGTCGCGACAGCTTAACTAGCCGCGCGGCGGCAGCGGAAAGGCCAGCGGAAAGGAAATCAATGAACAGGATCCTGAAGAAGAGCGACATGGTCTCGCTCGCCACCGGCGTCGCCCGTCCGTCGCGCGAGGAGGCCGAGGAGGCGGTGCGCACGCTGCTCCGCTGGGCCGGCGACAATCCGGAACGCGAGGGCCTGGTCGGCACGCCCGATCGCGTCGTGCGCGCCTACGAGGAGTTCTTCGCCGGCTACGACGAGGATCCGGCCGAGATGCTGCAGCGCACCTTCGAGGAGGTCGAGGGCTACGACGAGGTCGTGGTGCTGCGCGACATCCGGCTCGAGTCGCATTGCGAGCATCACATGGTGCCGATCATCGGCAAGGTGCATATCGGCTACCTGCCGGACCGCCGCGTGGTCGGGATCAGCAAGCTGGCGCGCGTGGTCGATGCCTATGCCCATCGCCTGCAGATCCAGGAGAAGCTGACCGCGCAGATCGCCAACACGCTGCAGGAAGGGCTGCAGCCGCGCGGCGTCGCTGTCGTGATCGAGGCCGCGCACCAGTGCATGACGACGCGCGGCGTGCACAAGTCCGACGTCGCGATGGTGACCAGCCGCATGCTCGGCGCCTTCCGCGACAACGGCGAGACGCGCCGTGAATTCCTGACTATGATCGGCCGCACGACTGTTTGATGGTCGTCTGTTTGATTGGCGACAGTTTGATCGTCGTCGTTTGACTGCAGGCTGAGGTGTCATGGCCGGAGAGATCGTCGATTCCGTCGAGATGCTGCGCCGTCTGGTGGCGTTCGATACCACCTCGCGCAATTCCAACCTGGCGCTGATCGAATACGTTCAGGATTACCTGAAAGGGCACGGCGTCGACTCCAAGCTCGTGCCCAGCGACGATGGCAAGAAGGCCAACCTGTTCGCCACGGTC
>DATEID010000063.1:0-6876 GCA_035279245.1 Reyranella sp.
GCGTAAGGTCGTGCTCGCTCGCGTGGTGAGCGATCTGCGATGCCTTGTCGTAGCCGATCACGGGGGCGAGCGCGGTCACCAGCATGAGAGAGCGTTCGACGTGCTCCCTGATCTGGCGGAGATTCGGCCGGGTGCCCTCGACCATGAACTTGCGGAAGTTGGCGCAACCGTCGGCCAGCAGCACGATCGAGTTGATGACGTTGAAGATCATCAGCGGCTTGTAGACGTTCATCTCGAGATAGCCGCCGGCTCCGCCCATGCCGACCGCCACGTCGTTGGCCATGACCTGGACCGCGATCATGGCGAGCGCCTCGGCCTGGGTCGGATTGACCTTGCCCGGCATGATCGACGAGCCGGGTTCGTTCTCCGGCAGGATGAGCTCGGCGAGACCGGCGCGCGGGCCGCACGCCATGAGGCGGATGTCGTTGGCGATCTTGTAGAGCGAGGCCGCCAGGGTCCGCAACGTGCCGGAAAGCTGCACCAGCGCATCGTGCGCGCCCTGGACCGCGAACTTATTGGGCGCCGATACGAACGGCAGGCCGGTCAGCGTCGCGATCTCCGCCGCCGCCGCCTCGGCGAAACCGGGCGCGGCGTTGATGCCGGTGCCGACCGCCGTGCCCCCCAGCGCAAGTCCATAGACGTCCTTGAGCGCCGCTTCGAGCCGCGCCAGATCCTCCGCCAGCATGACGGCGTAGCCCGACCATTCCTGGCCGAGGGTGATCGGCGTCGCGTCCTGAAGATGCGTGCGACCGATCTTGACGATATCGGCCCACTCCCCTGCCTTGGCCTCGATCGCTTCGCGCAGCGCCCCGACCGACGGGAGGAGCTTCCGCGTCACGCCGAGCGCCGCCGCGATATACATGGCCGACGGAAAATTGTCGTTCGACGACTGGGACATGTTGACGTGGTCGTTGGGATGCACCGGCTTCTTCGAACCGAGCGGCGTGCCGGCGAGCTGGCAGCAGCGGTTGGATATCACCTCGTTCACGTTCATGTTGAACTGCGTACCCGAGCCGGTCATCCAGACGTGGAGCGGGAACATGTCATCGTACCGGCCGGCCAGGATCTCGTCGCAGGCCTGCACGATCAGCCGATGCAGCTCCGGCGCCAGGCGCTTGCTTGCGAAATTGGCGTTGGCGCAGGCCTTCTTCAAAACGGCATAGGCGCCGATCATCTCGCGCGGCATCAGATCCTTGCCGATGCTGAAGTAGAGAAGCGAGCGCTGCGTCTGCGCGCCCCACAGCTTGTCCGCCGGCACGTCGATCTCGCCCATGCTGTCGGCTTCCTTGCGAACGGCCATTTGCGGATCCTCTTGCTGTGCGGACGATGTGCTGGCGATGTTGCTTAACGGCGCCCGGCCACGCAAGCTGCGCGCCATCATGACCGATCTTGTCCTGCTTCCCGGCTTCATGTGCGATGCCGATCTCTGGACCGACATGCTGCCCGATCTCGACCGGATCGGCCGCGTACACTATGGCGACGTCTACCATGACGATACGCTCCAGGGCATGGCGCGCCGGGTGCTGGCCGGATCGCCGGACAGGTTCGTGCTGGTGGGCTTCTCAATGGGCGGCTTCGTGGCGCGCGCGCTCGCGCTGATGGCGCCCGGGCGCGTAGCGGCCGTCGCCTTCATCGCCTCTTCGGCGCGCGGCTATTCGGACGAGGAGCGTGCGCGTCGCCAGGCTGGCTGGCAGCCCGGCAACCGGCCGCCCAAAGTCAATGGCGTGGCCGCCGGCCTGCACCCCGATCGCGAGCGCGATCCGGCATTGCTCGATCGGCTGCGCGGCATGCAGCGGCGGCTGGGGTCGGAAGTCCGGAAGAAACAGGCAGCGCTCGTGCGCAGGGATGGCTATGCCGACCTCGCCCGCATCGCCTGCCCCGCCCTGGTCGTCGCCTGCCGCCAGGATCGGCTGCGCACTTTCGCCGAGACCGAACGCATGGCGCAATGCCTGCCGCATGCCCGCTTCGAGGTCATCGAGAATTGCGGACACATGGCGCCGCTCGAGCGGCCCCGGGAACTCGCCGCGTTGCTCGTCGATTGGGTCGAGCGCGACGTGCCCGCCGCGGTCAGGACGGCTTGATCTCGATCTCCTTCGCCGCCGATTTGCGGTTGGCGGCCTTGGGGATCTCCAGGGTCAGCACGCCCTTGGCGTAGCGGGCCGAGATGCGGTCGGCCTCGGCGTCGGACGGTAAATGGAAGGACCGCGTGAAGCTGCCGTAGCTGCGCTCGGAGTAGTGGGTCTTCTCGTCGTTCCGCTCGACCTTCTTCTCGCCCGAGATCGTCAGGACCTCGTCGTCGACATGCACCTTGACGTCGTTCTGGTCGAGGCCGGGCAGCTCGACGCACAGCGTGTAGGCGTTGTCGTTTTCTTTCACCTCGACCTTGGGGGTCGATTCGAATGCGCGTAGCGCGGGCGGCTGGCCACCTGTCGCATCGAACCAGCCGAACGGCCAGCCGCGCATCATGCGATTGAAGAACTGCTCGACGTCGCCGCCAAAGGGCATCAGGGAACCGGATGTGAAGGGCTTCGGGAGATGCTCAGCCATGACGAACCTCCTCCTGTTCTGACCTCGAACTTCCTGCATGTAGGGCCAGATCGTTGCATTGCAACGACAGTTCCTTGCGAAGGCTGCGACGCATCGACAGTGAAGCGGACGATCGGAAAATTTGCCGCTGCTCGGCTTTCCGGCCTCGGCCTTTTGGGCGTACCTTCGCAGGTATGGACGACGCGCAAGCCCTGTTCACCGTCCTGCGCCAATCGGCCGACGTGGGCTGCGTCGCCGTGCTGGAACGGCTGGTGCAGGAAGCCCCCGATCGCCTGCTTGCCCGCATCAATGCCCTCGATCTCGCCAAGCGGGAAAATCTCGACGAGGAGAAGACCGTCGCGACGCTCCTGCACGGCGCCCGAATAGGCTTGTTCGAGATGTCATGGAACGTCCTCTGCCCGAGCTGCGGCGGCGTGCTGGACACCAATGCGACGCTGAAGAGCGTGCGGTCGGAGGAATATTATTGCGCGTTCTGCGCTCTCAGCAGCGAGCCGACACTCGACGAAATGGTCGAGGTAACCTTCACCGTAAGCCCGCGCGTGCGCCGGATCGGAGCGCACAATCCCGAGGAGCTTCCGATCTGGGAGTACTATCGGCAAATCTTCTGGGGCAGCGGCGTCGATCTGCCCCGGGACAGTCTCGAAGCGGCCATGCAGCAGATCACGCTCGACGCCGTCGAGCTGCCGGCCGGCGAGAAGGCAATCCTGTCGCTGCAGCTTCCGCCGGAGACGATCATTGTCCTCGAGCCGGTGACACACGCCGCCCAGTTCATCGATGTAAAGGGCGAACCGACGCGCGACCGGCAAGGCCTGACGCTCGTCTACACCGACCTGCGTGCGCCGACAGGCACAATCGAGATGCGCCCGGGGCCCATTCGGTTGTCCCTCGAGAATCGCGCCGCCAACCGGATCCTGCCGGTGGTCTGGGTCGCCAACGATGCCATGGACCGTACCATCGGCAAGAGGCGGCCGTTCCTGACCGCCAAGCGCCTTCTTTCCAACCAGACCTTCCGCGACATCTATCGCACCGACACGCTCGACATCGATCAGCGCTTGAAGATCACCAGCCTCACCTTCCTGTTCACCGACCTCAAGGGATCGACCGAGCTCTACGAGCGGGTGGGCGACCTGGTGGCCTTCGACCTGGTGCGCGAGCACTTCCGCACATTGAACGAGATCGTCGCTGCCGAGGGAGGCGCAGTCGTCAAGACGATCGGCGACGCGGTGATGGCCACCTTCCTGACGCCCGACCATGCGCTGGCCGCCGCCTTGCGTATGCGCGAGGCGATGCGCAAGCTGAACGCTTCGAAAGGGCGCGACGAGCTCCTCCTCAAGATCGGCATCCACGAAGGACCCTGCCTCGCGGTGACGTTGAACGAACGGCAGGACTATTTCGGTCAGACGGTCAATATCGCCTCGCGCGTGCAGGGGCTCGCCCTCTCCCCGTCGATCCTCGCCACCAACAGCGTGATCAGCAATCCGAAGAGTGCAAGCTTGCTCGAAGCGGGCGGCCTGATGCCCGCCGTTCACCGGCATGCCGTACGCGGCATCGCGTCGGAGATCGCGGTCTACGAGATCCCCTGACGGAAGCAGGGCAATCGCATATGAAAATGCCGTCATCCGGAAGTGAGCGAAGCGAACGAAGTCGAGGGACCTTTTTGCTCCGCTACTGCGGACGAACCGTCGACAAAAGAGGTCCCTCGACTTCGCTGCGCTCCGCTCGGGATGACGGAGCTACGTTATATGCGATTGCCCTGCTGACGGAAGGACCTACATCCGGCCGCCATCGACCACGAAGTTCTGCGCCGTGATCAGCCGGCTGTCGTCGGACGCCAGGAACAGCGCCATGCGGGCGATGTCGGGCGGATAGACCTTCTCCTTGAGGCATTGCGCCTTCATCAGATCGGCCTCCGCCTCGGGGGTGAGCCAGAGATCGATCTGGCGCTGGGTCATGATCCAGCCCGGCGTGATCGCGTTCAGCCGAATCCTGTCTGGCCCCAGATCGCGCGCCAGGCCGCGCGTCAGGCCGATTACGGCCGCCTTCGCCGCTTCGTAAACCGAAAGCCGCGCGGTCATGGTGTGGTAGCTGACCGAGCTGAAGTTCACGATCGAGCCGCCGCCGGCAACCTTCATGCCGGGCGCCACGGCCTGGATGGCGAAGAACTGGTGACGCAGGTTGACGGCGATCCTTTCGTCCCAGAAATCCGGAGTGACGTCGGCAAGGTCGTGCCGGTCGTCGCGCGCGGCATTGTTGATCAGGACCGTGATCGCGCCGAGCTTGGCCGCCGCCTCCGCGATTGCCGCCTGATAGGCCTTCACGTCGCGGACATCGGCTTTCACGAAAAGCGGCGACGCATGTCCGGCCGCCGCGATCTTCTTCATCAGCGCCGCCGAGGCCGCTTCGTCGATGTCGACGAAGCCCACCTTCGCCTCCTGCTCGGCAAAGTGCTCGACGATGGAGGCGCCGATGCCGGAACCGCCGCCCGAAACGAACACCGTTCGGCCCTTGAGGCTGGGATAGGAAGCGAAGGGCGGCATTTGGATCCTCAGATGTCGGAGATGCGAAAGACGATCTCGCCACTGCGGGTGGCGCCCGGCCCCAGCGGCTGGCGGCCGACGTCGCCATTGGCGTGGCTGACGGGCTCGACGCAAAAATAAGGCTTTCCCGGCGGCACGAAGATCACGGCATGACGGAACGGCTCGCTGGCCTCGAGGTCGAGCCGCAGGCGACGGGACGGCCAGAAGACGGCCGCCTTGCCGGGCCAACCGTCGAAGCAATTGTCGAGCACGACCTCGTCGACGCGGCGAGGCCTATCGAAATTCCAGCTGGCCGGCAGCGGCACCCGCTCGACCGGGAGAACTTCCGCATCGGCGAGCCAGACTGCCCGCGCATGGCACATCAGTTCGGTGTCGGAGTGGCGGACGAAGAAGGGATGAAGCCCGAGGCCCGCCGGCACAGGCCGATCCTCGAGATTGTCGATCGCCATGGCGACCGTGAGCCGATCCGGCCCCAGTCGATAGCTTTGCCGCGCCCTGTAACGAAAAGGCCAACCGCCTTCATTCCCGGCACGTTCGTGAAGGTAGGCGATCTCGGCCGACTGTCCGTCCGCGCGAACGATATCCCATCCATGCGACCAGCCGTCGCCGTGCATGGGGTGGGCAATGCCGGGCCAATTGGGCTTCAGGTGGAACGTCTCGCCTTCGAAATGGAGACGGCCGTTCGCAATGCGATTGGAAAAGGGCACCAACGGAAAGGCGGCAGCATTGTTGCCCCGTCCGGATTGCCGGTCGGCAGGGGCCATCGGCCGCAGCAAGTCGACGTCGCCCGCGCGAAAGCGCGCAATGGAGCCGCCGGCCCGCGGCGCTAGTTCGACGGCGAGTCGGCCGACCTGCAATGACAACAAATCCGTCACCACTCCTCCCGCCGCTGTGTAGACTGCGGTGTTCTTAACCCGGAGTGAGGAAACGCCGAATGTCGAACATGCTGAAGAAGCGTCTGCAGGCAGGCAAGGCCTGCGTCAACGGTTGGCTGGCCATTCCCAACAGCTTCTCGGCCGAGACCATGGCGCAGTGCGGCTGGGATAGCGTGACGGTCGACATGCAGCATGGCGTGCAGGACTACCTTTCCATGGTGCAGTGCTTCCAGGCGATGGACCGCCATCCGATCACGCCGCTCGTGCGCGTGCCGTGGAACGAGCCGGGCATCGTCGGCAAGGTGCTCGACGGCGGCGCATGGGGCGTGATCTGTCCCATGGTGAACACGCCCGCCGAGGCGAAGGCGCTGGTCTCGTATTGCCTCTATCCGCCCAAAGGCAAGCGCAGCAACGGCCCGATCCGCGCGGGCGCCTATGGCTCCGCCACGCCCTATCAGGCGACCGCCAACGATGAGGTCCTGGTCATTCCGATGATCGAGACGCAGGAGGCGGTCGACAATATCGACGCCATCCTCGACGTGCCCGGGATCAGCGGCATCTACATCGGTCCCAGCGATCTCGGCCTGTCGCTGGGTCTGAAGCCGTCGCTCGACCGCGAGGAGCCGCAGGTGCTCGCGATCTACGACAAGCTGCTCGCCGCCACCAAGAGCCGCGGCCTGTTCGCCGGGTTGCACAACGGCACGGCGTCCTATGCGGCAAAGATGATCGGCAAGGGTTTCCGCTTCGTGACCATCGGCAACGACAGCGGCCTGATGGCGCAGGCCGCACGGACCGCGGTCGCGACAGTGCGCAAGGAAGCCGGGGCGGTCGCCGACAAATAGGCGATGCGCTTCGCAAATGCCGCGCTGCCCGACGGCAGCCGGCGCGACATCGAGGTCGAGGAGGGGCGAATCACG
>DATEID010000064.1:0-31247 GCA_035279245.1 Reyranella sp.
GCGATCCATGTACTTGCGCAAGCGCGGCACCGCCGGCCGGAGCGAGGCGACGTCGCCGCGCTCCGGCTTGGGCGCCTGCGGGCCGGAGGCGATGAACGCCGCGCGCCCGCCCGGCTTCAGCACAGCGAAGGTGCGCGCGGCGACATCGCCGCCCACGGTGTCGAACGCCGCATCGACGTTCTTCACCGCCGTGGTGAAGTCGGTCGCGCTGTAGTCGATCACCTCGTCTGCGCCGAGCGCACGCAGGTAGGCCGCGTTGGCCGCACTCGCCGTGGTGATGACCCGGGCGCCGATGTGCTTGGCGAGCTGGATAGCGAAGCTCGCCACACCGCCCGCGCCGCCCTGGATCAGGACGGTCTCACCGGCTTTCAGCTTCAGCGCCTCCTCGATCGCACAGATCGCGGTCAAGCCTGTCAGCGCCAGCGCCGCGGCATCGACATGGCCGAGCGCCGCCGGTTTCTTGCCGACGACCGCAGCACCGATCGCGAGCTTCTCGCAGTAGGTACCGTCGCGTCCGGTCTCGAGCACACCGAAAACCTCGTCGCCGACCTTCAAGTCGGTGACATCGCCGCCGAGCGCGCTCACCGTGCCGGAGAAGTCGCGGCCCAGGATCAGCGGGAAGCTCGCCTGCTTGTACTCGCCCGCGCGCACCTTCCAGTCAGCGGCGTTGATGCTGGCGGCCGCGACGTCGACCACGATCTGACCCGGGCCCGCCGTCGGATCGGGCAGGTCGCCCACCTGAAGGACCTCGGGTCCACCGAACTTTCGAATGAAGGCAGCTTCCATGGCTCCAACCTATCGCCTCCACGATGGTGCTGTACGGCGAGCTCAATTACCGGCGGCTTAGCCCTTCCATCCTGCCGGCGGATCGCACGGACGCGTGCCGAGCTCGCCCGGAATCGAGACCTCGAGAATCTCCATCTCGTCGGAGGTGCGAGTCTCGTTGTGGCGCAGGTAGCCCGGGATGAAGAGCGAATCGCCCTCCTCGACCTTGAGCGTGCGGCCATCCTCGAACTGCAGCTCGACCCAACCCTTGAGAATGTAGATGAACTGGCCGTCGCACTCGTGATAGTGCCAGCCGGTCGGCTGGCTAAGGCCCCGGGTCGCCTTCATCACCTGGGCACGCATCGCGCCGGCGCTGCCGTCGGCCACACCGAGATCGCGATAGCTGAAGAAGTCGCGCCGCCCCTTGACGAGGACGGGCTCGGCGATGCGGCCATGGACGACCTTCTGGCCGGCCTTCTTGGCCTGGGAAAGCGTAGCGGAGTCGGGCGCCATGGGTTCCTCCTTTGGCTTCGATGACAGGGTCGCGTCATCCTCCCAGGGTTTCAAGCTCTCATTGACGGTCTTCCCATGCCGATCATGGGCCTACAGGCCCTCTTGGAGACGACCCCCAGGAGAAGACTGACCTGCTGCGAAGCGGTAGCCTAGCCGCGTGGTACAGCGGCATCAAAGCGGCTCCGTCCTGCCGCTCTCGCGACTACGACGAAACGATCCGGAAATGTCGCCTCATGACCCATGGCAGTCATCGAATCGGAGTTGCAAGGCGACGCTGCCCGCGTCTTGCAGATCGGCCGTGTCGAACCCCTGGGTGTAGAGGTCGTAGAACGGGGCGAGAAGGACACGGCCTGCCTCGGCTCTGCCCTGCGCGCAGCGGCCGGCAAGGCGCCCGGCCGCCTGAAGCTCGAACGCCCGCACTTTGCCTCCTGCGGCACGGTAGAGCGCGAAACCGTCCTTGGTGCCCAGCACCATCTGCTGCTCACCGACTTCGAGCGCCGGCGCCGAGTTGCGCAGCAGCAGGTGCACCATGCCCGGCAGCCACAGTGCACGGCCGACGCCGGGCATCTGGGGCAAAGCAGACGTTGAGCGACTTGGTCTCGTCAACCGCTGGGAGACAGCTAGCATTTTATGGGGCGATCTCAATGACACGCGTGTTCGAGCCTTTATTCGAAATGGTCCGCCAGTCACCAAAGAGTTGGAAGTCGGCCTCCCGAACCGCCGCTGTCGGCTATGCAAGCGGCGGGTTTCGCGTCCGGAGGGACCGTTTCAGAGTCGCCTGCTGTTTTGATGGAGATCGGCCATGAGTTGGGACCATCAGCGATACGTGGACTTCATCACGAAGAATGCGCCAGCGGCCGACCGGGGCAGCTTGCTGCGCGCCAGCTCCAGGCCGTTCGTCTCAAAAGACGTTCCAGGACGCGGCAGGTCTCCCAAGATCTTCGCCACCTATTATTCAATGCCCGACTGGCTCGATATCTTCAGCAGCCCGCCAAAATCGTTGGCATCCCCCAACGTCAGGCTGGATAGCTGGCTGGGCAAAATGCCGTTCGGTCAGGTCATTGGCCAGTACCGGCATGCCGCGCAACAACACCAGGCCAAGGTGATCGCCTGTCTGGATCGGATCGATTCCTTCCCCAGCGGGAAGGCCTTGCTCGCAGAGCTCGGCCGCACCGGGCATTCGGTCCGCATAATGCCTTACTGGCATTTCTTCAGAACGATGCCTGGCGCCGACTATTTCAATTCGACGCCCGTACCCATAGGACCACGTGAATCGATGTCGTACATTGCCGATGGCACGGCGAGCGACGAGGAGGACGCCTACGACAAGAATGCACCACTACGCGACGACGACAACGAGCCGATGTCGGGCAGGGGTACAGGAAAGGGGGCGAACGTCGCGCTCTTCTTCTCGGCCGAGATCTGGGAGAGCGTGGAAGCACCCAAAGGTCCGGGGTTCAAGCCTGACGAAGTCCTGTTCCACGAACTGGTTCACGTGAGCCGAATGATTCGCGGACGTGTCACCCACGTCGGCGTCGAGGGAAAGGGAGGTTACGGGAATATCGAGGAGTATTTCGCAACGGTCGTCTCGAACGTGTATTTGTCCGACAAAGGACAGACCAAGCTGCGGGGTTTCTACAGCAACGACTTCATCAGACAAAACATGACGCACGTGAAGATCGGCGATGAAGAGATCATGGTCGTGATCGATCCCCTTCCGAAGGACTGGAGCGTGATGAAGGACCCCGACGATTTCATCAACAACCCCGATAACCTGAGCATCTCGCCGAGACAGCTCATGCAGATCTTCAAGGACAAGCAGCCGGAATTCTATTTTGCGCTGGCCCATCTGCCGGAAATGAAGCCAAAGTTCAATCCTGTGGGACAATACTTCAGGGAAAGCTTGCATCCCGGAAAGGCTCCGGCACTCCGCGGGAAGCGGCCTTGATGCTTCCTTGTGGGTAAACGTCCCACAAGCTTCCCCTTGATCAGGGGCATTCGAAGCGCGAGGCTTCGCCATGGCAAGCGCCGACGCCCTTACTGGCCTCATGAAGTGGCTTGGCCGCGAAGAGTGGCGGGAGCCGTTCAATGAATGGATCGAGCGGCATCTGGGGCCGGCTTGCGAGGCGGCGGGCATTGCTCTCGACGAATTGGCCGACGTGGTGGGCGATGCCCACGCAAGCACGCTGTGGGGATGCGTCTTCGAGGACTTTCTGGCGTCCGATCTCGACGACGGCAGCAACATCGTCGACGACTACCTGAAGAGGCGCGGCTGGAAGGAGAGCATTGCCAACAAGCGTTACATGATGGCTTTGCGCTCCTCCGTCATGAGCCTGTACGAGGTGAGCGACGTCGTGCGCGACCGATCGTTTCTGGCTCGCGATCTGCTGCGCGGCGGAGAGCCGGTGCGGATCAGCGAGAAATCGGGCACGCATAGTTTGAAGCAATGGGACCGGCTCGCCGCCCGCGTCGTCAAGGTCGGGCCGAGATTCGAAATGGCGGGTGGCGTGCTGGTGCTCACCCACGAACAGGGCGACGCCATCCGCGACGATTTCGTCGAGCTCAGGAAGGAAATGCCGCCCGAGTTCCGAAAGCTCGTCCGGGAAAGGCATGGTGACGGGGAAAGCGGCCAATTCACGCTCGATACGGAAATCCTCCGTCACAGCGCATTCTTGTTCACCAACATATGGTTGAGCGATGCACTCGAGGGCATGCTCGATCCAACACAGCCCACGATTTGCAACAGCGACGGCGATGAAATCGTATTCACGACGGTTCGCTATCCTTTGAAGGATGCTTCCGACCGCGAGGCACTCGAAAGCGCACTGACTTCAATGTGGACTTTCACCGGACAGACCAGAACCTCTGGCAATGGACCGCACCCGCTTCGCATGCCGCCAGGAGTACATCCCGCGAATCCCAGACCTTTGTTTCGACCTTCAGCGACGGTTCCGTGTCGATGGGGTCTGTCGAACTGGAGGACCACACGCTGAAAGTGGAGGCAAACTCGCCCCAGCGTGCCCAGAGGGCGCAAGCTTTGCTCGAGCCTGTCATCGGTCCATTCGTCGGAGAGCCCATCGTGGAATCCAGGACGGTGGCGGAGATAGCGGCATCCTCGCCAGCGGACGAAAATCGAGCGCCGTCATCGGGCCTTCCGCCGGAAGACGAGCGTGCGATCATCCACGAAACCCTCGAACGCCACTATCGCGGGCTCCTCGACGAGCCGGTGCCGATGTTGGGGAATGTGAGCCCGCGCAAGGCCGCGAAAACGAAGAAAGGTCGCGAAAGATTGGCCGGCTGGCTCAAGTTTATCGAGAATTCAACGGCACGGGCGGGGGCCCGCTCATCGATGGCCAGCTACGACTTTGGCTGGATGTGGGACGAACTCGGCGTTGCCGACATGCGACGATGATCTGACACGTTCAACGCCATCGCCGATCGGCCGTCGGTGTGCGCCAAGGCGCCCCTACACTGTCCTGCAACGCGCCGTGCACATCCATCCCATAGTCGCCGAGTTCATCCCCACGCTGCTCGGTGATCTTTCGCCGCTCGATTAGGCTGCAGTCATCAGGCGGGCGCCCAGGCCAATCAGCAACAGCCCGCCGAGGCGCGCGATCCAGATACCGGACGGGAACAGCTTCTCGACCAGAACGACCGCGGCGAGCCCCGCCACCCACAGGAGGTTCATGGCACCGACGGCGAACAGCAGCGCCATCAGGATCCAGCAGCAGCCGAGACAGTAGAGGCCGTGCTCGAGGCCCATGCGCAGCGCACCATCGGAGCCGCTCCGCCAATGATTGATCACGAAGTCGAATGGCGAGCGGCAGTGGCTGAGGCAGCGCCCCTTGAGGGGCGTCAACTGATAGAGGCCGGCGGCGACGAACAGGGCGCCGCCCAGCGCCGGGCTGGTGATCTTCATTGCCATCGGCGATAGCAGGCTTGCCTGCTCGAGGGCCCACTGTGCGACCGTCGCGGCGATGCTGAAGCCGCCCCATGCGAGGACATAGCCTGCAGCGAAGATCGCGGTCGGCACATAGGGCTGACCGCGGGCACGCGCATTGCGGTTGACTGAAGCGAAGGTCAGCATCATCGGCGCGGCGCTCGGCAGCATCATGCCGATCATCATGACCCACCACATTGCGAGCAGGGGGACGAGGTCGGTGACGTTTTTCGGCGGCATCGCCATATTCGGATCCATGGCCGACATGCCGGCTGAAATGCCGGCGAGATGGAGCCAGCACAGCACCAGAAGGCCGGCCAGCGCGCCGACGATCAGGATGCGCTGGCGGACAAGCAAACGGCCGGCCGCAGACCGGGGCTTCTGCTCAAGCTCCCCAGGAAAACGGGGCGAAGTGTCCATTGTTGCCCTTGCCGGTCAGGTCAAGCGTGAGGCCAAAGCCCTGCACCTCGAGCTTGCTGGCCTTCGCGAGCGCAAGACGGCGGTTGGCCGGATGGGCCGTGTTGTCGATGTAATAGGGTTCGCCGGAGCGGTTGCGCGAAGCCACACCTTCGATCGCGAAAGCGAGCACGCCCGGAATCCGCGTCGAGCGGCGGAGGCCGTCGGCCATGAACTCGATGGGACGGTATTCGATGCCGCGGAAGTCGCTCACCAGATTGTCGCGGATCATCTGCGGCGCCCCGCCGGCGGTGCCGCCGGCGATGGCAGAGAGCGCCTGCCGCTGCGCCTCGTCCGCCTTCTCGTCGACGACGACACCAAATACCCAACCGCCGTCCGCCATGACGCGGCCGGAGCGGATGACCAGCGCGAACTTCAGGCCATCGAGCGAGACCTCCCGGTGGCGACCGCGATCGATGCGGTAGATCATCAAGGCGGTGCAATGCTCGTGCGTCGCCGGCGCCTGCGGATTGGTGAAAATGCAGGGACAGAGATAGTCGCAGTTGCAGCTTTCCATGTATTCGCCGCTCAACTCCCAGCTCTTCTGCGCCATCGCGATGCTCCCTGTCAGTCGGCGATTCTCTATGCCATGCCCGGTCTGCCGTCAGCCCCTTGCGTATGGTTGCGGAGAGCCGCCCCGAAGGCTTCGAACAACGTGCGGTTGATGGGGTTCAGCTGCGGATCGTACTCGGCGTGCCACTGGACGCCCAGCGCAAATGACCGAGCGTCGGCGATGCGAATGGCCTCGATCGTGCCGTCCTCGGCCACACCTTCGACCACGACTCGCTTGCCGGGCTCGAGGATGCCCTGACCGTGGAGCGAATTCACCCGGATCGTTTCGCGTCCCAGGAGTTTGGCGAAGGCTCCCTCGGGCGCCAGCCGTACCTCGTGGCGGTCGGCAAACACGACCTGCGGGTCGGGATGGATCTCGCCGTTCTCCAGGCGCGGCATGCGATGGTTCATGCGGCCCGGCAACTCGCGGATCTCTGGATGCAGCGAACCGCCGAACGCGACGTTCATCTCCTGAAGCCCTCGGCAAATGCCGAACAACGGCACACCGCGTTCGACACAGGCTTCGATCAGCGAGAGCGCCATCGCATCGCGGTCGGGATCGTAGGGCTCGTGCCGCGCATCGGGCTCGACGCCGAAGCACGACGGATGAACGTTGGCCCGCGCACCGGTCAGGAGGATGCCGTCAACTGCACCCAGCAAAGCATCGATATCAGTGATGTCCGGCGTGCCGGCGAACATTAGCGGGAGCGCGCCCGCGACCTCCGCGACCGCGCGCAGATTACGTTGCCCGACGATCTGCACATTGTGACGGTCGTTGATCAGATGGGCGCTGCCAATCACGCCCACCACCGGTTTTCTCATCGAAAGGCTCGCGTGGAAACTATCACAGTCCAGTAAAGCCGGTTTCCGCGTCGCGAGCGAGTCTCATCGTCCGAAAGCGCCTCGTTTGGGCAGCAACGATGACCATTGTGGCCGCGTTCAATCTACTATCGAGCGAGGAGGGACGACATGGTCCAGAAGGACGAGGACATCCGCAATGCCGTCACCGACGAACTGACACGCGCCAGCGTAGATGCGCGCAATCTTGCCATCGAGGTAAAGGAGGGCCGGATCTTCGTCGCCGGCACTGTCGGGTCCGACGATTCGCTCCAGCGCCTTCTCGCCGTCCTGAAGGGACACGGCGACGCGCGCATAGTGACCTGCGACGTCAAGGTCCTGCCAACGGTTCCAAGCGACAGCGTGGACGGCCGCGGCCGGTCGCCTGTAACAGGAACGTCGGCCGACTCGGCACACGAGAGCCGCCATCAGCTGGACAAGTCTTAGCTCCGGCTGTCCCAGCTTCTGCTATCGATTGACGAACTTCGAAAAGCGGCTCATGCGGCCGTCTCGCGTTTCTTCCTGCTCGAGCAGGGCGAGGCCGTTCTCGTCGAAGATCTGGAAAAACTCATCCCACGATATCTTCTCCAAGGAAGCGTCGTCGCCGTCGAAGTCGAAGCGCAGGACCCCGCCCTCGCCGCTGCGGTCGGCAGTGTCCCGGACGCGGGCCGGCCGGCCGCCGCGCTCCTCGGCCCAGCGCATGATCTGTCCGTGATCGGTGATGGGTCTGGCTTGCGGCATGGCATAACTCCTTCCTGCCCAAGACAACAGCAGCGGTATCGCGGTGGTTGCATCAGCCGATGGATCGGAGCTTAACTGTTGGAGCCGAAGCGGGAGTCTTCCGCGGTCCAGCAGCTTTCGCCGGCTTCGCGGATCAGGGCGGTGTAGTCCAGCACCTCCACGAGGTTGCGCCGGGCGCGGATCACGCGGCGCGACTCGAGCATATGCAGCGCCACCGTCACGCCGGAGCGCCGCACGCCCAGCACTCTGGACAGGCCCTCGTGCGTCAGTGCGAGGCTTCGCGTGCCGAGCCGCATCGACATCATGAGCAGGCGACGCGCCAGTCGTTGCTCGATGGTGCCGTAACCCACGGCCAATACGTTGCGGGAAACCTGGTTCATGAAGGCGTTGACCGCCCTCAGGAGATGGGCCCGCAGATCGTGGTTGAGCGGCAACAGCTCGGCCAGCGCCTGGCTGGGGATTCGCCACATCAGACCGGGATGTTGCACAATCGCTTCGGCTTCGACACTCCGCACGTCGCCCAACAGGACTGCGAAACCGGTCAGCCCTTCACGACCGACCAAGCCCGTCTCAATGCGTTTGCCCTGCCGCGAGCAGGTCCGGACCGACACCAGTCCGGTCACTGGAAAATGCACATAGGGGATCTTCTGCCCCGGTGTTTCCAGCACCTCGTCCGCGCCGGGGGTGACCTGTTCCAACCGCGGTTCCAGAAGCCACCATGTGGACGCCGGCAGTCCGTCCAGAACAAGATTGCCGCGCTCGGCGACTGCCGCCGGCTGGGCCGGAGTCAGGCTTGAAAGGGCAGTCTCGAACTCGCGGTCGTCGACGGGCTTCGATAGCCGGACCGTGCCCTGGAACTCGGGCGGAATGACGTAGCTTCTGTCGTAACCGGTGAGGAACACGAACGGGATATCGCGCTGCTTGAGCTGATTGCAGATCGGAAAGCTTGCCGTACCGTGGAGGTCGATGTCGACAACCGCGGCATCGACCTCGTTCTTGCGTACGAATTCGATGCCTGTCTCCACGCGTCCAACGGCACCCGCCACCTCGCACCCGCATCGCTTTACCAGGTCGCCGACCGCCTCCGCGGTGAGAAAGCTGTCTTCGACAATCAGGATTCTTGGTTTGGCGGAATTCTGTGTAATCGGCATTGCCGCGCCCCAGGAGTATGTCGCGCCGCGTCCTGCTTTCGAAGGCGGGCCGCCGCTGGACGGTGACGTTCGTGGAGTGACGGAAGACTGCGCCGTCCGCACCTGCAATTCAAGCGCGCGAACGCACGGAGTGAAGGAACGCGCTGTCCGAACGCACATTGTCGACTTGCGACCGCCGATGGAACCGCGAACGGTACATTAGCGAACACTGGCGGGACCCGACGCGGAACTCGCCCGACGGTATCGCGTTGCTTCGGCACGATGGTCGCTGGATGACGAAGATTTCGGCAAAGGCCGCGGGTGAGCCGCCGGTACTTGGGCATGGCGGCCGGGTCCTTCCCGCGGTCACCGTCGATGCCTACAACGAGGAACTGCGCGACGAGGACGGCTTCGTCGGCGACCGCGCGAGCGGGCGCGCCTTTCGTGCCATCCTGGAAGATTGGCGCGACCAGCTGCGTCGCCGCGGCGAAGATCCGTTCGGCGATACCCCGACCGGGCATATCCCCAAGTCGAAGCTCGACGCTTACCTCAAGGGCGCCGATCCCATTGCGGCAGGGCTCGTCCATACGGCCGTGGAGGAATTCGCCGACGAGCTTGCCACGGTGGTTCGTCGTTTCCTGCGGCTCACCAGTTGGAAGGATACGGAGCGAATTCTCATCGGCGGCGGACTGAGCGCCAGCCATATCGGCCAGCTTGCGATGGGCCGCGCCGCGGTGATGCTTACGGGCGAAGGCATCGCCATCGACCTCCGGACGATCGACAATCATCCCGACAAGGCGGGCCTTGTCGGCGCCGTCCAGCTCGCGCCTGCCTGGGTGCTCGATGGCCACGACGCGATCCTTGCCGCCGACATCGGTGGCAGCAATCTGCGCGTTGGTGTGATCGAGCTCAAGATCAAGAAGGGCGACCTTTCCAAGGCAAACGTCTGGAAGCATCTGCATTGGCGGTATCGCGACGACCAGCCTTCGCGTGACGACGCCGTGGACCGGATGGCCGAGATGGCGCAGGAGCTGGTCGATGCCGCCGACGAGCACAAGCTGAAGCTTGCGCCCTTCTTCGGCATCGGTTGCCCGGGCCTGATCGACAAGCGCGGCGTCATCCGCCAGGGCGGCCAGAACCTGCCCGGCAACTGGGAAGGCGATGGCTTCAATCTGGCCCAGGAACTGGCGCAACGGCTGCCGCACATCCACGGCCACGAGCCCCTGTTCGTCATCCACAACGACGCCGTGGTCCAGGGGCTGAGCGAGGTGGCGGCCATGCAGGACGTGAGCCGCTGGGGGATCTTCACCATCGGCACGGGCCTCGGCAACGCCCGCTTCACCAACCGCTCCGGCAATGAGAAGCCCGAAAAGGAATAGCCCAGCGACGCCAGCAGTGATGGAAGCCCGGCAGGTCGAGGCCCTGCCGGCGGGCAAGGGCTGGCAGTACGAACCGAAGTGGGATGGCTTCCGCTGCCTCGCCATGCGCGACGGCAAAGGCATCGAGCTGATCGGCAAATCGGGCAAAAGCCTCACGCGGTATTTCCCCGAAGTCTCGGCGAGCCTTGACCGCGGCTCCAAGGCACACTTCGTGCTCGACGGCGAGCTCGTCATCCCGCTGGACGACGGCCTTTCCTTCGATGCCCTGCAGATGCGCCTGCATCCTGCCCAGAGCCGCATCGACCGGCTGGCGCGCGAGACTCCGGCTCTGCTCATCGTCTTCGACATGCTGCAATCGGTCGAGGGAGAGGACATCAGGCCGGCCCCGCTCGTGGAGCGGCGTCGCGAGCTCGAAGCGTTTTTTCGCGGGCACCGAGTGCCGGACGTGCTGCGGCTTTCACCGGCAACCCACAGCCGGACTGAAGCGGAGAAATGGCTGAAGCGCGCCGGCGGCGGCGCCCTCGACGGCGTGGTGGCGAAGCGGCTCGACGAACCATACCGGCCCGGCGAACGGACGATGCTGAAAGTGAAGTGCCTGCGGACCGCCGACTGCGTGGTTGGCGGCTTCCGCTACGCCACCGGACATGAAGGTCAGCGGCATCGGCTCGTCGGCTCCCTGCTGCTTGGCCTCTTCAACGACGAGGGCCGGCTGGACCATGTCGGCTTCACCTCGGGTATCGCCGACAACGAGCGGGCGGCGCTGACTCGCAAGCTCGAGCGGCTGCACGGCGAAGGGTTCACGGGCAGGGCGCCCGGCGGCCCCAGCCGCTGGTCGACGGAACGGTCCGGTGAGTGGGAAGGCGTGAAGCCTCGCCTGGTCGCGGAGGTGCAGTACGACCATGTGACGGGAGATCGATTTCGTCATGGTACACGCTTCCTGCGCTGGCGTCCCGACAAGTCCCCGCGGCAATGTACGTTCGACCAGCTCCAGCGCGAGGCCCGACCTTCGAAGATGATGAAGGCGATCGCGGGCTGACAATGCGCACCGTGCTGCTCGACCGCGACGGCGTCATCACGCTCAATCGCAAATACAACGTGAAGTCGCCGGCGGAACTGTGCTTGATTCCCGGCGCGGCGGAAGCCATCGCCCGATTGAACTGCAGCGGTGTCGCGGTTGCTCTTTGCACGAATCAGCCGGAAGTCGACAAGGGCATCATCGACAAGCGCCAGCTCGATGCGATACATCGCGCTTTACAGGTGATGTTGGCGCGGCACCATGCGCGACTCGACCTCATCCTTTGCTGTACCGACGACTTTCGCTCTGATTGGCGCAAGCCTTCGCCGGGCATGTTGGTCGAGGCAATCCGCCGTCTCGGGGCCAAACCGGCCGATACCCCTTTCATCGGCGATCAGGTGAGCGACCTGGAAGCCGCAGCCCATGCCCATTGCCAGCCGGTGCTGGTGCGCACGGGGCTTGGCCGGGCCACGGAAAGCGCCTGCATCCCGCAATATGCCAAGCCGGCCGCGATCTACGACGACCTCGCGGCTTTCGCCGATTCGTACTGCGGCTAGCGCGTCGTCGTCACATCAGTCCGAGTGCTGGCCGGCATCGATCGGCTGCCAGTCGATGCTGAGCACACCCTGCTCCCGTCGCAACTGGACGACGATCGGGGGAACATCGTTGGGCGTCTGGCGGCTGCGCCATGTGAGGCGACAGCGGATGCGACGCTTGTCCGACTCGGTTAGTGCGAGCGTCGTTACCGTGTAACCGGCGTCGGTCACGATAGAGCGAAGCCGTTCCGGCGTTGGCCCCTCATCGCGAGCCTCGACGGTAAGCTCAGCCTGATGCTGGCGGTCCATCAAGGGCTCGAGCTTCACGACCAGTGCCAGTACAATGAAGGTGATGGCGACGGTGGCACCGCCCAGCAGAAAATAGCCCGCGCCGAGGATGAGGCCGATCATCGTCACCATCCACAGCGTGGCGGCGGTGGTGACGCCCATTACCATGTCGCCGCGCTTCAGGATCGCGCCGGCGCCGATGAAGCCGATGCCGGATAGCACACCCAGCGGGAAACGCAGCGTATCCATCACCGAGAAAGCCGACTGGTTTCGGCCGGTGACGGACAGAAGCAGGTTGGCCTCGATCATCGCTCCGGCAGCGGCCACGCACACCAAAATCATGGTGCGAAGACCGGCAATCCGGCCGCGCGTACCGCGGTCGAAGCCGATGATGGCGCCCGCGGCTACGGCGGCGGCCAGGCGGAGAAAGATGTCCGCCGCGCTGACGGTCGAATCCACCACAACGCAACGTTACGGCGGGCAGTGCGTTCCCGATCACCACCCAAGTCGCCCAAAAACGAAGCGCTCTGGTAGACCTGTCAGGCCGCCTTCAGCTCGACCTTGGTCCAGCCGGTCTCGCGCTGGTCGAAATGGCGGTAGGCCTCCAGTACGTCCTTGATCGCCTTCACCTTTGTGAGGATCGCCGTCGGATCGACCGCGCCGGTGCGCACCAGTTCGATCAAATGCGGCGCATAGCGGCGGTGATTGCAGTTGCCCATGCGCAAGGTCAGGTTTTTGTTCATCGCCTCGCCGATCGGGAAACTCTTCATCGTCGGCGGGTAGACGCCGATGATGGCCAGCGTTCCTGCCTTGGCGATCGACTGCACGGCCCATTGCAGCACCTGGCTCGGCGCGTCGCCCGGCTTCCAGAGTTTTCCGTCCCGAACGTTCTGCTGCGGCGCCACCTGCTGCACTTCGTTGTCGAACTCCGCCTTCCTCTGCTGCGCCTGCCGCGCCGCCGGCCCTTCGTGGGCGCATTCGGCGTCGACGCCCACGGCATCGACCACGCGATCGACGCCGACGCCGCCGGTGAGTTCGACGATGGTCTCGACCGGGTCCTCCTTGTCGAAGTTCACGCACTCCGCCCCCTGGCGGCGCGCCATCGCCAGCCGATCCTCGTGATGGTCGACGGCGATGATGCGGCCCGCGTTCATGAGCTTGGCCGATGCGATCACGAACTGGCCTACGGGGCCGCAGCCGAACACGGCGACCGTATCGCCGTCGCCGATCTCGGCCAGATCGGCGCCGAAATAACCGGTGGGGAAAATGTCCGAGATCAGGATCGCCTGATCGTCGGTCACCTCGTCGGGCAGCTTCAGCATCGTCATGTTGGCAAAGGGCACGCGCGCCTTCTCCGCCTGCAGGCCGTGGAACGGGCCGGCCGCGCCCGGGCCGCCGAAGAAGGCGGTGCCGGCCCGTTTGCCACCGGGATTCGCGTTGTCGCACTGCGCGAAGTATCCGGCGCGGCAGTAGCTGCAATGACCGCAGGCGATGGTGGAAAGGATCACCACGCGATCGCCGATATCGAAGTTGCGGACCATGGGACCGAACTTCTCGACCGTGCCGACCGCCTCGTGGCCGAGGATTGTCCCTGGCTCCATGCCGGCGAGCGTGCCCCGAACCATGTGCAGGTCGGTGCCACAGATCGCGGCGGAGGTGATTCGGACGATCGCGTCGGTGGGCTCCTCGATCTCGGGCTCTGCCACGTTGTCGAGCCGGATATCGCCGATGCCATGGAAAACGACTGCTTTCACGGAGCCCTCCTGCAGATGATCATCGTCTGCTTAACTCCGGCAGCCGCCAGCCGGTTACGCGGCCGGCCGGCGGTCTCAGGAGGAGGGTCCGGTAGCGCACCGTGCCCGGCCGGGACTCAGTCGACGAAATCCCATGTCTTGCCGTTGAAGCGCTGCAGTTTCATGTACTTGATGACGCGGTAGTCGGTGGCGCTGGTGTTGATCGTGCTGCCCGGCAGCAGCAGCGGCAGATGGAAATCCTTCAGGCTTGCCGCCTGGTTCATGATGTTCTCACGCGTGAGGTCGTCGCCGGCTTGGCGCAACACCTGCTCGAGCGTCTTGGCATACATGTAGCCCGCCTCGTTCAGGCTATCGCTTGGCTCGGCTTGCGGCAGGTTCTCCTTCATCCAGGCGAAGAACTCCTTGACGTCCTTGTCGTCCGCCCACTTGGGATCGCTGACATCCTTGAGGAAGCCCGCCGACAGGATGCCCTTAGACTTATCGAGCCCGGCCGGCTTGAAGGTGGCGCCCACCGACGCCGCACCGAGGTGCAGGTAGGTCGTGGGCTTCCAGTTGAGATCGTCGAGCTTGGAGATCGCCTGTGCCGCCTGTTTGGAGTAGGTGAACAGGAAGAGCGTGTCGGCACCAGAGTTCTTGAGCGTGATGAGTTGGCTGTCGATCGTCGGATCGGTCGCCTGGAAGTTCTGGGTGTCGACGATCATCTTCTTCGCCTTGTCGCCCAGCGCGGTCGTCAACCCGTTCAGCAGGTCCTTGCCGAAATCGTCGTTCTGATAGAGCACGGCGATCCTGGCGTTGGGCTTGCTCTTCAAGACGTGCTCTGCATAGAAGCTCGCCTCCGCCTGGAGGTTGGGCTGCCAGCCCATTGTCCAGGGAAAGTGCGCCGGATCATTGAAGGCCGTGGCACCCGCAGCAATGAAGAGCTGCGGAACCTTCTTTTGGTTGAGATAGCCTC
Organism: Reyranella sp.; assembly: GCA_035279245.1. Taxonomy (GTDB): domain Bacteria; phylum Pseudomonadota; class Alphaproteobacteria; order Reyranellales; family Reyranellaceae; genus Reyranella. The sequence continues at coordinate 14,859 of DATEID010000064.1, forward strand.
GGATCGCCATGTTGAGCGGCGTACCGAGGACGTTGAACACCACCGCGACCTTCTCGCTTTCCACGAGCTTGCGCGCGTTCTCGACCACCTTCGGCGGCGAGTAGCCGTCGTCGAGGCTGATGAAGTCGATCTTGCGGCCGTTGATGCCGCCTCTGGCGTTCAGCGACTTGAAGTATGCCACCTCCGCCTTGCCGAGCTGACCGTAGGCCGAGGCGGGGCCGCTATAGGCGATGCTTTGTCCGACCTTGATCTCGGTTGCCGACGTGCCGGGGCCGTATTTCGCCTGGGCCATGGCGCCGGTGGCCCCCAGGCCGACCGCAGCGAGGACAAACGCGCTCGTGAAAAGCTTGGACACTGTTCCCTCCTGATTACGGAGGAAGCATAGCCATGCCCTTCGGTGCCGCGCACGCAAAAGGGCGACGCGAATTCCGCGATGTAGCCGGCCTGCGCGCCGAGCGTCCGAAGCACCCTTCCTTGACAGGTTTTCAAGCGTGACGTTAGGCTTCCGTTGCCTCGCCGCGTGTAAACAAAAAGAGTTCCGGCCAAAGCCGGCTGCACAGGGAGGAGCTGATGACAATCCGAAAGACTGCCGGTGCAACGACTTCGCGTCGAGATTTGCTGCGCATTGCTGCCGGCGGCGCATTGGCGCCGATGATCGCGACGGTTCCCGCCGGCGCGGCGCCGATGCCGCTGACCTTGCTGCACGAAAGCTCGTTCATTCGAGATTTCGATGCCTTTTTCAAGAACAAGCTGGCGGCGCGCTACGAGAAGGAAACCGGCACCAAGATCGATTACGCGCTCGCCAGCGTCGGTTCGCTGCAGACGCGCGTGTCGGCGGTACTGGAGACCGGATCGGGTGCCGACATCGTGCTCAATGCCTTCAACTGGCCGTTCCTCTACGATCAGAAATATGTCGACGTCAGCGATATCGCCGAGGAGATCGGCAAGGCGCAGGGCGGCTGGTACGACGTCGCCAGGGAAGCGGTGGTCGTCAACGGCAAGTGGAAGGCGATCCCGTTCGGCAATATCGGCCAGATCATGAACTACCGCATCGACTGGTTCAAAGAGGTCGGCTTCGACAAGTTCCCCGAAACGTGGGACGAGCTGCTGGAAGCCGGCATCAAGCTCAAGGCCAAGGGCCGTCCCTTCGGTTTCGAGCTCGGCCATGGCTTCGGCGACAATCACGGCTGGGTCTATCCGCTCATGTGGTCGTTCGGCGCCCACGAGGTCGACGCGGACGGCAAGACCGTGACGGTCGACAGCGACGAGATGGCCCGCTGCGTCGACTTCGCGCGCAACTTCTTCCAGAAGACCACGCTCGAGGATTGTCTCGGCTGGACGGACGTCAACAACAACAAGGCCTACCTCAGCCAGCAGATCTCCTGCACCAACAACGCCGAGAGCATCCTTTGGGTGGCGAAGCGAGACTTTCCGGAGATCGCCAAGGTGACCGGCCAGGCGCTCAACCCCAAGGGGCCGACCGGCAAGCGCTTCCACATTCTCAATCCCTGGAGCCACTCGATCGTCACCAGCAGCAAGGATGTCGAGGGCGCCAAGAAGTTCCTGCGCTGGCTCATGCAGCCGGATCAGCTCGGCGCCTGGTACGCCTCGGCCGACAGCTACTACGCGCCCTTCCTTCATGCCTACGACAACGCGGAATTCTGGTCGGTCGAGCCGCGCAATCTGCCCTACCGCGATTCGATCGAGACTTCGCACCTGCCGGGCTGGCCCGCGCCCGTCAGCCGTCCGCAGGCCGAAGTCATCGCCAAATACGTAATCATCGACATGTTCGCCAAGGCGTGCAGCGGCAACGCGACCAAGGACGTGATCAAGACCGCGCAGACGCAGGTTAAACAGATCTACGGCCAGGCCTGAGGCGGCGAGGTGACAGCCCTCCCCTCCGACTCGGCGGTCGCGCTCGAGCTGCGGCGGGTCCGGCGGCCGCGCTTCCGCATCAAGGAAGGAACGGCGTTCGGCTGGCTGATGGTCGCGGCGCCATTGCTCTTCCTCGTCGCCTTTGTGGGCTATCCCTTCGTCTATGGCATCTGGCTCAGCCTCCAGGACCGCGCCGTCGCCCAGCCCGCCGTCTTCGTCGGTCTGGACAACTTCATCAACGACGCGCGCGATCCGGTGTTCTGGCAGGTGGTGCGCAACACCTTTGTCTATACCTTCGTCGCCACGATTCTGAAGGCGGCGGGCGGACTCGCGCTGGCGTTGGTCATGAACCAGCATTTCCGCATGAAGAACCTCACGCGAGCCCTCTTGCTGCTGCCGTTCATCGTTCCGACAGTGTTGAGCACCGTCGCCTGGATGTGGATCCTCGATCCTGCCTTCAGCGTGATCAACTGGTTCCTGGTGCATCTGGGCGTGGCCCGTCCCGGCCCGTCCTGGCTTGGCAACCCCTATCTCGCCATGGGCTCGGTGATCGTCGTCAATACGTGGCGCGGGTTGCCGTTCTTCGCCATCACGCTGCTGGCGGGATTGCAGACCATTCCGAACGACCTTTACGACGCCGCCACGATCGACGGCACAGATAGCTGGCAACGCTTCCGCTACGTCACCCTGCCGCTCGTCCAGCCTGTCCTGCTCATCGTCACCATGTTCTCGGTGATTTTCACCTTCTCCGACTTCCAGCTCATCTATGTGCTGACGCACGGCGGGCCGGCCAATGCCACCCAACTGTTCGCCACCTACTCCTTCGACATCGCCATGAGCGCCGGCCAGCTCGGCCATGGCGCGTCTGTGGCGCTCGCCATGCTGCCCGCGCTCGGCCTGCTGATCGTTGCACTCACCATCTACATGCGGAGGCAGTGATGGTCGTCGCCCGTGGATGGCGCGTCAGGATGATTCAGCTCTGGCTGCCGCTCGGCATCGCCCTGCTGTTCGCGCTGTTTCCGTTCTACTGGATGGCGGTGACGTCGCTGAAGCCCAATTCCGAGCTCTACAACACGCAGATGATGCCGCTGCTGCTGCATCACCCGACGCTCAAGCACTACATCGACCTCTTCACCCAGACCCCGTTCCTGCTCTGGACCTGGAACACCATGCTGGTCGCGGTGGTTTCGACCGCGATCTCTCTGGTGCTCGGGGTCATGCTCGCCTACCCGCTGGCGCGCATCAATTTCCCCGGCTCGGCGCTCATCGCCATCGGTGTCGCCGCCACCTATCTCGTGCCGCAGCCGCTGCTCTTCATCCCGATGGCCGACATCATCAACCATATGGGCCTCAGCAACACGCTGACCTCGGTGATCCTCACCTATCCGACAATGCTGGTGCCGTTCTGCGCCTGGCTCCTGATGGGCTATTTCAAGAGCGTGCCGCACGAGCTCGAGGAGGCGGCGCGCATCGATGGCGCCAGCCATTTCCAGGCGATGTGGCGGATCGTGCTGCCGCTCTGCACACCGGGCTTCATCTCGGCCGGCATCTTCGCCTTCACGCTGGCCCAGAACGAGTTCCTCTATGCCCTCATCTTCCTTACCAAGAGCGAGGTCCGGACCGTGCCGGTGGGGGCCATCGCCGAGCTGATCCGCGGCGACGTCTTCTACTGGGGCCAGCTCATGGCGGCCGCACTGTTGGGCTCGGTGCCGGTGGCGATCATCTATTCATTCTTCGTCGAGCACTATGTCGCCGGGCTGACCGCCGGATCGGTGAAAGGATAAGATCGGGGCGGCTCGCCGTTCGTCCATAGTTGTCCGGCATGTTTGAGGTTTGCCAGCCGGCCAAGCTCGCGAGCGGAGCAGTGTCCTCCCCGATGGCGGCAATATCTCTCAAGGTCGGTCAGGCTGACACGCACTCGAACGGCCTCGCTGTCCGGGCAGCCGGACAGCCAATCCGCCTCCCGACGATCAAGCTTGGCCATGTAGGCCGCGTAGGATGAGCCGAGACCGCGAACGCGCTGCGCGAACTCGGGGAAATCGTTCTCGACGATAATCGCGAACCATGTGGTTGTCATTTTGCGGCCCCTTGTCGCCTTGCCTGTTTGATCAGCGACCGTCTGCCCCGCCGGCCGCCGCCGCCCCAAGACGACGGCAGCCGGCAGCTGACGCTATTCCAGCCCAGGGACGGGGCCGCGCTTGGCCAGGCGACGATCCCGAAGCGGAACGAGCACCGCCGCACCCCACACGACGGCGCAGACGGCAAGCAGACTTGCCACGATCGGATCGCCCCAATGGGCGAACCCGACTGCAGCAAGCACGAAAGCGGTGGCGCCGATGACTTTGGACATTGCACCCTCCACGATCGAGGGCGGCATACTGAGCGCGGTCGGTAACGCCGCGATGTTGCGATCTGTTCGATCGCGTTTCGCGCGTTTCACGGCCGCCGGCGCCAGCCGTGACGCAACGGTCACGGAAACCGCACCGGAATCGCCGGCATTTGCCGAGGTGCCCGGAACGGCGACCTGCTAAACTGGGACTAGCTGTTCACATGTTTGTGACGCCGGAGCCGCCTCTTCCTCTCGGCATCGCCGGGAGCGACCCACAATAGGGCCTAAAATGGAGTACATGTCGCGTTGCGGGGCGCGGCAGGTGGCCACCGGTCGGGGCTGTCGGCAGGTGGGACGAGCGCGGGCAGGCGTGAAGGAACTTTCGGATGAAGGGTGTGAAGAAATCGTCGGGAATCGCCGCTGCCGTAACGGTCGCGGTCGTCTTGGCGGCCGGCTATTTCCTTCTGGAGGAGACGGGACGGGACAACGCCCGGGCAGCAGCAGCTTCGCCCACCACTGGCCCAATCGTACCGGTCACCGTGACGATCGCGGAGAAACAGGATGTTCCCGTGATCGTGCGCGGCATCGGAACGGTGCAGGCGTACAAGACGGTCCAGGTCAAAAGCCGGGTCGACGGCCAGATCGTGAAGATCTCGTTCGAGGAAGGCCAGGACGTGAAGGCGGGCGACCCGCTGTTCCAGATCGACCCCAGGCCCTACAAGGCCCTGCTGGAGCAAGCCCAGGCGGCCAAGCAGCGCGACGAGGCCCAGCTTGCCGGCGCCCAACTCGACCTCGATCGCTACAGCAAGCTGATCGGCTCCGGCTTCCAGTCGCGCCAGACCTACGACCAGCAGAAGGCAACTGTGGAGGCGCTGAAGGGCTCCATCGCTGCCGACCAGGCGCAGATCGACACCGCGCAGCTCAATCTCACCTACTCCGATATACGGGCGCCGATCGACGGGCGGACCGGCCAACGCTTCGTCGATCTCGGCAACCTGATCCAGGCGAGCCAGGGCACCAATCTCGTCACGATTACCCAGATCAAGCCGATCTATGTCAATTTCACGATTCCCCAGTACGCCAACCACCATCTGCGCAAGAACCAGGCGCAGCACCCCTTGAAAGTGCTGGCCTACAGCGCCGACGACACATTCAAGCTGGCCGAGGGCGAGTTGACGCTGGTGGACAACCAGATCGACACGGCGACAGGGACATTGCGGCTGAAGGCGAGCTTCGCCAACCGGGACGAGCGGCTGTGGCCCGGCGAGTTCGTCAACGTCCGTCTGCAGCTTTCGATGCGCAAGGATGCGACGACCGTGCCGCAACGCGCCGTCATGCAGGGACCGAACGGCTACTATGCCTTCGTTGTGAAGCCCGACTCGACGGTGGAACGCCGCGACGTCGAGATCGTGGCCCAGCAGGATGGTCTTGCCGTCATCGGCAAGGGTATCGCTCCCGGCGAGAAGGTGGTGCTCGACGGCCAGTACCGCTTGGTGAACGGCTCGCACGTCAGGATCGACCAGGCCGCCCCGGACGCGGCCGCAGCGCCCGACAAGGCCGGCTGACGCCGCGATGAATATCTCCGAAACCTACATCAAGCGACCGATCGCGACGTCGCTGATGATGCTGGGCCTGCTGGTGTTCGGCGCCGCGACCTACGGCCTGCTCCCGGTATCGGCGCTGCCCAATGTCGATTTCCCGACCATCACGGTGAGCGCCACGCTGCCGGGCGCCAGTCCGGAAACCATGGCGTCCTCGGTGGCCACGCCGCTGGAGCAGCAGTTCGCGGCGATACCGGGGCTTGCTTCGATGAACTCGACCAGCGGCCTCGGCACCACAGCGATCACGCTGCAGTTCAACCTCGACCGCAAGATCGACGGCGCCGCGACCGACGTGCAGACCGCGATCAACGCCGCCAGCGGCCTCCTGCCCAAGGACCTGCCCAACCCGCCGACCTACCGCAAGGTCAATCCGGCGGATCGGGCCGTCCTGATCTACGCGATCTATTCCGACGAACTGCCGATGTACAAGGTCGACGACTACGCCTTCATTGTCTTGGCGCAGAAGTTGTCGTCCGTGTCGGGCGTCTCGCAGGTGTACGTGGCCGGTCAGCAGGATTACGCGGTGCGCGTGCAGGCAAATCCTGCGGCGCTGGCCTCCCGGGGCATCTCGTTCGAGGACGTGCGGGCCGCCATCACCGCCGCAACGCTCAACCAGGCCAAGGGGAACCTGGAGAACCAGCACCTCTCGGTCATGCTGGATACCAACGACCAGCTCTTCGACGCCGCCGCCTTCCGCAACATCATCGTCTCTTATCGCAACGGCGCCCCCGTCAAGATCAAGGATATCGGCGATGTCGTCGACGGCACCAAATCGCCGCGGACGGGCGCGTGGTACAACGGCAAGCGGGCCGAGCTGCTGCTGATCTATCGGCAGCCGGGCGCCAATACCGTCGAGATCGTCGAAAAGGTGAAGGCCCTGATGCCCCGCCTGCTCGCCTCCATCCCGCAGTCGGTGCATGTCGACCTGATGTCCGACCGGTCGCAATCGATCCGCGACTCGGTGGATGACGTGCAGTTCACGCTGCTCGTGACCGTCGCCCTGGTGGTGCTGGTCATCTTCCTTTTCCTGCGTCATTTCTGGGCAACCGTCATTCCCAGCATCACCGTGCCGCTGGCGCTGGTCGGTACGTTCGGCGTCATGTACGTCTGCGGCTACTCGATCGACAACCTGTCGCTGATGGCGCTCACGATCGCGGTCGGCTTCGTCGTCGACGATGCGATCGTGATGATCGAGAACATCGTGCGCTACATCGAGGAGGGCGAGCGGCCGTTCGATGCCGCCCTGAAGGGCGCGGGCCAGATCGGCTTCACCATCGTGTCGATCACCTTCTCGCTGATCGCGGTCTTCATTCCGCTGTTGTTCATGGGCGGCATCGTCGGCCGGCTGTTTCGCGAGTTCGCCGTGGTGGTGACGGTCGCCGTGTGCATGTCGGCCTTCGTGTCGTTGACGCTTACGCCGGTGATGTGCGCCCAGTTCCTCAAGCGTGAAGCCCACCATAAGCGCGGACGGCTGAATCAGATGTGCGAGAACGCCTTCGACACGTCGGTGCGCTTCTACGATCGCGGCCTGCGCTGGGTGTTCCGCCACCAGTTCTTGATGCTCATGTCGACGATCGCCCTGATCTTCGTCACGGGCTACCTCTACGTCACGGTCCCCAAGGGCTTCTTCCCGGAGCAGGACACCGGCTTCATCTTCGGCCAGGCCGAAGCGCGGCAGGACATCTCCTTCTATGCGATGGCGAACATCCAGAACCAGCTCGCGGCAATCATCAAGGAAGAGCCGGGCGTCTCGGGCGTCGTCGGCTTCGTCGGCTCGACCGGCGGCAATTCCGCCGAGAACACCGCGCGCATGTTCATCCAGCTCAAGCCGTTCGACGAACGGCGGGGCCTTTCGGCGCAGAAGATCATCCAGAACCTGCGGCCGAAGGTGGCCCGGGTGCCCGGCGTGAAGTTCTACATGCAGGCCGGCCAGGACATCAATGTCGGGGGCCGGCTGTCGAAGACGGAATACCAGTATACGATCACCTCGACCGACAGCGAGGAGCTCAATCACTGGGCGCCCATCATCGAGCAGCACATGGCGAAGATGCCGGAGTTGCAGGACGTGGCGTCGGATCAGCAGATCGCCTCGCCGCACATCGCCATCGACATCGACCGCGATACCGCCTCCCGGCTCGGCCTGTCGCTGGCCCAGATCGACCAGACGCTCTACGACGCCTTCGGCCAGCGGCAGGTTGCGACCATCTACACGTCGGCGACGCAGTACAAGGTCGTCCTCGAAGTGCAGCCGGAGTTCCAGACCGATCCGACCGCCCTGTCGCGCATCTACGTGGCGGGCAACGGCGGCGCCCAGGTGCCGCTCAGCACGGTCGCCCGCTTCGTGAACCGGATTGCTCCGCTTACCGTCAGCCACCAGGGCCAGTTCCCGGCCGTCACCCTGTCGTTCAACCTCGCCCCTGGCGTCGCGCTCGGCGATGCGGTCGAGCGCATCAAGGACATGCAGGCCGAGCTGAAGACGCCGATCACGCTCGACGGTTCCTTCCAGGGGACGGCGCAGGCCTTCCAGTCGTCGCTCGCCTCGACACCGCTTTTGATCGCGGCCGCCATTCTCGCCGTCTATATCGTGCTCGGCATGCTCTACGAGAGCTACGTGCATCCGATCACCATCCTGTCGGCCCTGCCGTCGGCCGGCGTCGGGGCGCTGCTGGCCCTGATGCTCCTGCACTATGATCTCAGCGTCATCGCCCTGATCGGCATCATCCTGCTGATCGGCATCGTGAAGAAGAATGCGATCATGATGATCGACTTCGCGCTCGAGGCGGAACGCGAGCACGGCAAAAGCCCGCTCGAGGCGATCCACGAGGCCTGCCTGCTGCGTTTCCGGCCGATCATGATGACCACCTTCGCGGCGATCGGCGGCGGCCTCCCGATCGCCATCGGCCAGGGCGCCGGTTCGGAGCTGCGCCGGCCGCTCGGCATCGCCATCGTCGGCGGCCTCCTCGTCTCGCAGTGGCTCACGCTCTACACGACGCCCGTGATCTATCTCTACCTCGATCGCTTCTCGCATTGGCTGAGCGGCAAGCGCCGAAGGCCCGCGGGCGAAGTCCCCGCCGCCATTCCCGCCCTCTCCGAGAGCCCGTCGGAGGCCGGGACGCGTGCCGCCGACTGACCGGGACAGTCATGAGCGAGGGTCGATACGAGCGCGAAGAATATCTCGAGCAGAACGAGGAGGAGGCCGAGCGGGCTGCCCGCAGGAAGAGCGTGATGGCGCTGGCGATCCTCGCGGTTCTCGTGATCGCCGGCATCTTCCTGTTCGAGAAGCTGCGCGACGTATCGAGGCTTCAGGATTGCCTCATGGCCCGCGCCAGCAACTGCAACGACATGGTTGAGCCGCCGAAGCCTGCCGGCAATTTGCGCTGACCAGCGTTCCTGTCAGCTCGCCTTGCGTCGGGCCTTGAGCCAGTCGCCGATCTCGCCGACCAGGCCCTTGCGGAAGGCCATCACGATCACGACGAAGATCGCGCCCTGGATCACCAGCACGAACTCACCGAACGAAGCGAGGTAGTTCTGCATCGCCACGATGACGAAAGCGCCGAGCACCGGGCCGGTGTTGGTGCCGAGCCCGCCCACGAGCGCCATCAGCACGACCTCACCGGACATCGCCGCACTGACATCGGTCAGCGTGGCGAACTGGAGCACCATCGCCTTGGTCGCACCGGCCAGTCCGGCCAAGGCGGCCGAGAGGACGAAGGCCAGGAGCTTGTAGCGGTCCGCCTCGTAGCCAAGCGACAGGGCGCGTTGCTCGTTGTCGCGGATCGCCTTCAGCACCTGCCCAAACGGTGAATGGGTGAAGCGGTAGATGGCGGCGAAGCCGAACAGGAAGATCGCCAGTACCACGTAGTAGAGCACAAGATCGTTCTCGATGGGGATCAGCCCGCCCAGCAGCGCCCGACGCGGAATGCCCTGCAGCCCGTCCTCGCCGTGCGTGAAAGGCGCCTGCACGCAGAAGAAATAGACCATCTGCGCGAAAGCCAGCGTGATCATGGCGAAGTAGATGCCCTGGCGCCGGATCGCGAGCGCGCCGGTCACGAGGCCGAGCAGCGCCGCGCCGGCAACGCCCGCGATCAGGCCGGCCTCCGGTGGAAGCCCCATCGCCTTCACGACATGGCCGAAGAAATAGCCGCCCATGCCGAAGAACATGGCATGGCCGAAGCTCATCAACCCGGCATACCCCAGCAGCAGGTTGAAGGCGCAGGCGAACAGCGCGAAACAGAGCGCCGTCATCAGGAACACCGGGTAGACGACCATCGGCGCGATCAGCGCCAGCACGATCAGGCCCGCGGCCACCACGAAGCGCTGATTCTTCATTTGGTCTGCCCGAACAGGCCCGCCGGCTTCACCATCAGGACGAGCGCCATGACGACGAAGATCACAGTGTTGGAAGCCGGCGGATAGACGACCTTGGTGAAGCCTTCGATCAGGCCGAGGCCAAAGCCCGTGATGATCGATCCCATGATCGACCCCATGCCGCCGATCACCACCACCGCGAACACGACCAGCACGAGGTTGCTGCCCATCAGGGCCGAGACCTGCTGGATCGGCGCCGCCAGCACGCCGGCCAGGGCGGCAAGCCCGACTCCGAGCCCGTAGGTGAGCGTGATCAGAAGCGGCACGTTGATCCCGAAGGCGCGCACCAGCGTCGGATTCTCGGTGGCGGCGCGCAGATAGGCGCCGAGCCGCGTGCGCTCGATGCCGTACCAGGTGGCGAGGCAGATCACCAACGCCGCCAGGACGACGAAGCCGCGATAGGCCGGCATATACATGAAGCCGAGATTGTAGCCGCCGGGAATGGGCGCCGGATAAGGCGCACCCGAGGATCCCCAGCGCCACTGGAACAGCCCTTCGATCACCAGCGCCATGCCGAAGGTGAGCAGGAAGCCGTAGAGGTGGTCGAGATGATAGATGCGTTTCAGGAACAAACGCTCGATCACGACGCCGAACAGGCCGACGATCAGCGGCGCCAGCACCAGCGAGGCCCAGAAGGGGATCGACAGATTGGTGAGCATCAGCCACGCCGCGAAGGCGCCCAGCATGTACTGCGCGCCGTGCGTGAAGTTGATGACGTTCAGCATGCCGAAGATGACGGCAAGGCCGAGGCTCAGCATGGCATAGAAGGCGCCGTTGATCAGGCCGAGCAGGAGCTGGCCGAACAGCGCCGGCAAGGGAATACTGAAGATGTCGAGCATCGCCGGTCAAACTCCGAGATAGGTCTGCAGCTTGTCGATACTCTGCGCGACGTCGGCAGCGGCAATCATGTCGACCACGCGGCCGTCCTCCATCACGTAGTGGCGATCGGCGATGGTCGCGGCGAAGTGGAAGTTCTGCTCCACCAGGAGAATGGTGAAGCCCCGCTGCTTGAGCTGGCGGACGATGTCGCCGATGCGCTGGACGATCACCGGCGCCAGCCCCTCGGTCGGCTCGTCGAGCAGCAAAAGGTTGGCGCCCGTGCGCAGGATCCGGCCGATCGCCAGCATCTGCTGCTCGCCGCCGGAAAGCTTCGTGCCCTGGCTGCGACGGCGCTCCTCGAGGTTGGGAAAGAGGCCGTATATCTCCTTGATGCCCATGCCACCCGGCTTCACGACCGGCGGCAGCAGGAGATTCTCCTCGACGTTCAGGCTCGAGAAGATGCCTCGCTCCTCGGGGCAGTAGGCGATCCCCAGGCGGGCGATGAAGTCGGAGGTCCGTCCGACCGTCTCCTGGTTGTCGAACCGTATCGAGCCTTTGCGGCGGCCGACGATGCCCATGATCGAGCGCAAGGTCGTCGTCTTGCCGGCGCCGTTGCGGCCGAGCAGCGTCACGAGCTCGCCACGGCCGATCTCGAAGCCGACGCCGTGCAGGACATGCGACTCGCCGTACCACGCCTCCAGGTTCTCGACCTTCAGCAAAAGGTCATGCATGGCCGGTTCCGACGTAGGCTTCGACGACCTGCGGATCCTTCGAGACTGTTTCGTACGGCCCTTCGGCCAGCACCTCGCCGCGGGCCAGCACGGTGATCGTATGGGAGAGATCGGCGACGACCGACATGTTGTGCTCCACCATCAGGACCGTTCGATCGCGCGCAACGGTGCGAATAAGGCTGGCGATGCGCTTGATGTCCTCTTGCCCGAGGCCCGCCATCGGCTCGTCGAGCAGCATCATCTCCGGATCGAGCGCCAAAGTTGTCGCGATCTCGAGTGCGCGCTTGCGACCGTAGGGCAACTCGACCGCCGGCAGCTCGGCATAACCTGCCAGCCCGACCGCCTCGACCAGCTCGAGCGCACGCGCATCGAGACTGTTGAGCACGCGCTCGGAGCGCCAGAAGTGGAAGGAATTGCCCAGCTTGCGCTGCAGGGCCACACGTACGTTCTCCCGGACGCTAAGATGGGGGAACACCGCCGAGATCTGGAATGACCGGATCAATCCCATGCGCGCGATGGCCGCAGGCGAGTTGCCCGTGATCTCCCGCCCGTTGAAGCGGATGCGGCCCGACGTCGGAGTCAGGAAGTGCGTGAGGAGATTGAAGCAAGTCGTCTTGCCGGCACCGTTGGGGCCGATCAGCGCATGAATCGTGTGGCGGCGAACGCTCAAATTCACGTCCTTGACCGCCACAAAACCCTTGAATTCCTTGGTAAGTCCCGTTGCCTCAAGAATTGTTTCTTGTTGTCCCATCCGCTCTCCCTTTGCGGTGTCGCGACTTAATCGAAGCTTTGCTGCGATGTCCAGCACCCGACCGACGTTTGTCACGGCCGCCTGAAGGGACGGATGCGGCGGCGGCAGTTGCGCCCTTTGTCGCAGCCCGCGCCTCGACGGCAGCAGGCCGAAGCTCTTGTTCGTATGGCTGTGTGCGTAGTGCAGATCACCCCCTTGGCACGGAGCGAGAAGGAACGCTAAGTAGGCAAGCATGCGGCTCTGCCGCGGAGTGGGAGGAAGTTCAGAATGAAAATCTCGAGTGCCGTGCGGCTTGGCGCTGCGCTTGCCGCAGGCGTGAGTCTGGCGGTCGCCGGCCTTACAGCCATCGCTCAGGCGGAAACGCCGGCGCCCCTCAAGATCGGCGTTCTGGCGGGCCTGTCGGGCGTCTATGCCGACGTGGCGCAAGGCCAGGTCGAGGCCATGCAACTCGCTGTCGAGGATGTCGGCGGCAAGGTGCTGGGCCGACCGATCGAGATCGTGTCGGCGGATCATCAGAACAAGCCCGACGTCGCGGCGGGCATCGCCCGTCGCTGGTACGACGATGGCGTGAGGATGATCAGCGGAATCGACACTTCTTCCGTCGGTCTCGCGGTGCGCAAGGTGGCGCAGGAAAAGGGCCAGATCGATCTCAACGTCGGCTCGGCCTCCGCCGACCTGACCGGCCCCGCCTGCTCGGCCACCGGCGCCCATTGGGTCTACGACACCTATGCGCTGGCCCATGTGACCGGCAGCGCCGTCGTCAAGAATGGCGGTGACTCCTGGTTCTTCATCACCGCCGACTACGCCTTCGGCAAGTCGATGGAGGAGGAAACCACCAAGATCGTCAAGGCAGCGGGCGGCAAGGTGCTGGGCGGCGTCAAGCATCCGCTGAGCACGCAAGACTTCTCCTCGTACATCCTTCAGGCGCAGGCCTCGAAGGCCAAGATCGTCGGCCTCGCCAATGCCGGCATGGACACCGTCAACGCCATCAAGCAGGCAGCCGAGTTCGGTCTCGTGAAGGGCGGCCAGCGTGTCGCCGCCTTGATCGTCTTCGAAAGCGACGTGCAATCCCTGGGCCTGCCCGTGGCGCAGGGACTGGTCCTGACGACCGCCTTCTATTGGGATCTGAACGACGAGACGCGCGCCTGGACCAAGCGCTTCCGCGCCAAGAAGGACAAGCTGCCGAACCTCACGACGGCGGGCGTCTACAGTGCGACATTGCACTATCTCAAGGCTGTGCAGGCGGCCGGCACGGACGATCCCAAGGCGGTCATGGCCAAGATGCGCGAGATGCCGATCAACGATATGATGACCAAGAACGGCAAGCTCCGCGAGGACGGCCGCGTCATCCGCGACATGTATCTGTTCCAGGTCAAGTCGCCGGCGGAATCCAAGAGCAAGGACGACATCTACAAGCTCCTCGCCACCGTGCCTGGTGACGAAGCCTATCGGCCCCTGAAGGACGGCCATTGCCCGTTGATCAAGAGTTGAATATTCGTCGCTGACAGAGTCGGCGGCGCCAATCGCGGCGTCGCCGACCCGAAAGCGCACATGGACTTGGCATGTTGCACGGCCGGACCTAAGTTCGCGCCTCGGCGACATCGCCGCATCAGGGAGGTAAGAAGAACATGAGAGCTTCGAATGCTGTGCGGCTCGGCGCTGCGCTTGCCGCAGGCGTGAGCCTCGCGATCGCAGGTCTGGCGGCCATCGCCCAGGCCGAGACACCGGCGCCGCTCAGGATCGGCGTGATGGAAGGCTTCTCTGGGGTCTACGGCGACCTGACCCAGGGCGAGCCCGAGGCCATGGAGCTCGCTGTCGAGGATATGGGCGGCAAGGTGCTGGGCCGGCCAATCGAGATCCTGTCGGCCGACCACCAGACCAAGCCCGATATCGGCGCCGCCATCGCCCGCAAGTGGTACGACGTCGATGGCGTGAAGATGATCACCGGCATCGGCACGTCGTCAGTGGCGCTTGCCGTGCGCAAGGTGGCGCAGGAGAAGGGCCAGATCGATCTCAATACGGGGGCAGGTACGTCGGACCTGACCGGTCCGGCTTGTTCCGCTACCGGCGCCCACTGGGTCTACGACACCTATGCGCTGGCCCATGTGACCGGCAGCGCTGTCGTCAAGAATGGCGGCGATTCCTGGTTCTTCCTCACCGCCGACTATGCCTTCGGCAAGTCCCTCGAGGACGAGACCACCAAGGTCGTGAAGGCTGCGGGCGGCAAGGTGCTGGGTGACATCAAGCATCCGCTAAGCACGCAGGACTTCTCGTCCTATCTGCTGCAGGCGCAGGCCTCCAAGGCGAAGATCATCGGCCTCGCCAATGCCGGCATGGACACCGTCAATGCCATCAAGCAGGCCGCCGAGTTCGGCATCGTGAAGGGCGGCCAGCGCCTGGCCGGCCTTCTCGTCTTCGCGACCGACGTGCAGGCGCTGACCCTGCCGGTGGCCCAGGGCTTGGTGCTGACCGAGGCATTCTACTGGGACCTGAACGACGAGACGCGGGCCTGGACCAAGCGCTTCCGCGCCAAGAAGGACAAGCTGCCGAGCATGCTGACGGCGGGCGTCTACAGCTCGACCCTGCATTACCTCAAGGCCGTCAAGGCAGCCGGCACGGACGATCCCAAGGCCGTCATGGCCAAGATGCGCGAGATGCCGATCAACGACATGATGACCAAGAACGGCAAGCTGCGCGAGGACGGCCGCGTCATCCGCGACATGTACCTCTTCCAGGTGAAGTCGCCGGCCGAGTCCAAGAGCAAGGACGACATCTACAAGCTCCTCGCCACCGTGCCGGGAGACGAGGCCTTCCGTCCCATGAAGGATGGCCATTGCCCCTTGATCAAGGGTTGAAGCTCACAAGTTCCGGAAAGGGCGCCTTCGGGCGCCCTTTTCATTTGCCTGTCCGAAGCCGAAGGCTTCTTATCGGAAGGACGATTCGAGGGAATACGCACGTGACTCAAGGTCGCCCGCTGGCGGGTGCCTGGAAGATAACCGGGCTTTTGTTCCTCTTCATGCTGATCAATTTCGGCGACAAGGTCGTGGTTGGCCTCGCCAAGGGGCCCATCTCGGAAGAGCTGAACCTGTCGCCCGAGGAATACGGCCTCCTCGCCTCGTCCTTCTTCTTCCTTTACGCGGTATCCGCTGTGGTGGTGGGCTTCATCGCCAACCGGATAAAGACGCGATGGGTCTTGCTGACGATGGCCGTCATCTGGTCCTTGGTGCAGTTTCCCATGCTGGCGACGGTGAACCTGGAAGTGCTGATGGCCTGCCGCATCGTCCTCGGCGCCGGCGAAGGCCCGGCCGGAGCGGTCGCCATGCATGCGACCTACAAATGGTTTCCCGACAAGCTGCGCGGCCTGCCCACGGCGATTCTCGCGCAGGGCGCCGCCCTCGGCGTCATCGTGACCGTCCCGGCACTCAATTGGATCATCGTGCACCACTCCTGGCATTGGGCTTTCGGCGCCCTCGGCATCGCCGGTCTGCTGTGGGCAGTGCTGTGGCTGATCTTCGGTCGCGAAGGGACATTGGTCGATCGTCCCGCCGACGGCGCTTCCTACGATGCGCGTATCCCCTATCGCCATCTGCTGACCTGTCCCAGCATCGTGGCGGCGGCCTGCACCTGCTTTGCCGCCTATTGGGGCCTTTCGCTCGGCCTCACCTGGTTCACCTCCTACCTGCGCGAGGGCCTGGGCTACTCGCAGCAAGAAGCGGGCACCTTCACCATCCTGCCATGGATCTTCGGCTTCTTCGTGGTGATGATCGGCGGCTGGATCTCCCAGCGGCTGAGCGCGAAGGGAATCTCGAGCCGGCTGGCCCGCGGCATGTTCCCCGCCGCCACCCTGGTGCTGGGCGGCTGCCTCATGCCATTCGTCGGCAGCCTGCCATCGCCTGCTCTCAATCTCGCCCTTCT
>DATEID010000065.1:0-3014 GCA_035279245.1 Reyranella sp.
TAGCTGATCTGATAGATCGCGCCGGCCTGATCGTCAGCGACCAGCAGCGAGCCATCGGGCGCCTGCAGGACATCCGACGGACGGCCGAGGATCTTCTGGTCGTCGAGCCATGTCCCGGCGAAGACGGTCTCCTTGGGATTCTTGCCGTCGGGACCGACCGAGATGAACACGATCCGATAGCCGTTCTTCTTGTGGCGGTTCCACGAGCCGTGCTCCGCGATGAAGATGCCGTTCTTGTACTGGGCCGGAAACTGGTTGCCGGTATAGAACTTCATCCCGAGCGGCGCGACATGCGGGCCGAGCTTCACGACGGGCGGGGTGAACTCGGAACATTTGTGGCCCATGCCGAACTTCGGATCGACCATGTCGCCCTCGTGACAATAAGGATAGCCGAAGTGCTCGCCGCGCCGGGAGACGTGGTTGAGCTTGTCGCTCGGCTTGTCGTCGCTGATCCAGTCGCGGGCGTTCTCGCTGAACCAGAGATCGCCGGTGCGCGGATCGACGTCGCCGCCGACGCTGTTGCGGATGCCGAGCGCCACCAGCTCGGCCGTGCCGTTCGCCGGATTGACGCGGCGGTATTGCGACACGCTGGTCGGCGGCAGGCAGATGTTACAGGGCGGCCCGAAGGGAATATAGAACCAGCCTTTCCCGTCGGGCACCAGATACTTCCAGCCGTGCGGTACATAGGGCGGCATGTCGTCGTAGACGACTTGCGGCGTCGGCGGCTTCTCGAGGTTGGCCTCGGGATTGTCATACTTGTAGAGCTTGTCGATGTCGATCACGTAAAGCGCGTGATCCATGAAAGCGACGCCCGTCGGCATGCGCAGGCCGGTGATGAAGGGCTTGGCGACTCTCTTGCCGTTCACGTCGCTGACGGCCGTCACCGTGCCCTTGTCGAAGGTCCCGACGAACAGCGTGCCCTTGTCGCCCCAGGCCATCTGGCGGGCTTGCGGGACGCCGCTCGCCCACACGCTGATCTTGAAGCCCGGCGGCAGCTTGATCTTGGCGAGGATCTTCTCGAGCTCGGGCTGCGGAGTCGGCAGCGGCTGGCCGGCATTGGGCGTCAACCCCTTCTGGTCCTTCGTCTCGTCGCCGAGGAACCAGTCGTCGGGTGGATGGAGCCAGAAGTCCTTGCTGTTCGATTCGTAATGCTTCAGCCCGCTCGACTCCGCCGTGGTCTGCGCCTGGACCGACACGGAGCCGAAGCCGAAGAGGAACGCGACCGCACCGACAAGGCACACTTTGGACAGAGCTGTCTCTTGCCGTCTCATTGGGTGTCTCCTCTGTTTTGTTTGCGCAGGAGACGCATCGGTTGAGTGGACGTGTGGGCGTCTACTGCCGGGCGAGGAGGCTATGCCCCTGCCCGCTGCCGTTCAAGCGCATGTGCTCAGGCAGCGACCACCGGCTCGTTCCCGACGATCGTTGTGCGGTGCATCACGCGCCGCTCGTCCGGGTCGTGCGGCGTCACCGCATGAACTGTGCAACGGTTGTCCCACATCACCACATCGTGCGGCTGCCAGACATGCCGATACATGTACTTTGGCTGCGCCGCGAACTCGGTCAGCTCCTCGAGCAGGCGTCGGGCAGCACGATCGTCCATCCCTTCAATCGCGTCGTTGTAGATCGAGCTGATATAGAGCGACCTCTTTCCGCTGACGGGATGTCGGCGCACCAGCGGATGCCAGACCGGCGGCATGGCCGCCTGCTCCGCAGCGGTCGGGGCCGGGGCGCCCGTGAGGCGGTGCAACATGCTGAAATCGTGCCGAGCGCGGCGACCTTCCACCTGCCGTCGCAGGGCCTCGGGCAGGTCGTCGTATACCCTGTACATGTTGATGAACTGGGTGATGCCGCCGGTCCGGCTGATCTCGATGCCGTGCAGCAACGAGCCCACGCTCGGCATCGGCCGGTAGCTCGAATCGGTATGCCATTGCCGCGAGGAGGAAAGCTGCCTCTGCGACGGCTCCGACGGCCGCATCAGCCGCCCCTGCTCATCGACATTGGACACGAGGAAGATCTCCTTCACCCGATCCGAGCGCAGGTTGAGCGACGTCTGGTGAAAGATCTCCGGCTCGCCGAAGTTACGCGTAAACGCAACATGCTCCTCGTCGCTGATGTGTTGATCGGGGAAGACGAGGACGAGATGGTCGGTCCAGGCGTCGCGAACCGCCTGGTTCGTTGCCGCGTCGAGCGGCTGACGCATGTCGATGCCGCGCACTTCAGCACCCAAGGCCGGATGTCGAGGCGTGACAACGACAGTCATGTTGGCTCCTCGCGACTACGATGGCTCGCCGATGGTAAGCTTCCGCCGTTGTTGGACAAGAGGGTGGAGAGATGGATTTCACGGGCAAGGTTGCTTTGGTGACAGGCGGCGGCAACGGCATCGGTCGCGCGGCGTCGGTGGGCTTCGCGGCGCGCGGAGCCAAGGTGGTCGTCGTGGATCGCGATGGCGCGGCGGCGGAAGCGACCGCCGGCATCATCCGGCAGAAGGGCGGCGAGTCGCTCGCCGTCACGGCCGACGTCACCAAGGCCGAGGATGTTCGCGCCTATGTGACGGCCGCAATCGACCGGTTCGGGCGGATCGACTGCTTCTTCAACAATGCCGGCATCGAAGGCCGGGTGGCGCCTATCGCAGAGTATGACGAGGCCGTGTTCGACGCCGTGATTGCCGTGAACGTGAAGGGCGTGTTCCTCGGATTGCGCCATGTGCTGCCGCAAATGATCCGCCAGAAGAGCGGCGCGATCGTGAACACCGCTTCGGTCGCAGGCCTGGTGGCAACGCCCGGCATGCCGGCTTACGTCGCCTCCAAGCACGCCGTCATCGGGCTCACCAAAACGGCGGCCGGCGAGGTCGCGCGTCAGGGCATTCGCGTGAACGCCGTCTGTCCCGGGCCCGTAGATACGCGCATGATCCACGCGCTCGAGGAGCAGCTCGCGCCCGGCAACGCGACGTCGATCGGCGAGCGCTACCAGGCGGCTCAGCCGACCAGGCGCTATACGACGGTCGAGGAGATCGC
>DATEID010000066.1:0-13410 GCA_035279245.1 Reyranella sp.
GAGATCGCGACGACGGGCTGGCCGGCAGTTGCGATCTCCGAGGCCCACTCCGAAAGACGGGACATGGTGGCGCGCGGCGATTCTCCGCCGGGGGGCTGGAAGTCGAGCCCGCGGCCTTCGGCCTCGAGAAACGAGGCGCCCATCGTGGTGCGCAGCTCGGCGACGGTCCGCCCTTCCCAGACACCGAAGCTCATTTCGCGCAGCCGTGGCTCGACGGTGGCCGGCACTGGCGGATGCAGCAGCTCGGCGGTGCGGCGCGCGCGCACGAGCGGACTGCAAACCCGCCGCCAATCGCAGGCCGGCGCCGGCAGGCGCCAGCTTTGCGCCAGCGCCTCGCCCTCGGCGCTGAGCGAGATATCGGTCATGCCCTGCAGGCGCCGGGACTCGTTCCAGTCGGTCGGTGCATGGCGAAGGACGGCGAAACGGACGCCCGTCATGACAGCATCCGCAAAGCGGTCCGCAGCGCTCGGGCGGCGGCTTGCTCGTCATGGTGCTGCGCGACGCGACGTGACGCACCGGCGCTCAGCCGTGCGCGCTCGGCTGAATCATCGAGCAGATGGCCGACCGCGGCGGCGAAGGCGCGCGCATCGCCAATGGGCGTCAGAATGCCGGAAACGCCGTCCGCCACCACCGCCGGGACACCGCCGGTACGGCCGGCAACGACCGGAAGGCCGCTCGCCTGGGCTTCGAGAAATGCCATGCCATAGGCTTCGTTGATTGCCGGCCAGAGGTAAAGGTCGGCGGCAGAGTAAACTGCTGGCAGCCTTTCACGCGGCACCGCTCCCAGGAAGCGCACGCGCGATCCGAGCGGCGCCATCGATGCCTCGACCTCGGCTCGGGCCGGACCGTCGCCCACCAGAACGGCCCGCCAAGGACGATCCTTCAGGAGCGTGAACGCCTTCGCCAGAACGCGATAGGAGTCGAGCTTGTCGCGTTGGCGCATCATCCCGACGCTCAGCAGGACCGGCGGGTCGTTGGCTGCCCGCGCGGCTGCGGCGGCTGCAAAAGGCGCAGCATCCACGAACGGTGCCAGCGGGAGTTGATGCGCTCCGGGCCGCAAGCGGCTCTTCACGCCGGCGATGTCACGAGGGCTCAGCGTCAGCACGAGATTCGCGACCGCGATGGCGTGCTCAGCGGCGCGATGGCCGAGACGGGTCGGTCCCTGCGAACGGCGCGGCGAATGTGACGCCTCCGCGATCACGTAAGGGATGCCGATCGCCTGCGTCACCGCCGGCCCCAGCCAGTCGGGCTTGCGGTACCAGGAATGATAGGTGAACCAGAGATCGAATCGCTCCGGATGGCGCGGCGGCAAGGAACGCCAATGCTCGACGAGCCGCTTCGCCTGGGGGCGCGCGCGACGCTCGAGCGCGAGATGGGCGCCGGGCGGCGGAACCCCAGGCGCAACGCGGCTTCGCGCCGGCATGATCACCCGGTGCCCGAGGCGTTCAAGGAGACGCCACAAGCCTCGTGCCATCTCACGATCGCCCGAGGCGATCGGGCTGTCAGGGGCTTTCAGCGGCGTGTGCAACAGCACGCGCATTCCTACTCCGCGGCACGAACCTCGGGAATCTCGATCTGCGCGGCGAGATTGCTGTTGGCTGGCTGGGCGAGCGAGCGGGCGATCCAATCGACGCCGGCTTCGTACGAGAAGCGCGTGCGAACGATCTCGTTGGCACGGCTGCCCAGACGAGCGCGCAAGGCAGGATCGCGCGCCAACCGCTCCAGCGCGGCGGCGAGCTGCGGCGGCGAGCCGGGATCAGCCAGCAGGCCGTTGTCCTGGTCGGCGATGAATTCGCCGATCGCGGCCGAACGGGTCGAGACGATCGCCATGCGCTGGTAGCCTGCCTCCTGCAGGACATTGGGCATGCCCTCGCGATCGCCGTCGTCGGCCGTCTTGCTGGCAAGCACGAAGATATCGGCGCGCTGGTAGGCGGCAAACACCTCGGCCTGCGGTCGGGCGCCATGCCAGACGCAGCGATCGGCGATACCGAGTTGCTCTGCCGTATGCTCGAACGAATCGCCAAGCACACCGGCGCCAATATGCTCGAAGCGCCAGTTGAGATCCTTCGGCAGGCGCGCCAATGCGGCGAGAAGATCGTCGTAGCCTTTCTTCGCGACACGGCGTCCGACCGACAGGATCACGACCGGATCGCCGGGATCGCTGCCGTCGCGCGGCTGCCGTTCGAGCGGCGGCGCCGGCAGGTTCGCAAGATCGAGGCCGTGATAGACGAGCCGCAGGCGATCGTGATCGGCCACCAGCTCCTTCAGGCGGCCGAGCGCGAAGCGGGTGCAGGTGATCAGCCAGTCGATGTCGCCGAGCTTGGTGCGCAACTCCCATTCCTGGCTGGTCCAGATGTCCTTGGCGTGGGCCGAAGCGCTCCACGGCAGGCCGCGCATCAAGGCCGCGTAGCGCGTCGCCGACGCAGGCGTATGGATGAAGTGGGCGTACATGCGCTCGATGCCCTGGGGCATCTCCGCCGCCAGCACCATGGCCTGGCCGAAGCGCCGGGCGCGATTGGGCGTGCGATCGCGCACCAGATCGTGCAGGAAGCGCGCGCGCGCGGCGCGATAGCCGGGCAGCTTGCGGACCTTCCACCAGGACCGCAGCACGCGCATGGGCTCGTTCTTGAGGTACTCCGGCAGATAGACGATCGGCGCCTTCACCCGGGCGTGGGCCGGATGGATGGCGGGATCGGTCGGCAGGCGCAGGGAATAAATCACGAGCTTGAGCCCGCGCGCCTCCAGGCCGGTCATTTCCTGAGCAATGAAGGTCTCGGACAGCCGCGGCCAGCACTTCACCACGACCGCGATACGCGCGTCATTTCCGTCCGTCATGTCACACCGATGGTTCTAAAGCTTGACGCGTGCAGCGATGCTGTCGGGCACCGCCTCCGACTTGTCCGCCTCCGATCGAACCCTGTCGATGGCGGCCGGACCGCGATGAGGATGGGCGAGCTGCTTGGACACGAGCCGCCAGACGTTGCCCAGGCCGTCGAGCAGACCGGGAACGATCACGTCGCTCGGCAACCCCTGCTGCGGCAGTTGCCGCAGCGCGGTCGCCATAAGTCGGGGATCGCGGCCGCGCTCGGCATCGAGCATCTCGATCAGGCCAAGATTGCGCGCAGCGCGCGCGCGGATGAACTGTTCTAGGCGCGGCCGCTTGCGCGGCACGATGATCGCCCGCTTGTCGAACGACAGGATCTCGCAAAAGGTGTTGTAGCCGCCCATGGCGACGACGCCGGCGGCACGGTGCATCAAGGCGCCGAGATTGTTGGTGAAGGTGAGCGTGCGGATATTATCGAACTTCGCAGCCCGCTCCTTGAAAGCCTCGCGCGCCGTGGCCGCCATGAACGGCCCGAAAGCGATCACCGCCCCATAAGGAATGTGCGGATCGGCCTCGTAGGCAGACAGCACCCAGTCGACGAGATCCTCGCCATCACCGCCGCCGCCCGCCGTCACCAGAATGAAAGGACCGGCGAGCTCCTCGATCTCGTGCGGCAGGTCGACATGCAGCGGCAGGTCGCGGCGCAGGTAGCCGGTATAGACGGTCTTGTGGCGCACCGACGGCGGCAAATCGAGGCCAGCCAGCGGCTTGTTTACCTGCGGCAGGCCGTAGGCCCAGATCTCGTCGTAGAGATCGCGCAGCGCCGGCATGACGTTCTTGCGTCGCCATTCGACATCGAGCTGCACGGGATCGTCGACCACATCACGCAGGCCGAAGACCAGCGGCGTGCCGCACTTCTTCAAGAGCTCGAGCGCGGGAACGACCTCGCCGCGCAGGCCGAGCGGCTCCTTGTCGACGATGAACAGGTCCGGCTGATAGATGTCGGCGGTGTCGCGGATGATGCGGGTGCGGATTTCGAGCGTATGCTCGACGCCGACCCGCAGGTTGGCGGCGTCGTACTCCCCGGTGATCTGCTTGACCATGCCGGGAATGCGCACGAAGTCGATGCCGGAGCGGAATTCGTACGATCCAATCACCGGCGAGCCAGAGATGATCAGGACGGAGATCGAGCTGTCCGCCTCGACTATGGCGTTGGCGATGGTGCGGCATCGGCTGACGTGGCCGAGGCCGTACGAATCGTGGCTGTAGAGCAGCACACGTTTTGACCGGCTGCTGGCGGGCATGCGACGTGATTCTCCCCGTGGCCGTTGCGCTTGGCCCGACCGGTGGTTTGAGCGGACTATGCCACAAGGCCAAGGGAGCCGCGACTCCTTGCGCCGTCAGCAAAAATATCAAATGTAATCAAAGGTCTGATCGAATATACGTGGGCACAAGGCGGCCGCAGTCTGGGGTCTAATGCATCGCAGTCTGTTCTCCTATATCTGGCGGCACAGCAAGTCCGAGCAGCTCGTGATCCTCGGCCTCGTCGTGCTGTCGCAGATCTTCTATTTCCTGTCGCTCACCGTCCCGAAGTCGATCGTCAACAACGGCATTTCCGGCAACGCCTTCAAGGCGGCGGCGGAAATACGGGTCCTTGAGATCGATATCCCCCTGCCCGACTTCCTGGGCGGCCATCACCTGCACCTGTTCGACGGCTTCTCGGTCGATCAGCTCCAGTATCTCGTCGTCATGAGCTTCGTCTTCCTGGGCGCGGTGATCGTGAACGGCCAGTTCCGACGCATCATCAACACCCAGAAGGGTCGCATGGGTGAGCGCATGCTGCGCCGCCTGCGCTACGAGCTCTACGACCGCATCCTGCGTTTTCCGGCGACGCACCTGCGCAAGGTCAAGCAGGCCGAGCTCGCGACCATGATCAAGGACGAGGTCGAGCCGCTGGGCGGCTTCATCGGCGACGCCTTCGTGCAACCGATGTTCCTGGGCGGACAGGCGCTCACGGCGATCGTCTTCATCATGATGCAGAACCTGCTGCTGAGCGGCGTGGTGATCGTGCTGCTGGCGGCGCAGATGGTGATCATCCCGCGCCTGCGCCGACCGGTGCTGGCGCTCGGCCGCCAGCGGCAGCTCACTGCCCGCCTGCTCGCCGGCCGCATCGCAGAGACCGCCGACGGCGTGAGCGAAATCCACGTCCATGGCGCCGCCAACTACGAGCGCGCCGACATTTCAGAGCGATTGGGCCACATCTTCAAGATTCGCTTCGACCTCTACAACAAGAAGTTCGTCGCGAAGTTCTGGAACAGCATCCTTTCGCAGGCGACGCCCTTCGCGATCTACCTGCTGGGCGGCTACTTCGCCATCGAAGGCCATATGAGCGTCGGCGCAGTGGTGGGCGTGCTGTTGGCGTACAAGGACCTGCCCTCGCCGATCAAGGAGCTGATCGACTGGGACCAGCAGCGCCAGGACGTGCAGATCAAGTACGAGCAGGTGATCGACCAGTTCCAGCCCGAAGGCATGATGCCGCCCGAGCTGCAGGCCTTGCCCACCGAACCGCCGCCGCTGCTGGGGCACGAGATCGTGCTATCGGCCGTCACGGTGAGCGACGATGGTCGCGTGAAGCAGCTCGACGGCGTCTCACTCGTGGTCTCGACGGAGACCCGGATGGCGGTGATCGGCACGGCGAGCTCGGGCAAGGACGTGCTCGGCCAGGTGCTGGGGCGTCTTACCTTGCCGACCGGCGGCTCGATCAAGGTGGACGGCCAGGACTTCCTGCAGATTCCCGAAGCGGTGCTGGGCGCACGGACCGCCTATATCGGCCAGGAGACCTACCTCTTCCCACTGTCGGTGCGTGACAACCTGTTGTTCGGCCTCAAGCATAGGCCGGTCGCGCCAGCTCCTTACGATGAGGCAACCCGCGCCGCCCGCGAAGCCTTCTGGCGTGAGGCTGAACGCGCCGGCAATCCGGTGCTCGATCCCAATGCCGACTGGATCGACTACGAGCTGGCCGGCGCCACCGGTCCGGCAGACCTCCTGCCGTGCATGGTGGCGGCGCTGAAGCAGGTCGAGTTCGACGAGGAGATCTATTCGCTGGGCTTGCGTGGTGCGATCGACGGCAGTCGCCGCCCCGATCTCGCCGAGAAGATCCTGGCCGCGCGCAAGGCGCTGCATGGCCGCCTGCAGGATCCCGCCTATGCGGGGCTGATCGAGCAGTTCGACCCCGACAAGTACAACAAGAACCTGTCGGTGGCGGAAAATCTCCTGTTCGGCACGCCGGTCGGCGGCGATTTCGACGGCGACAATCTCGCGGCGCAGCCCTACGTCCAGTCGGTCCTGAAGGACGCCGGCCTCGACCAGGACTTGCTGCGGATGGGTCTTTCCATCGCCGAGACCATGGTCGAGCTGTTCTCCGGCCTGTCACCGGACAACCCGCTGTTCGAGCAGTACAGCTTTATCTCCGCCGATGAGCTGCCGAACGTGCGCCTGCTGCTGCAGCGCCTGGGCGGCAAGGGCGTGGAGGCGGTGCCGGAGGCCGATCGGCCGAGGCTGATGACCTTGCCACTGCGCTATATAGAGGCGCGGCATCGCCTCGGCTTGATCGATGCGGCGATGGAGGAGCGGCTTTTGGCAGCGCGCCGGTCTTTCGCTGCCCACCTGCCGGACGCCTTGCGGGGCGCCGTCGAGTTCTACGACTTCGAGCGCTACAACAGTGCCGCCACGGTTCAGGACAACGTACTGTTCGGCCGCCTGGTCTACGGGCAGGCCCAGGCCGAGACGCGCATCGTCGCCCTGATCTCGGAGGTCCTGGTCGAGCTGAAGTTGCGCGATTCGGTGATCGAAGTGGGGCTGGAGTACAATGTCGGCGTGGCAGGCAAGCGCCTGCCGGCGACCCAGCGTCAGAAGCTCGGCATGGCGCGCGCGCTCATCAAGCGGCCGCAATTCCTGGTGGTGAACGAAGCGGTCGCGGTGTTCGATGGCCGCACCCAGGACCGCATTCGCGACAACATCCTGGCGGCGGCGAAGGAGGGGCATGGCGTAGTCTGGATCGCCAACCGGCCGAGCCAGGCGGAGCCGTTCGATCAAATCGTGGTAATGCAGTCCGGAAAGATCGTGGTGCAGGGCACGCCGGCCGAACTCAAGGCGAAGGGCGGGCTCTACGGCGAGCTCATGCAGTCGGCGTAGCTCGAGGGGCGGAGAGACAATCAGGAGGATGCGATGAACCTCAACGAAGAAGTCGAGATTCTGAAAGGCATACCGCTATTCTCCAAGGTCGAGCCGGCCAAGCTGAAGCTGATCGCCTTCACGGGCGAGCGCATGAACTATGCTGCGGGTCAGGAACTGTTCCACCAAGGCGACGTTGGCGACGCGATGTATGTGATCCTTGCCGGCAGTGCCGACGTGCTGCTCGAGACGCCCAACGGTCAGATTCGTGTTGCGGAGCTCAGGAAGAACAGCTTCGTCGGCGACATCGCCATCCTGAGCGACGTGCCACGTACCGCCACCATCAAGGCGCGCGAACCGCTCACGACGCTCAAGATCTCCAAGGACATGTTCTACCGTCTGGTCGCGGAGTTCCCTCAGATGGCGATCGAGATGATGCGCGAGCTGGCCCATCGCCTGGAAGACACCAACCAGAAGCTGCGCGACGCGACCGCCACCAAGGCCGCTTGATCACCTGTTGTATTTCCCCTCATGAGTCGTCTCGACAGCTTCATCGCGCGCATGGAAGCGCAGCGCGATTGCCTGAACTTCCTGAAGGACAAGATCGACCGCCTGGACGGTCCCATACTCGAGGTGGGACTCGGCAACGGCCGCACTTACGATCATCTACGCACCCTCTTCCCCCACCGCGACATCTACGTGTTCGAGCGCAAGGTGGCGGCCCATCCCGACTGTATCCCGCCCGACGACCGACTGTTTCTGGGCGAGGCGCGGGAGGCGATCCCGCAAGCAGCGCGACGACTCGGCGCCACCGCCGCCCTGATCCATACCGATCTCGGCACCGGCGATCATGCGGCGAACGTAGCGATGGGACAATGGCTCGGTCCGGCGCTCGATACGCTCGCTGCTTCGGGCGGCTACGTGCTCGCCAACCAGGCGCTCGATGTCGTGCGCTGGCAGCGCCTCCCGGAACCCGCTGGCGTCCCCAAGGACCGATATTTCCTTTACCGGGTGCGTTAGTCGCGCGCCTCGAACAGCCGGCCGCGCAGGAAACGAAGGCCGACGCTGCTGCCGGCCTTTATGTTGGCCGAACTTTCGAGCTCAACCTCGATCCGCCCATCGGCGGCGCCCGGAGCGATCTGCGCGCGCAGGCCGGTCGCGGTGCGATGGACCGACTTCACGACACCGCAAATCGAAGACGCAGCCGGCGCTGTCAGCTCGACGTCGCGCGGTCGGACATAGAATAGGCCGGAGCCACGATGAGGGCCGAGCAGGCAGGCCTCGAACGGCTGGCCCTGGAAACGCAGCCGATGGCCGTCGAACTCGACGGGAACGCAGGAGGTTTCGCCGACGAAGGACATGACGAACGCCGTTGCGGGCCGGTCGTAGATGTCGTCGGCAGTGCCGATCTGCTCGATCCGGCCGTTGTTCAGGATCGCCACCCTATCGGCAAGCTCGAGCGCCTCTTCCTGGTCGTGCGTGACGAAGACGGTCGTATGCCGCGTCCGGCCGTGCAACTCGCGCAGCCAGCGTCGAAGATCGCGGCGAATCCTGGCGTCTAAAGCGCCGAACGGCTCATCCAACAGCAGCACGCGCGGATCGACGGCAAGGGCGCGGGCCAGCGCCACGCGCTGGCGCTGGCCGCCCGACAGTTGCCGCGGATAGCGCGCCTCGATGCCCGCCAACTGCACAAGATCGAGCAGCTCGCGCACGCGTTCGGCGATCTCGGCCGTCGTACCGCGCCGACGTACGCGCAGGCCGTAGGCGACATTGTCGAACACGGTCATATGCCTGAACAAAGCATAGTGCTGGAAGACGAAGCCGATCTGGCGCTCCTGCACGGCAAGGCCCGTCGCGTCCTCCTCACCGAAATAGACATGGCCCGCCGTGGGGAATTCCAGGCCGGCGACGATGCGCAGCAACGTCGTCTTGCCCGATCCCGACGGCCCCAGGAGCGCGATCAGTTCGCCGCTGCGGATCTCGAGATCGAGCCCGCGCAATGCACCGGTGCGGCCGAACTCCTTGCTGACGCCGAGGATGCGGATATCCATGCGCTAGATCCTTGCCGTCCGCGCCAGCGCATCGCCGTAGCGCATCTCGAGGATGGTCTTGGCCGCAAGCGTCACGACAGCCAGCATCGCCAGCAGCGACGCCATCGCAAACGCGGCGACGAAATTGTACTCGTTGTAGAGGATCTCGACATGTAGCGGCATGGTATCGGTGACACCGCGGATATGGCCGGAGACGACCGATACCGCGCCGAACTCGCCCATCGCCCGCGCGGTGCAGAGAAGGACGCCGTACAGCAGGCCCCAGACGATATTGGGCAAAGTGACGGTGAAGAAGACCCCCAAGCCTCCTGCGCCGAGCGTAAGCGCGGCTTCCTCGTCGAGGCTTCCCTGCTCTTGCATCAGCGGTATCAGCTCCCGGGCGACGAAGGGAAAGGTGACGAACACCGTCGCCAGCACGATACCTGGCAGGGCGAACAGGATCTGGATGCCGTGCGCCTCGAGCCACGGGCCGAACAGGCCCTGCGCGCCAAACAGCAGAACGTAGATCAGACCCGACACGACGGGCGAGACCGAGAACGGCAGGTCGATCAGCGTGATCAGGAGGTTCTTGCCACGGAACTCGAACTTGGCGATCGCCCAGGAGGCCGCGACGCCGAACACCATGTTGAGCGGCACAGCGATGGCCGCCACCAGGAGCGTGAGTCGAATCGCAGCCCGCGCGTCGGGATCGCCGAAGGTCGCCAGATAGGTCGCGACGCCCTTTCGCAGCGCTTCGGCGAAGACGACGATGACGGGCAGCACGAGGAAAAGCGCAAGAAACGCAAGCGCGACCGCGGCCAGACAAAGGCGCGCCATCGGCGATTCGGTCGTAGCGGGCGGCGGCAAACGTTTGCTCATGCTCGCGCTCATGCCGCCCCGAGCCGTCGCCGACTCCAGGCCTGGATCAGGTTGATGGCCAGCAGGATCGCGAAGGAGAGCGCCAGCATGATGACGGCAATCCCGGTGGCGACGCGATAGTCGAACTCCTCGAGCTTGATGACGATGAGCTGCGGCGCGATCTCGGAGACATAGGGCAGATTGCCGGCGATGAAGATCACCGAACCGTACTCGCTGACGGCGCGGGCGAAGGCGAGCGCGAAGCCGGTCAGGATGGCGGGCGCGAAGGTCGGAAGGATGACGTGCCTCAGCGTCTGGCGACGGCTGGCGCCGAGTGTCGCCGAGGCCTCCTCCACCTCGCGATCGATCTCGGCCACCAGCGGCTGCACGGTGCGCACGGCAAAGGGCAGGCCGACGAACACGAGGGCGATCAGGATGCCGAGTGGCGTGAACGCGACCTTGACACCAAAACCCGCCAACAGGCCGCCCAGCCAGCCGGTCGGCGCATAGAGGGCGGCAAGGGCGATGCCGGCAACCGCCGTCGGCAGCGCGAACGGCAGGTCCACCGCGGCGTCGATCACCTTGCGGCCGGGAAAGTGGTAGCGGGCCAGCACCCAGGCGATCAGCGGGCCGAACATCGAATCGATCAACGCGGCAATGAGGGCGAGGCCGAAGCTGATGCGCAGGGCGGCCAGCACGCGCGGTTCGGTGGCGACGCGCCACAGGCCGTCCAGTCCGAGGGCCGCCGCCTCCAGCACCAGGGCGGACAGCGGCAGCAGGACGATGAGGCCGAGATAGAACAGGGTGTAGCCCAGCGAAAGGCCGAACCCCGGTATCGCGCTGGCCTCCCTGAAGCGCACGCTCGCTCCCATAGACGTCACCCCTCGAGGCGTCGGTTCGTCAACGATGGACGCTCGCCATGATCCGGTCGAAGACGCCGCCGTCGGCGAAGTGCGCTGCCTGCACCTTGCGCCAACCGCCGAAGAAGCCGTCAATCGTCACGAGCTTGAGCGGCGGCAGCCGGTCGAGGTCGGCCTTGTCGGCGAACTCCGGCTTGACCGGCCGGTAGAAATTCCGCGCGATCGCCGCCTGGGCCGGCGCGGTATAGAGGAAGTCGAGATAGGCCTGCGCCACCGTGCGATTTCCCGCTTTGTCGACATTGCCGTCTACCAGGGCGACGGTCGGCTGGGCAAGGATCGACACCGACGGCGTCACGATCTCGAACTTGTCTGCGCCGAGCTCCTTCAGGACGAGGTGCGCCTCGTTCTCCCACGCGATCAGGACATCGCCGATGCCGCGCCGCGCGAAGGTGGTGGTCGCGCCACGCGCGCCGGTGTCGAGCACCGACACGTTCTTGAAGAGCGCGGCCATGAAAGCCTTGATCCGGGCCTCGTCGCCACCGTTCGTCTCCGACGCATAGGCCCAGGCCGCGAGATAGTTCCAGCGCGCGCCACCCGACGTCTTGGGATTGGGCGTCACGACCTGGACCCCGGGCTTCACGAGATCGTCCCAGTCCTTGATCTGGCGCGGATTGCCTTTGCGTACGACGAAGTCGATCGTCGAGGTGTAGGGCGAAGAGCTGTCGGGTAGCCGCTTTTGCCAATCGGCGGGAATCTTGTGCGTGCGCTCGGCGATGGCGTCGATGTCGGCTGCCAGCGCCAGCGTCACGACCGACGCGTCGAGGCCGGCGATCACCGCCCGCGCCTGCGCGCCCGAGCCGGCGTGGGACATGCGGATAGCGACCGTTCCGGCCGTCGTCTTCTTCCATTCGGCAGCGAACAGCGGATTGATCTCACGATAGAGTTCGCGGGTCGGATCATAGGAGACGTTGAGAAGCTGCGCCTGCGCGTGCGCATGGCCCCCGTCGACAACAACGCATGCAGCCGCAAGCACGAGAAGCTGGGCCCGTCGCGACATCATGCGGAGTCTCCATCGTCGTTGCGCCCTCTTTGGCTAGAGGATGCCGGCCGGCCCGGCGACAGAACTCTTTTTCACGGGATGGCGATCTGCCGACAGATTTTTCTAGCGGGTGCCGAAGAGCTGGACGAGCACCAGCAGCACCACCGCACCCAGCACCGAGCCGATGAAGCCCGCCGGTTTCCCGACGCGGTACAGGCCCAGCGCCTGGCCGCCATAGGTCGCGATCACCGAGCCCACGATACCGACGACGATGGTGACGAGGAAGCCATGGGGATGCGGTCCTGGCGTCACCCAGCGCGCAACGAGGCCGACCAGGAAGCCGATCAGCAGGATGCCGATGATGTGCATTTCCTCCCCCTCCAAGCATCAAACGTCGAACGTCGCGAGCACCGGGACGTGGTCGGAGGCGAGCGTCCAGTCGCGCATGTCGACGTCGATGTGGTGACTACGGATCGCGCCGCCCAGTGCCGGCGTCGCCAGGATGTGGTCGAGCCGCCGGCCGCGGTTGGACTTCCGCCAGTCGTTGTTGCGGTAGCTCCACCAGGAATAGAGCTTCTCCTCCTCCGGCACGAAGCGGCGGGGAACGTCGATCCAGTCCATCGCCACCATCATCTTGCCGAACAGCTCGACCTCTATAGGTGTGTGGGACACGATCTTCAGAAGCTGCTTGTGACTCCAGACATCGTGCTCGAGCGGGGCCACGTTGAGATCGCCGACGGCAATGCGGCGCAGGCCGCGACGCGCCCGAGGCTTGGGCCGGCGGTCGGCATACCAGCGCGCCATCTCACGGTAGAAGTCGAGCTTGTGCGCGAACTTGTCGTTCACTGCGGGATCGGGGACGTCGCCACCCGCCGGGATGTAAAGATTGTCGAGCAGGATCGGATCGCCGCCGGTGTCGAGGGCGGCCTCGATATGCCGGCAATCCTCCTTGCCGCAGCGGTGGTGGACATTGGTGGCGGTGAACGGAACCTTCGACAGGATGGCGACGCCGTTGTACGACTTCATGCCCTGCACCAGCCTGTGGCGGTAGCCCAGCACCTCGAAGGCTAGATGGGGAAACAGGTCGTCCGGGCACTTGGTCTCCTGCAGGCAGAGCACGTCCGGCTTGCGCAGCTTGAGAAAGCGTTCGACGTTGGCGATGCGCAGGCGCACCGAGTTGATGTTCCAGGTGGCGACAGTGAGACTCATCGCCACCAATATAGTTAGACGACGGAGACGCTGCCATGCAGATGGATGGCGAGGAAAGCAGCAACATCGAGGATCGCCGCGACGAAGGCGGCGGCTTCGCAGGCGGTGGGTTCGGCGGCGGCCTGGGCGGTGGCGGCTTCGGCGGCGGCATGGGCGGGCCGGGTGTGCAGATCCCGGTCGGCGGCGGCCTGTTCAAGGGCGGCTTCGGCCTGATCGCCATCGTTGTGATCTGCCTGATCCTGGGCATCAACCCGATCAGCCTGCTGACCGGCCTCGACAGCGGCACCGGCTACGTCGCGCCACCGCCGCCGCAGACTCGAACGGCATCGCGCCCGTCGAGCGGCGACGATCCGGAAGTGCAGTTCGTCGCCCGCGTGCTCAAGAGCACGGAAGACGTCTGGAACGAGCAGTTCCAGG
>DATEID010000067.1:0-7422 GCA_035279245.1 Reyranella sp.
CGGCATCGACCCTTGCGTCGAGAAGCAGACCCGCGGCGGGATCTGGCGCTACGACGCCAACAAGGTCGGACAGGCCTTCTCGCCCGCTGGACGCTATGCGAGCGGCATTCGCAATGCCGAGGGTCTTGCTTTCGACTCCAACGGCCGCCTGTTCGCGACCCAGCACGGCCGCGACCAGCTCTATCAAAACTGGCCGCGTCTCTACACGGCGGAGCAGAGTGCGCAATTGCCGGCCGAGGAGCTGATCGAGGTCGAGCAGGGTGCAGACTACGGCTGGCCGGAATGCTACTACGACCAGAACCAGAAGAAGCTCGTGCTGGCGCCGGAATATGGTGGCGACGGCGGCAAGGCCGTCGGGCTCTGCGCGCAGCGCCACGGACCGGTAGCGGCTTTTCCCGGCCACTGGGCTCCCAATGCGCTCGCGATCTATCTCGGCGACAAGTTTCCTTCGGACTATCGCGGCGGCGCTTTTATCGCCTTCCATGGCTCGTGGAACCGCGCACCGCTGCCACAGGGCGGCTACAACGTCGTCTTCCAGCCGCTGGCCGACGGCAAGGCGGCAGGGCCCTATGTCGTCTTTGCCGATGGGTTCGACGGCGGGCACAAGGAACCGGGCCGGGCTGCGTTCCGGCCGAGCGGTCTCGCCGTGGCGCCGGACGGCGCGCTCTTCGTGTCCGATGACGTGCACGGCCGCATCTGGCGCATCACCTACAACGGCAACGGCTCGGACAAGGTCGCGCCAGCCTCGACCACCTCCGCTTCGGCAACAGCGTCACGGCAGGCATCACCGCCCGAAGGCGTGCATCCCGATGCCGGACGCAAGGCGGAGACATTGCCGACGCCGCCGGGCGCGACAGCCGAGCAGGTGGCGCTGGGCGACCGCATCTATCACGGCGAAGCAAGCAACGGCACCTGCAGCGGCTGCCACGGCTCCGATGGCAGCGGCAGCTCGGTCGGCCCTCCGCTCAATACCGGTCGATGGCTGTGGAGCGACGGCAGCCTCGCCAGCCTCAGCAACATCATCGCCAAGGGGGTCCCCAAGCCCAAGCGCTCCCAAGGCGCGATGCCGCCCATGGGAGGCAGTCCTCTGTCGAAGCAGGATCTTGCCGCCGTATCGGCCTATGTTTGGGCGATCAGCCACGCGCACCATCGCTGAACAGAGGGAGGGGTCGTTGGAATCGGTCAGCAAGATCGCCGTCGTGCAGAATGCACCAGGCCTCGATGTCGAGCATCTGTTCCGGACCTTGACCGACCGCTGGCGGCGCTCCCTGCGCCTTGCAGGTGTCGTCGCCGAAGACCACGGTCTTGCCGATCGTGCCTGTCGCGCCGGCTTCCTGCGCAGCCTCGCGAGCGACGAGCGTTTTCCCATGTTCCAGGATCTGGGGCCGCACTCCACGGCCTGCCATCTCGACGGGGCAGGCGTGACGATGGCCGCGGAGGCCGTTCGCTCGGATATCGCGCGCGGCTGCGATCTCGTCGTGCTGAGCAAGTTCGGCAAGCTGGAAGCGGCCGGTGGCGGGCTGCGCGCCGCCTTCGACGCGGCGATCGAGGTCGGGCTTCCCGTCCTGACCTCCGTCGGCAACAGCTTCCTGTCAGCCTGGGAAGCTTTTGCCGCTCCTCTGTTTGTCGTCCTGCCGGCCGATCTCGCCAAACTCGAGCAATGGCGGCAGGACGTCCGTCCTTCGTGCTGAAGACGCTCAGGAGTCCGTCGCCCAACGCCGATCGGCGCGCAACGGCGAGCTCTCGGGGACGAACAGGAGATCGAGCTGCGCTGTCGCATCGTCGAGCGGCCGGCGTTTCAGGCCGATCACGTCGGCGAGCGCGAAGCCGTGATCGTGCATGAAGTTCATGACGCCATGGACCTCGGCGCCCCCCTTGACCGTGGCGATGGTGCTGGTTTCGATGATCAGGGCGTCGATGTCGGCGATACGTCCGGTCATGCCGTTCAACACCATGAGCTCCGCACCCTGCACATCGATCTTGCAAAGGGCGGGCCGCTCGATGCGCGTGAACAGCGAGTCGAACCGGCGCACCGGGACGCGATCGAAGCGGACGAAATCGCGCTGGCCCACTTCCTCGAGAAGCGTCGAACCCTGGATGTCGGAACGGACCTCGAGCTGCGCCTCGCCGTCGCGATCGCCGAGCGCCACGGGATGGATGTCGCAGCGCAGCCGCCGCGCGAGCTTCTCGACATGCGGCAGCGCTTCCCGTGTCGGCTCGACCAGATGATAAAACGCATCGGGAAAGAGGTGGTAGAGGCTGAACGTGCCGAAGCCGACGCCGATGTCGAAGACGGTGGCGGGCTGGAAGCCGTTTCGCCGCAGAACGGCAACCGACTGACGCCATGACAGACGAGGCGCAGGCAGGGGCAGATAGGGCTCCAACGGGCGCAGCATGTTCTTGAGGCGCGCCACGATATTCGGGCGCACGGACACGACCGCCGAGGAAGGGGTGTAAGCCACGCAAGTCTCCGTCTGGCTGCGACTTCTCATGTTAGGAAAGGCCTCGTTCGCTGCCTGTGATCATGATGTGGCGCTGCGCGCCGCGCGCACAAAGAAAGCTCAGGTCTGTGCCGCTCCGATGGCTCGCCAAATGCGCGATGGAGTCGCGGGGCCATCGAAATGATCCACGCCGAGCGGTCGCAGGGCATCGAGGACGGCGTTGATGAGGGCCGGGAACGCGGCGATCGCACCGGCTTCACCGCAGCCTTTCACGCCCAGCGGGTTGGTGGTGCAGCGCGTCGGATTGAAGTCGAGGGTGAAGGCCGGCAGTTGTCCTGCGCGCGGCATGGCATAGTCCATGAAGGACGCGGTCACCATCTGGCCGGACTCGGCGTCGTAAACGGCTTGTTCGGTCAGCGCCTGGCCAATGCCCTGCGCCATGGCGCCATGCGCCTGGCCTTCGACAATCATGGGATTGACCATCACGCCGTAGTCGTCGACTGCCGTGTAGCGCACGAGGTCGACGGCGCCCGTGTCGGGATCGACCTCGACCTCGACGACATGGGCGCCGTTGGGGAAGGTGAGATGCTCGCGCTTCCAGAAGTGGTAGGTGTCGAGCGGCTGGCCCTTCTTCCGACCGAGGATCGCGAGATCGAGCAACGCAATGCCGCGGTCGGTGCCCGAGACGGTGAAACGGCCACCCTCGAACCGGATGTCAGCCTCGGCGGCTTCCAGCGCCTCGGCCGCGAGCGTCAGGCCCTTGGCGATGATCGCGTCGGAGGCATGCCAGATAGCGGTGCCCCCCATATAGGTCGCGCGTGAACTGCCGTGTCCGCCGCCATTGGCGATGAGGTCGGTGTCGCCCTGGCAAAGCCGGATCAGCTCGTTGGGAATGCCGAGACGATGGGCAAGGATCTGCGGAAAGGTCGTCTCGTGACCCTGGCCGATATGCTGTGTGCCGGTGATCAGCGACACCGTCCCGTCGTCCTCGAAGCGGATGTCGACGTTCTCCTCGGGCGAGCCGCCGGTACCCTTGATGTGGTAGGCGACCCCGATCCCGCGCAGGCAACCTCGTCGTTCACTGTCGCGCCGACGATCGGCGAAGCCCATGAGGTCGGCGTACGCCAGCGCCTTCTCGAGCGTGTCGTCGAACGCGCCGCTGTCGACCTGGAAGCCGAAAGCGTTGGTCATCGGCATCTCGTGTCCGGGCACGATGTTGCGGCGACGCAGCTCGAAACGGTCGAAGCCGGCCTGCAGCGCCGCGGCGTCGATCAGGCGCTCGAGAATGTTCACCGTCTCGGCGAAACCCGGCCCGCGCGTCACGCCAATCGGTGCGGTGTTGGT
This sequence comes from Reyranella sp., assembly GCA_035279245.1. Classification (GTDB taxonomy): domain Bacteria; phylum Pseudomonadota; class Alphaproteobacteria; order Reyranellales; family Reyranellaceae; genus Reyranella. The sequence goes on from DATEID010000067.1 coordinate 3,786, forward strand.
GAGAGCCGCCACGACATGGAGCGCGATCGAGGGGATGCGATAGACCGTGCCCTGCAAGTGCACGTACTGATAGGTCTGCACGCCGCCGCCGGCACCCGCCATGTAGGCGCCGAGGTTGGCGAAGCTCTCGACCTTCAGCGCGAGGAAGCGGCCCTCAGCGTCCAATGCGAGCGTCGCCTCGGCCTGCATGTCGCGGCCGGCATGGTCGCACAGGAACACCTCGCTGCGGCTCGCGATCCATTTCACCGGCCGGCCGATGCGTCGTGCCGCCCACAGGACGAGCGCGTGCTCGGCATAGGCGAAGTTCTTCGCCCCGAAGCCGCCGCCGACGTCTGGCGCCACGAAACGCACCTCCTTCGGCTCGACGCCGAGGCAGCGCGCAACATGGTTGCGGTTGATGTGGATGTTCTGGCTGGAGACATGGAGGGTATAGCGGTCGCTTGCCGGCTCGAACCGGCCGACGCAGCCGCGCGGCTCCATCGGGTTGGTGACGACCCGATGATTGTCCACCCGCAGCCGGACGATGTGCGCGGCCTGCCCGAAGGCCGCCTCGATGGCCGGCCAGTCGCCGGTGCGCCAGTCGATGCAGCAATTGCCTGGCACCTCGGCCGAGATTTGCGGCGCGTCGGGCGCACGAGCCGCTTCGACCGTCGTGACGGCGGGAAGCGGGGCGTAGTCGACGACGATCAGCTCGGCTGCATCGAGTGCCTGGGCAAGCGTCTCGGCGACGACAAGGGCCACCGGCTCGCCTACGAACCGCACCCTGTCGGCGGCCAGCAGCGGCTGCGCCGCGAAGGCGAACGGCTCGCCAGTCTGCACGTTGGTTTCGACATAGGGCCGCAGCGGCTTCAGCCCATCCGCCTCCGCGTCGGCGGCAGTGAGCACCGCCAGCACGCCCGGCGCCTGTGCGGCTGCAGCAACGTCGATCGAGCGGACGGAGGCGTGTGCGTGCGGCGAGCGCAGCACCACCGCCCGCGCGAGCCCATCGAAGCGCAAGTCGTCGAGGTAAGCGCCTCGTCCGGTGACGAAGCGCAGATCCTCGCGCCGCTTGGGCGAGTTGCCGATGGTCGAAACGGCCATGCCATAATCTCGCGTGGCGGTTCCCCTCAGGCAAGAGCCGGCTTGCCTCTTGCCAACGCTCGCGCTCCAATTCGCGCATGAAAACGGATTTCGATGCGATCGTTGTCGGCGCGGGCTTCGCCGGCATGTACATGCTCCATCGCCTGCGCCAGGCCGGCTTCGCCGCCCGGGTGATCGAGGCGGGGAAGGGCGTGGGCGGCACCTGGTACTGGAACCGCTATCCCGGCGCGCGCTGCGACGTGGAGAGCGTGCAATATTCCTACCAATTCTCGCCCGAGCTCGAGCAGGAGTGGGAATGGACGGAACGCTACGCCACCCAGCCGGAGATCCTGCACTACGCCAACCATGTCGCCGACCGGTTCGATCTCAGGCGCGATATCCAGTTCGAGACGCGTGTCACCAGGGCGAGCTTCGACGAGGGGGAGAACCTCTGGGTCGTCGAAACCGATCGCGGCGATCGGCTGGTATCGCGTTTCCTCATCACGGCAATGGGCTGCCTCTCCTCGCCCAACACACCGAAGATCGCCGGCCTCGCCGACTTCGCGGGATCCGTGTATCACACCGGCAACTGGCCGCATGAAGGGGTCGATTTCACGGGGAGGACGGTGGGAGTCATCGGCACCGGCTCCTCGGCGATCCAGTCGATCCCGATCATCGCCCGGCAGGCGCATCACCTCACGGTGTTTCAGCGCACCGCCAACTACACCATTCCGGCCCACAACGCCCCACTCGATCCGGACTATGTACGACGGGTGAAGGCCGGCTATCGCGACATGCGGGCGCGCGCCAGGACCAAGCCGGCGGGCATCGATTTCGACATCAACGTCGCGCCGGCGATCGAGACTCCGGCGGCGGAACGCAACCACATCTACGAGACGCGCTGGACCTACGGTGGGCTGGGCTTCATCGCCTCCTTCTCCGACCTGCTGCTGAACGACGACTCCAACAAGACCGCGGCGGACTTCGTGCGCGCCAAGATTCGCGAGATCGTGAAGGATCCCGAAACGGCGGAGATCCTGTCGCCCAAGAACATCATCGGCTGCAAGCGCCTGTGCGTCGACACCGGCTACTGGGAGACCTTCAATCGGCCGAACGTCACGCTGGTCGATATCGGAGACGAGCCGATCGAGCGCATCACCCCGACGGGCGTGCGGGCCAAGGGGAAGAGCTACGACTTCGATTGCCTCGTGCTGGCAACCGGCTTCGATGCCATGACCGGCGCGTTGCTCAGGGTCGACTTCCGAGGGCGCGGCGGCACCACACTCCAGGATGCATGGCGTGAAGGACCCAAGACCTATCTCGGCCTGACGGTCGTTGGCTTTCCCAACCTCTTCACCATCACAGGCCCTGGCAGCCCGTCGGTCCTCACCAACATGCTTCCGTCGATCGAGCAGCATGTGGAATGGATCGCCGATTGCCTCGAAGCCATGCGCGCCAACGGCCAGACGGTGATCGAAGCGACCGGGCCTGCGCAGGAGGCATGGGTGGGCGAGGTCGGCAAGTCCGCCAGCATCACGCTGCGCGCGACCTGCAGCTCCTGGTATGTCGGCGCCAACATCCCGGGCAAGCCCCGGGTCTTCATGCCTTATATCGGCGGCTTCCCCGCCTATGTCGCGGCCTGCGAGGAAGTCGTCGCCGGCGGCTACAAGGGCTTCGCTCTAGCGTAGCGCGCTCTTCCAAGATCATCCGTGTCATCCCGAGCGGAGCGAGGGATCTTTGGGCAACGCAGCCTAAAGGATTCCTCGCTGCGCTCGGAATGACACAGCGTCGATGTTGGATGGTTCTCTAATGGCAGGACGAGTTCTTGTCGTCCGGCCTATCTTGCGGAACGAGGCCGGGCGGCCGAGATTGATCGCATGACCCGACGCCAGCTTCGCCTGGGCGCGTTCATGCGCCCGGTCAGCATCCATACCGCCGCCTGGCGCTATCCCGGCGGCACGCCCGACGCCAATTTCAACCTGAAAGCGCTGATCCGCTATGCCCAGACACTGGAGCGGGGCAAGTTCGACGCCTTCTTCATGGCCGATCATCTCGCCGTGCTGAACATGCCGATGGAGGCGTTGAAGCGCTCGGCGACGGTCACGTCGTTCGATCCGCTGACGCTCCTGCCGGCGCTGGCGCAGCACACGGAACGTCTCGGCCTGATCGCCACGGCGTCGACCACCTTCGAGCCGGCTTACACCATCGCCCGCCGCTTCGCGTCGCTCGATCACATCTCGGGCGGCCGCGCCGGCTGGAACCTGGTGACAACGTCCAATCCGGACGCGGCGCTGAACTTCGGCATGGACGAGCAGATGGAGCACGCCGAGCGCTATGCCCGGGCGCGCGAATTCTTCGATGTGGTCACCGGCCTCTGGGACTCGTGGGCTGACGACGCCTTCATCCGCGATGTCGAGAGCGGCGTCTACTTCGATCCCGCCAAGCTCCACGTCCTGAACCACAAGGGCAAGTATCTGAAGGTGCGCGGACCGTTGAACATCGCCCGACCGATCCAGGGCTGGCCCGTGATGGTGCAGGCGGGCGCCTCCGATGCCGGCCGCCAGCTCGCAGCCGAGAC
>DATEID010000068.1:0-9794 GCA_035279245.1 Reyranella sp.
GAAAGCGGCCGTCGGCATCGAGCGCCAGCCGCGCCTGCGAGAAGTGGTCCCGCCCGTGGGTGGAGCTCACGAAATCCTCGACCCGCTCCGACACCCATCGCACCGGCCGTCCGAGACGTCGAGCCGCGAACAGCACGAGCACCCATTCGGGGTACATGTAGTTCTTCATGCCGAAGCCGCCGCCGACATCGGGAACCGTGAGATGCAGGCGCTCGGCCGGAAGTCGAGAGATGGTCTCCGCCAGTTGATTGCGGATGCCATGCACCGCCTGTCCGGTGTAGGTCAGATGCAGCAGGTCCCGTTCGGCGTCGTACTCGCCGAGTGCGGCGCGCGGTTCCAGCGGCGCGGGCACCACGCGATTGTTGATCAGCTCGCACTCGACGATATGCGCCGCGGCGGCCATGGCGGCTTCGACCGCCTCGGCATCGCCCTTGCGGAACAGGAAGGCCGAATTGTTCGGCGCCTGCGGCCAGATTCGAGGAGCGGTCGGCGCCACGGCCGCCCGCGCCTCGACAACGCAGGGCAGCGGACAGTAGGTGATCTCGATCGCTTCGGCCGCATCCAACGCCGCTTCGATCGACTCCGCCACGACAAAAGCCACTGGATCGCCGACATGGCGAACGATGCCGCGTGCCAGCGCCGGCCGTGGCGGCACGATCAGCGGCTCGGCGGCGTCGAGCGACATCACACACGGGATATCGCCAATACCTTCCATCGCCAGATCGGCCTCCGTCAGGATCGCGACGACGCCAGGTATCTCCAGGGCTGCCTTCGTGTCGATACCGTCGATGCGGGCATGGCCGTGCGGCGAGCGCACGACGTGTGCGTGCAGACAGCGCTCCGCGGCAGCGTTCATGACATAGGTTCCTCTGCCCGTGAGGAACCGCGCATCTTCCAGGCGTGCCAGCGACTGTCCCAGATAGTGGTTCGCCATCGCGCCCTCCACGTTCACCGAGCCGGATGCATCCGGCGCCAGTGTCGTGCGATATCGATGCGCCGGGTGATCCATACGCGCGGCTGCTCGGCGAGCCAGTCGAGCGCCCGCGCGAGGCCCATGGCACGGCCGGGATGGGCGATGATGCGATTGTGCAGACCGAAGCTCAGCATGCAGGGAGGATCCTCCTCCAGAACGCATTGCACGGCATTCTTGACGTAGGCGAAGTATTCGTCGCCCGTGGTCATGCCCTGGCGGCTGAAGCGGACGTCGTTGTGGACGATGGAGTAGGGAACGACCAGTTGCGTCCGGTGGCCGACCTCGACCCAGTACGGCAGGTCGTCGTCGTAGGCGTCGCTGTCGTACTCGTAGCCGGCGTCGAGCAGCATTACGCGCGTATGGAGCGAGGGCGCGTATCGGCTGTACCAGCCGAGCGGACGGACGCCGACGGCCGCGGTGATGCCTTCGGTCGCCAGGCGAATCTGCTGGCGTTCGTACGCCTCCTCGAGGTTGGCATGGATCTCCCACCGGTTGCCGTGGCCGGCCACTTCCCAGTCGGCTTCGCGCATGGCGGCGCAGGCTTCGGGATTGCGCTGGAGCGCGCGGGCGATCGCGAACACCGTGCAGGGCAGCTTGCGTCTGGTGAACATCCGATGGAAACGCCAGAAGCCCGAGCGGCTCCCGTACTGGAACATGCTCTCGGCGCCGAGATCCCGTCCCTTCACCGCCGCCGTGGATCCTTCGGTCAAGCCGGTTTCGGAGGCCCCATCGCCGTCCGGCACAGCGTACTCGCCGCCTTCCTCGTAGTTGATGACGAAGTTCACCGCGACATGCGCCCCGCCTGGCCATTGCGGGTCGGGCCGGTGACGGCCGTAGCCCACGAAGTCCCGCACGCGGCCGGCTTCTTCATCTGTCATGCATCACCTCTCCCGGGAACAGTCGCGAGCATCGTGTCATAATGCACGACACAGTGCTTGGCAGCATTGCCACACCGGCAGGACAGAGGGAGCGGCCAATGGCTGAGGTTCTTGGCGTCGGCGTATCGCATTATCCACCGTTCAGCGGCCGCGACGCCGACATGGCCGGCATCCTCCGCGGCCGCCTGGCGGATCCGGACATTCCGGCTTCGGCCAAGGACCCCGCCGGCTGGCCGCCGGCGATGCAGGACGAATGGGGAACCGACCGTGGCGTCGCTGCCGCGGCGCGTCATCGATCGGCGATGCTGAACGGCCTGCGCCGCGTCCGACATGCGATCGACGATTTCAAGCCGGATGTCGTCGTCATCTGGGGCGACGACCAGTACGAGAATTTTCGCGAGGACATGGTGCCGGCCTTCTGCGTGCATGCCTACGAAGACATGACGGTATTTCCCTGGAAGCAGGCGACGGCCTCCGCGATGGTCGGGGCGAAGACCGAGGATGAATGGGGCGGAGGCAAGCCGAATGTCTGGAACGAGGCCGCCGGCACGGGCTTCCTTGTCCGCGGCCATCGCGATGCCGCCAAGGCGATCGCCTCCGGCCTGCTCGAAAGCGACTTCGATGTCGCCTATGCCTACAGGCCATTGCACCATCCCGGCCTGCCGCACGCCTTCCTCAACGCGATTCTCTATCTCGACAACGATCGCGCGGGCTTTCCCTATCCGGTCGTGCCGTTCGCCATCAATTGCTACGGCCGGCAAGTGATCTCTTATCGCGGCTTCACCAGCCGGTGGAGCGAGCGCGGACGTCCGCCCGATCCGCCCTCGCCCGCGCCGCGGCGATGCTTCGACCTCGGCGCCGCCGTGGGGCGCATCTGCCGCGCAAGCCCCTGGCGCGTGGCGCTCGTCGCCTCGTCGAGCTGGAGCCATGCCTTCCTGGTCGACAAGACGTGGCGTCTGCAGCCCGACGTAGACGCCGACCTCGCGCTGTACGACGCGATGGTCGCGGGGGACTACGCAGCGTGGCGTTCGCAGCCGCTCGACCGCATCGAGGAGTCGGGCCAGCAGGAGATGCTGAACTGGTTCGCCCTGATGGGCGCCATGCAGGCGCTCGGCGCGCCGCTTGTATGGTCGGAATTCGTCGAGACGCGGGTCTTCAACTCGAGCAAGGTGGCAGCCGTCTTCGCACCGGTATAGGCGCTACTTCGGCTGGGCGAAGCGAGCGGTGCCGCGATTTCAGATGCGCAGGTGGTTTCGCACGTTGTCCCGCGACACCGTTCCCTTCGGCATCTCCTGCACGATCTGCCCCTTCTCCATGACGTAGCAACGCTCGGCGAGGGCGAGGATGGTGTCGAGATTCTGCTCGACGAACACCACCGTCGTGCCGAGGTCGTCGCGGATCGCGCGCAGCACGCGGCAGATCAACTTTACGATCGAGGGCTGCACGCCCTCCGACGGCTCGTCGAGCAGGATGAGGTCGGGACCGCCGATCAGCACGCGGCCGATCGCCAACTGCTGCTGCTCGCCGCCCGAAAGCGTGCCGGCCGCCTGCCGGCGACGCTCCTTCAGGATCGGAAAATATTCGAACACCAGATCGAGCCGCGACTGCCGTCGGGACGCGCCGATCAATTCGCCCACCACAAGGTTTTCCTGCACGGTCATGCGAGGGAACACCTGGCGGCCCTGCGGGATGTAGCCGATGCCGAGGCGCGCCCGAATGTCGGCCGCCAGCGCGGTGATGTCCCGGCCCCGGTAGCGGACGCTCCCGGCCGACGCCCGAAGGAGCCCGATCAGGCATCGCATGGTCGTCGTCTTGCCGACCCCATTGCGACCGATCACGGCGACGATCTCGCGTTCGTTCACGGCCATTTCGATGCCGCGCAGGACCGGCGTCGCGCCATAGCGTGCCGACAGGCCCGATACCTCAAGTATCATGGGCGCTCCCGAGATAGATCTCTTCGACGTCGCGATTGGCGATGATCTCGTCGATCGTGCCCCGCGCAAACACCCGTCCCAGATGCAGCACGGTCACGCTGGTGGCGATCTGGCGCACGAACGCCATATCGTGCTCCACCACGAGCACGGTCGCGCCCTCGGCATTCAGCCGCTGGATCAGCTCGCCGGTGCGGAACGTCTCGTCCGGCGAGAGGCCCGCCGTCGGCTCGTCGAGCAACAGCAATCGCGGGCGCAAGGCCAGGGCCATGCCGATCTCCAGCCACTGCTGCTGGCCGTGCGCCAGCTCGCCGGCCGGCCTGGCGGCATCGGCTTGCAGCCCGAGCAACGTCAACAGGCGCTCTTCCTCCATCGGAATGTCCCGCGGCCGCACGTGGTGTTGCAACGCGATGTGCAGGTTCTGGCGCACGGGCAACGCGCGGAAAACACTCGGCGCCTGCATCTTGATGCTCATGCCGCGGCCGACGCGCGCGAAGGCCGGCAGATGGGTGACGTCATCGCCGGCGAACAGGATCGAGCCGGCGCTTGGCGCATAGGTCCCGACGATCAGCTTGAACAACGTGCTCTTGCCGGCGCCGTTCGGGCCGATCAGGCAGTGGATCTCGCGGTCCGCGATCGTGAGATCGACGTCGTTCACGGCGAACAGGCCGCCGAAGCTCTTGCTGAGACCACGCGCTTCGACAAGGGCTGCCATGGTGCTACCGCTCCGCCAGCGACGGCTCGAGGACCGCCCGGCCGCGGGCGCGCCGCCGAGCCAGTGCGTTGGCAAGCGAGACGATCAGGCCGTCGGGCGCGAGAAGCACCGTACCGGCCAGCAGGATGCCCATCAGGACCAGCGCCCACTGCTCGCTGTAGATCGTCAGCGCCTGGAAGCCCGCGATCAGCAGCAGGGTGCCGACCAGGGTCGCGGTCACGTCGGAGCGGCCCGAGAACGCGACCCAGACGACCGGCATGGCGGCGGCCGGCAGACCGATGCTGGATGGCGAGATGAACTGGCCCCAGGAGCAGTAGAGAGCTCCGCTCAGCCCGCCCAGCATGCTGCCGATGACGAAGGTGACGAGAAGGTAGCGGCGGGTGTCGTAGCCCAGCAGCTCCGCACGCAGGGAATCCTCGCGGATCGCCACCAGCACATTGCCGAAGCGCGAGTTCACCAGCATGCGCAGCAGCAGGTAGACGACGATCAGCAGCGCCAGGACGAAGTAGTAGAACGGCGTGCCTTCGAGGTCGATGTCGCCGCCGAACCACGGCAGCGCCAGCGGGTCCATGCCCTGCATCCCGTTGAAACCGTTCAGCCGCGCCGCACCGATATGCCATTCCGGCCCGGCCGTCTGGTTGAGGAAGAAGGCCAGTGCCAGGGTGATGGCGAATGTCACGATGCCGAAGAACATGCCGCCGATGCGGCCATAGATCATGAAGTAGCCGATCAGCGCCGCCGCCAGCCCGCTCACCAACAGCGCCGCAACCAGCGACGCCAGCGCGCCACCATGAGCAACGCCGAGATAGATCTCGATCACGCCGTAGCCGTAGCCGCCCACACCGAAGAAGAAGGTCTGGCCGAACGACATCATGCCGCCGTAGCCCCACATCAGGCAGAGCCCGAGCGCCATGAAGACCCAGCACAGGAAGTAGGCGGAGCTGCCGACATCGTAGGAATCGACGAATGCGGGATAGACCAGCGCCAGCGCCAGGACTGCCGCCGCGCCCGACCAGAAAGCGCGACCCTGGCCGAGCGTTTGCGGTCCGTTGAGCAGGTTCGATGCGGCAGACATCAGCTCGACCGCCTGGTCAGCCAACCCGAAAAGCCGTCGGGGAGGACGCGGATGATCAGGATGACCGCGATGAGGAGCCCGATCTCGCCGACCACCTGGCCGTACCATGCGTTCAGACCGGTGCGAATGATGCCGAGAGCGATTGCCGCCGGCGCCGTGCCGAGCAACACATTGGCGCCACCCACCACCACGGTGACGAACGCCTCGACCAGGAAGCTCGTTCCCATGGTGGGAATCAGATTCATCGTCGGGGCGTAGAGGGCGCCGCATAGGCCCGCGAGGCCGGTCCCGATGCCGAAGCTCACGGCATAGATAAGACCTTTGCGTACCCCCAGCGCCTGCGCCATGCCCGGGTTCTGCATCGTCGCGCGTGCATGGACGCCAAAGCGGGTGCGCATGAAGAGGACGTAGACGAAGCCGAGCACGCACAAGGATGCTGCGAACAGGACCATGCGATAGCTCGAGAAGGAATAGTCGCCGACCGAAAAGCTATGGCCGGGCATGTCTATGCCCGGGAAGGTCGATCCCAGGGCGATCAACGTTCCCTGGGTCGCGACCAGACTGATGCCCCAGGTCACCAGCAGCGAATCGAGCGGACGGCTGTAAAGCGGGCGGATGATCGTGACCTCGAGCAGCATGCCGATCAGGCCGGCGGCAATCGCCCCGCAGGCCTGGGCCAGCGGCAGGGGCAGGCCGGCATGATAGGCCGCCGACGTCACGTACACCCCGCACATGATGAACTCGCCATGCGCGAGATTGATGATGCCCATCATGCCAAAGATGATGGCAAGGCCCGCTGCCGAAAGGACCAGGAACGCGAACACGTCGGCGAACTGGTAAAAGTACGAAAACGAGTCCGCCAACATGGCGCCTGATCCTCGTATCTGCCGGAGAGATCACCGCTTCGGCGGCAGATGGTCCGGCGTATATTGTTCCTTCGGATTGTATTTCGTCAGGTCGCAGCCGACCTGGCCCAGCCAGTAGGGCTGGATCACGCCGAAATCCTTCACGATATGGACCTTGTTCTCCTTGTCGACCGACAGTAGCCGCATGTGATGCGAGGTATGCTGGCTCTTGGGATCGATCACGATGTGCCCCTCGGGCGCATCGATACCCGCATCACCCTTGGCGATCACCTTGCGGATGGTGTCCTTGTCCAATGACTGCGCGCGCTCGGCGAGCATCTTGTACATGTAGAGCGCAACGTAGGCGTTGTAGCCCATGTCGTTGATGTAGGTTTCCTTGGGGAACTTGGCGCGCCACCGCTTCTTGAAGTCCTCCGCGGCCGGCGTATCGAGTTCCTCGAACCAGTTCGCCGTCGCGTACATGTTGGCCATGACTGGCGGCGGAAACAGCTTGTGCTCGAAGCCGAGCATGATCTTGATCGGGCTGCCCATCGGTATGTCGAGATGGGCGGCGGACGCCTGCGGAAAGAACGAGTTCTGGGCCGCGCCGACATTCAGCATGTAGAGCCAGTCCGGCTTGGCCTTCTGGATGTTCTGGATCGTCTGCGCGAACTGGGAGACGCCGAGCGGGATGAACTCCTCGCCCACGATCTCGCCGCCCAGCGGCTTCAGCAACGTGCGGCCCCACTCGGCCGACAGATGGCCGAAGTTGTAGTCGGCAGCCACCGTATAGACGCGCTTGCCGAACTTCTCCACCATCCACGGGATCAGGGTCGAGAGCTGCTGCTCGGGCACCGCACCGACGCTGATCATGCTGGCGTCGCACACGCCGCCTTCATACTGGTTGGTATAGAAGTAGAGCGTCTTCGTGCGATCGACGATGGGCCGGATCGCCTCGCGCGAGGCCGAGGTGATGCCGCCGATCAGCAGATCGACCTTCTCCTTCTGCAACAGCCGGCGGGCAAACTCCTGGTAGCGCGCATTGTCGCCCTGCGGATCGAGATGCATCAGGTCGATGGGCCGGCCAAGGATGCCGCCCTTGCCGTTGATCTCCTCGACCGCGAGCTGCGAGCCGTGCAGCTTCGGTATGCCGAAGACCGCGAGATCACCCGAGACATCCTCAAGCAGTCCGATCTTGATCGGGTTGGCGTCGGCGCGGGCGCGTTCGCTACCGACGATGTTGAACAGCGGCAACGCTGCCGCTCCGGCCAAAAGTGCTCGCCTCTTCATGCCACGTCCCTCCTCTCCTTCTTGCAGCAGCCGGACAGGTAGCGTCAGCGGAGATCGGGGTGCTTTCGATGCCAGTCGGTTGCTTGTTGATAGGCGTAGCCGGCGCGGCCGAGCATATCCTCGGCGAAGTGCGCGGCGACGAATTGGAAGGCGAGCGGCGTTCCCTGCTCGGTGAAGGCGCAGGGCAACGTGATGGTGGGGCTGCCCGTCATGTCGAACGGGCAGGTGAACCGCAGCAGTCCCTGCACCAACGAGGGGTCCTCGCCCAGCCGGCCCATCATCGCCTTGGTCGGCGACGCGAAGGGCTGCGCCGGTACAACGAGCAGGTCGATCGATTCGAAGAGCTTCGCGACGCGGCCGCGGAAATCGTTGCGGCGCAGGAGGATCTGCTGATAGTCGAGGCCCGACAAAGCACGCCCGGTGTCGATCAGGCCTGCCAGTCCGGGTCCATATTCCGATTTGCGCTGCGGATAGGTCTCCAAATGGGCAACGGCGGTTTCCACCGCGCAGTTGGGAATCCAGTCCACGATGATCTGCGCCGGATCGGGAAAGCGTACCGGGCGGATATCGGCGCCCAGGCCTTCGATCACCTTCAACGCCTCTTCGACCGATCGCACCACGGACGCATCGCTGCCCTTGGCGTTCCAGTCGGCATCGACGCCGACCCGCACGCCCTTCAAGCCGCGGCGGATACCGGCCAGATAATTCGGCACCAGCTCGTGGCTGGCGGTGGGATCGCGATCGTCCGCGCCGGCAATGGCGCCGAGCATGACGGCGCAATCGGCCGCGCTACGTGCCATCGGCCCGATATGATCGAGCGTGGCCGCCAGCTCGAACGCGCCGAAACGACTGACGCGGCCCCATGTCGGCTTGAGGCCGGTGACGCCGTTCGCAGCAGACGGAAAGCGGATCGAACCGCCGGTGTCCGTGCCAAGCGAGCCATAGCAAAGCCCGGCCGCCGTGGCGACGCCCGACCCGCTCGACGAGGCGCCGGACCAATGGTCGGCGTTCCACGGGTTTACTGGCGGCGTGATCTTGGGATGATGGTCGGCATAGGCCCCCTCCGTCATCTGCAGCTTGCCGAGCAGCACCGCCCCGGCATCATGCAACCGCCGGACGACCGTACCATCCTCCCGTGGACGAAAATCGCGATAGATGGTGGTTCCCGCAGCCGTAGGGATGTCCTTGGTCCAGCAAAGATCCTTCACTGCGATCGGAACGCCATGCAGCGGCCCCTTGATCTCTCCCTTGGCGATCTCCGCTTCCGCTTTGCGGGCCTGCTCCAAGGCAAGATCGGCCGTCACGAGCGCATAGCTGCAAAGCCGTCGATCCAGCGCCGCGATCCGGTCGAGCTGCGCCTGCGTCGCTTCGACAGGCGAGATTTCCTTGGCATGAAGCCGCCGACCGAGCTCCATGAGTTCCAGGTAGTGCAGGCTTACTTTCGACATGCCGGCCCCCATGTCCAAATGGACTCGGGTACCGCTCAGCGGTCCCGAATCGCTGTCCGATTCAAAGGTTTATTTCCGATTATTTCCCTTTTCAACTTATTTGTTCAACTCACTGTGCTCTTATGGACCCGGCAGCTTGCGTTCGATCGAGGCCGCCAGCGCCTCGACATACGGTGGCCTGACCAAGGTCAAGTGATCGCCCGGGACGTCGACGATTTCGCAACGCCCTGAGGCGACGGCAGACCAAGAGGCTGCCAGCGCCTTGCGCTCGCCGACCGCGCTCTCCTGCGCAACGAAGAGCACGAGGGAAAGCGGAAGGCTGGGCAGGCGATACGCGGCGAGCGCGCGATCGTGTGCCAGACGCATCCGCCACTGGCGCTCGGCGTCCTCGCGCGAGAAGGACTCCGGCACGACGCCGCGCCGTTTGCCCTCGTCCATGAGGAAGGCAAGCTGGCTCTCGACCTCGCGATCTTCCCAGTCCGCGTCGCGCACCACACCGAGATCGTCCGCGAACGTCGCCAGCAGGCGGCGCGCATGCTGTTCGTCGGAACCGGGTGAAGACGCGTACGGTATCGCATCGATGATCCCGAGGAACTCGACGGCTTCCCCGTTGGTCAAGAGTTGCCGCGCCATCTCGGC
>DATEID010000069.1:0-2255 GCA_035279245.1 Reyranella sp.
TGTCTATGTCGACGCTGACGGTGAGACCCACTTCCGAGACATCGAGGTCGAATGGAAAAACGAAGGCCGCGGCGGCAAGACCTCGGACACATTTCCCGCCACGGGCATCATCTTTCGCGAGACGCCGGGCAGTTACGACTACGAGTGGCATCCGGCGCCGCGCAAGCAATACATCATCAATCTTGACGGTGCGGTCAGCATTCAGGCGAGCGATGGCGAGACGCGCATCATCGGTGCCGGCGAGGTGCTGCTGGTAGAGGATACATCAGGCAAGGGCCATTTCTCCAAGGCCGTCGAAGGCAAGATGCGTCATTCCATCTTCGTGCCGATCGAGTGACGCCGCCTGCGTCAATCGATGAAGAGATAGGAAACTATCGCAGCCTGTCCTCTGACTGTAGTCGCCAGCCCAATCGCCGGGCCGACACCTCCCTTCCACAGAAGCGCCGGCGCAGGGGGTGGGACGCGAAATTTCATGACCGTCCCTAGGCTTTATGCCGATGCCTCGGGCGGCAATCGCGTTAAGCTCGCCTTCCGTATTGCCCCGTATCTGCAAGGAGTGCGCCATGTCCGTCGAGACCGCCGATCCCATGCTCGATATCGTGACTGCCGCGAAGCGGGTGCTGCCCGGCGGCAGCTTCGGCAACCTGCCGGCCGAGGTGGTGCTGAAGGACGGCAAGGGCGGCCGCATCTGGGACGAGGCCGGCCGCGAGTACGTCGATTTCCTGCTGGGATCTGGACCGATGTTCATCGGCCATGCCCATCCCGAGGTGACGGCGGCGGTGCAGGGGCAGGTGCCACTTGGCACGACGTTCTTCGCCAACAATCGGCACGGCATCGCGCTCGCCGAGGCGATCGTCGATGCGATACCATGCGCCGAGCAGGTCCGCTTCGTCTGCTCGGGTACCGAGGCCGATCTCTATGCGATGCGCGCCGCCCGCGCGTTCCGCAAGCGCGACAAGATCCTGAAGTTCGAGGGCGGCTATCACGGCATGAGCGACTATGCGTTGATGTCGATGGCGCCCAAAAATCCTGGAAACTTTCCGCGCGCCATTCCCGATTCGGCCGGCATCCCCAGAAGCGTCCAGGACGAGATGCTGATCGCCGCATTCAACGACGTCGAGATGACCGAGAGCCTGATCAAGGAGCATCGCGACGAACTGGCCGGCGTCATCGTCGAGCCCTTCCAGCGGTTGATCCCGCCGGCGCCCGGCTTCCTCCAGGCGCTGCGCCGCATCACCCGGGAGCATGGCATTCCGCTGATCTTCGACGAGGTGGTGACCGGCTTCCGATTCGCTTATGGCGGTGCCCAGGAATATTACGGCGTCACGCCCGATCTCTGCACACTGGGCAAGATCGTGGGTGGCGGCTTCGCGCTCGCGGCCATCGCCGGCCGCGCCGACATCATGGCCCATTTCGATAAGCTCGCCGTTGCAGATGAGGACTTCCTGTTCCAGGTCGGCACGCTGTCCGGCAATCCGGTCGCCTCGGTGGCGGGGCTGGCGACGCTGCAGGTGCTGAAGCGCCCCGGCACCTACGAGCGTGTCTTCGCGACGGGCCGGACGCTGATGGCCGCCCTCGACGATCTCCTGAAGAAGGCCGGTATCAAGGCGCGCGTGATCGGCGAGCCGCCGCTGTTCGATGTCGTCTTCACCGACCAGCCTGTGCGCGACTATCGCGATACGCTGAAAGGCGACAAGTCGATCGCGGCACGCTTCAACCAGCTCCTGCGCGCGCGCGGCATCATGAAGGGCGAGTCGAAATACTATGTGAGCCTCGCCCACAGCCAGGACGACATCGACCACACGATCGGCGCCTGGGCCGATTCGATCAAGGAGCTGGCGAAGGGCTGATCCTTCGCCTTCTCAGTGCGTCATGCTTCTGAACACGCCGTCGCGGAAGATGAAAGCATGCGTGAGCGCGGCGGCCAGGTGAAGGAGAAAGGTCGCGAACAGGGCAAACGCCAGGACGGTGTGCAGCGGTCGCAAGATCGCATAGAGCGCAGCGTCGTGCGGCAGGATCGGTGGAAGATGGAATGTGCCGATCAGGGCGATTGGATAGCCTCCTGCGGACAGCATGGCCCAGCCAACGATCGGCTGGGCAAACATCAGGGCATAGAGCAGCCAATGTGACGCGGTCGCGGCGATGCGAAGCGGAGCGGGCATTCCGGTCGGCAGGGGCGGCGGCGGGAAGATGAGCCTGTTCACCAGCCGAAGGGCGGCGAGCACCAGGATCA
Source organism: Reyranella sp. (assembly GCA_035279245.1). Lineage (GTDB taxonomy): Bacteria > Pseudomonadota > Alphaproteobacteria > Reyranellales > Reyranellaceae > Reyranella. The sequence goes on from DATEID010000069.1 coordinate 2,234, forward strand.
GGATGCCGATCGGTTTGTGGAT
>DATEID010000070.1:0-15456 GCA_035279245.1 Reyranella sp.
CATGCAGGATGCGTTCAACCTCGCCTGGAAGCTCAGCCTCGTGATCGGCGGCACGTGCAAGCCCATCCTGCTCGACAGCTACTCGATCGAGCGCAGCGCGGTGGGCGACATGGTGCTGCGCAATGCCGGCCGCATGACCGAGACCGCCATCATGCGCAACCCGATCGCGCAGGGCCTGCGCAACGCCGTGGCGAAGTTCGCCCTGGGCTTCCCGCAGCTCCAGCACCGTGCGGCCAACACGCTGGCCGAGCTCGACATCGCCTATCCCGACAGCCCCCTCTCGGTGAACGGCGCGCATCGCGCGACCGGACGCAAGGCGGGTGAGCGCTGGCCAGAGAAGCTGCCGGCGCCGAAGGATAAGGCACGCTTCATCGCGCTGGGTCCCGGCCGCATCGTCACCGATCTCGCCTCGAGCTTTCCGCGCCTGGTGCAGGCCGCGCCCGAAGGCGGCGAGGATCTCCACCTCATCCGCCCCGACGGCTATGTCGGCTTCGCCGGCACGGGTTCCGACGGCGACGGCGCCGCGGCCTATCTCGAGGCGCTTGTCGCGAAATAGAATTGCCGTGTCATCCCGAGCGCAGCGAGGGATCTTTAGCAGCACCGATCAAAGATCCCTCGCTATGCTCGGGGTGACACGGAAATGATTGAAGCACCCTTGCGCGACCGTCAGTCAGCCGCCGCCTTCATCGGCGGCTCGTCGCCGAGCGCCTCCAGCACCTTGGGCGGTGACATCGGCAGGCTGTAGAAGCGCTTGCCGAGCGCATCGTGGATCGCGTTCGCGACGGCCGCGAGCGGCGGCACGATCGGCACCTCGCCGACGCCGCGCACGCCCTGCGGGTGCTTGGGATTCGGCACCTCGATGATGACCGAATCGAGCATCGGCAGGTCGGAGGTCACCGGCATGCGATAGTCGAGGAAGCCCGGATTATCGAGCCGGCCGTTCTTGTCGTAGATGTATTCCTCGCTCAGCGCCCAGCCGATGCCTTGCGACGCGCCGCCCTGCATCTGGCCCTCGACATAGCCTGGGTGGATGGCGCGACCGACATCCTGGAACGAGGTGTAGCGGATCACGCGCACGATGCCGAGCTCGGGATCGACCTCGACGTCGCAGAGATGCGTGGCGAAGCCGCCTTCAGCGCCGGTCGTGTTGAGCTGCGTGCCGGCGCCGATCGGGCCGCCCATCGCATTGGCCTTGGCGGCGAGCTGGGCAAGCGTCAGCGGCTCGAACTTGCCGGCATTGTCGCCGGCGGGCCGCGCGGCGCCGTTCTCCCACTCGACGGCCTCGGGGTCGATCTCCCAGATCTTCGCGGCGCGCTCCTTCAGGGTCCCGATCACCCGCTCGGTCGATTGCGTCACCACCATCGCCGAGGCGTAGGTGACGCGGCTGCCGCCGGTGAGGTTGCTGAAGCCGATCACGCTCGTGTCGCCGATCAGCACCGAGACCTTGCGGTAGTCGATGCCCAGCAGCTCGGCGACGATATTGGCGGTCGAGGCGCGCGAGCCGCCGATGTCGGGATGGCCGGTGATGACGACGACCGTGCCGTCCTCGTTGATGTTCACCTGCGCGCTCGACTCGCCGCCGGCATTGAACCAGTAGCCGCTCGCCACGCCGCGGCCGTAGAGGCGTCCGTTCGTCGCCTTGGGCAGCGGCGTCTTGTAGTGCGGATGGCCGATTGCTGCTTCGAGCGTCTCGACATAGCCGACGCGCGGCAGAACGGGGCCGTAGGCCAGCTTGGTTCCCTGCCGCGCCGCGTTCTTCAGCCTAAGCTGCAGCGGGTCCATCTTCAGCGCCTCGGCGATCTCGTCCAGCACGCACTCCGCGGCATAGGCGCCGAGCGGCGCGCCCGGGGCGCGATAGGCTGCGACCTTGGAGCGGTTGGAGACGACATCGTAGCCGACCGAGTGCACGTTCGCGATGTTGTAGGGCGCGAAGGCGCAGCCCGCGGCGCCGCGGATCGGCGAGCCGGGCAGTGCGCCGGCCTGCAGGCAGAAGGTGCCCTCGGCGGCGACGATCGTGCCGTCCTTCTTCGCGCCGATCTTCACCCTGCTGAAGGAGCCCGAAGTGGGACCGGAGGCGCGGAACACCTCCTCGCGGGTCATCACCATCTTCACCGGACGGCCGGACTTGCGCGACAGGATCAGCGCCAGCGGCTCGAGATAGACGATGGTCTTGCCGCCGAAGCCGCCGCCGATCTCGGCCGGAATGGCGCGGATGTCGTTCTGCGGCAGGCCCGAGAGATGGGCGCACATGGCGCGGACCATGAACTGGCCCTGGCTCGAACTCCAGACCGTGGCCTTGCCGTCCGACACACTGACCAGGCAGGCATGCAGCTCGATATAGCCCTGGTGCACGGGCTTGGTGCGGAAGGTCCGCTCGATTACGATGTCGGCCTCGGCGAACCCCTTCTCGACGTCGCCCAGCTTGTGCTCGAGCTTGCCGGCGATGTTGGAGGGCTTGCCTTCGAACTTCATGAAGTCGTGCAGGATCGGCGCGTCGGGCTTCATCGCCTCCTCGACGTCGATCACCCAGGGCAGCACCTCGTAGTCGACCTCGATCAGCTTGCAGGCCTCGGCCGCGATCTTCTCCGTGGTCGCCGCCACCGCTGCCACCGGATGGCCGGCGAACAGCGCCTTCTCTCGCGCCATGACGTTGCGGCACATCCAGCGCATGTCCTGGATGCCCAGCATCACCGACTTGTCGATCGGGAAGTCGACGACGTCCTTGGCGGTGATGACCGCTTTGACGCCGGGCAGCTTCTCGGCCTTGGACGTGTCGATCGAGCGGATGCGCGCGTGCGGATGCGGACTGCGCAGCACCTTGCCCCAGATCATGCCGGGCATGGTCGTGTCGGCAGCGTAGGCTGCGCGACCCGTGACCTTCTCCGCACCGTCCGGCCGGACGGTACGCTCGCCGATCCACTTGTTGTCGACCTTGTCGCCGATCGGGCGTTCCGAGACCGGAGCGTTCATCGCACTGCCTCCCTCATGTCCTTGGCCGTTTCCATCACCGCGCGCACGATCTTGTCGTAGCCTGTGCAGCGGCAGAGATTGCCGGCGAGCCAGAAGCGGACCTCGTGCTCGCTTGGATCGGGATTGCGATCGAGCAGCGACTTGGCCGCCATCAGCACGCCGGGGGTGCAGATGCCGCACTGGAGCGCCGCCATCTCGAGGAACTTCGTCTGCAGCGGGTGCAGCCGGTCGCCCTGGGCGAGGCCCTCGATGGTGCCGATGCTCTTGCCTTCGGCTTCGGCCGCCAGCATCAGGCAGGAGCAGACCAGCCGGCCGTCGACCGTGACGCTGCAGGCGCCGCAGTCGCCCGAGGCGCAGCCTTCCTTGCTGCCCGTGAGGCCGAGCGGTCCGCGCAACACGTCGAGCAGGCTCTGCTCGGCGTCGCACAGGAACTCCTGCGGCTCGCCGTTGATGGTGGTGGAGACGTGCAGCTTGGCCATGGTTCAGTTTCTCCCCGCGCGCTCGGCGGCAATGGTGGCGACGCGCTTCAAGAGCACGCCGGCGATCTGGGTGCGGTAGGCGATCGTGCCGCGCTTGTCGTCGATCGGCCGACAGGCGGCGCGGCAGGCATCGGCGGCCTTGTCGAGTGCCGCGGCGTCGAGTTTCGAGCCGATCAGCGCCTTGGCCGCATCCTCGACAAGCAAGACGGTCGGCGCGACCGCACCCAGGCCGACGCGGGCCGCCGTGCAGGTGCCCTTGTCGAGCGTCAGGCTGACACCGCAGCCCACCACGGCGATATCCATCTCGGTGCGCGGGATCATGCGCAGATAGGCATCGCCCGATCCCTTCGGCCGCGGCGGCAGGGTGAAGCTGACGACGATCTCGCCCGGGGCCAGGTTGGTGCGGCCGGGGCCGGCGGGAACCGCTTCGACCGGCAACTGGCGCCGGCCGTTCGGCCCCTGCACCGTCACCGTGGCGTTGGCCGCGACCATCGCCGGCACGCTGTCGCCCGCGGGCGAGGCGTTGCAGAGATTGCCCCCGGCCGTCGCGCGTCCCTGGATCTGGGTCGAGCCGATCAGGTTTGCCGCCTCGACAACGCCCGGCCACACCTTCTTGAGCCGAGGATGCTCGCGCAGCACCGCGCCAGCCACCGCCGCGCCGATCCGGAAGCTGCCGTCGGGCCCCTCCTCGACCGCCGTCATCTCGGCGATCTTCTTGATGTCGACGATCAGGGTCGGCCGAAGCGCGCCGGAGCGCATCTGCACCAAAAGGTCGGTGCCGCCCGCCAGAATTCGCGCAGCGCCCGACGCGGCCGCGAAGGCGCGCACCGCCTCTTCCAGCGATCCCGGCGCCACGTATTGAACATCCGTCATTGTCGCTTGGTCCTTTCCTGTCCCTCGTGCTCCTGGCCTTCGTGCCGCTCGAGCAGGCAGTTGTTCCGGCGGGGGACCGGTTCGCCTTCGGCGGCCGGCTGTCGCGCGCAGCCGGCACGTTGTTGCCGAAGCCTAGGGCATCGGCTTGGCCCACAGCAAGAGGCGGCCGGCGACCGAGCATTTTTGCTCTGCGCGCTGGCGGCGGATTGGGCGGCGGATTCGGGCTCGCGGCTACTCTGCGGGCGCCGATGACGACCGCGAACCCTGGAAGACCAGCCAGGCAAACAGCAGCATGCTGGCCAGCACGGCGATCGAACCTGCGGCAGCAAACGGCTCGCCGCGATCGTTGCCGGTGGTGACGAGACCGACGCCGATCGCCTGGACAATGGTGCCGGCGATCCACAGCCAGACCTGGGTCCGCGCCGCCTTGCTGTGCTCGAGCGAGCCGTGCAGGCGGTAGTAGATGCCGAACAGGAAAAGTGAGACCCAGCCGAGAAGGTTGAGATGGGCATGGGCCGGCATGGCCGAATGGTCCCCCGAGATCGCCATGACGAGGCCCCAGATCATGCCGACGATCACGAACAGGACCGCCGCCTGGAAGCTGAGCGACGAGGCTTTCATTGTCTTTCCTCCCTGCCGGACATTTGTCGCCCGACTTCGAGACTATGCACAGGCCGCTTGTGACAAAGTGGCACCCACGTCACATGGCGCACGAATGTCACAGCCGCCGGCGTACATATTGCACAGCGTCTGACGCGAATGCACTGGGTGTGGGGATGTCCCGTGGGTGCGGGCCATCCCGGTTGAGACGGGGACATTCGATGACGGAATTTTCAAGCCCGCGGATGGCTGTGGAAACCCATTTTCATACAAGGGACGGATATACGTCGAACGTCGGCAACGAGCCGACCGAGTTGGCGCGCGACGAACGACTCTGGACGTGGCTGCTGCGGCTGATCCTGCCGGTCGTTCTCGGGCTGTGCGTTCAACTCGTCTCGTGGATGTGGTTCAACAACGTCTACGGGCTCGACGCGTGGAGCATCGCGGGCGGCATCCTGCTCGCCTTCGTCGCCGTCCCGGTGGCGATCTGGACGTGGCATAGCTGGCTTCCGCTCGACCGCGAGATTCCGGCGACGCCGACCGCACGGCGTCTTCAGTTGCGCCACGTCGTGCTGGTGCTGATGGCGTTCGCGGCGGTGGCGGGTTACGCCAGCCTCAATACCGGCAGCCACGGACCTCACGCCGACGTGCAGATCTCGTCGAACGCCTGAAACGTCAGATCCGTCGCCATAGGGGATAAGTCGCGGCCAGGGCGGCAAGGCCCAGCGCGCCGGTGATGGCCGTGGCATTCGGCGCGCCGATGCGGTCGGCAAGCCATCCCAGCCAGACGAAGCCGATCGGGCCGGTGCCGATGCAGACGCTGAGCACGCCGAGCACGCGCGAGCGCATCTCCGCCGGCGCCGCGAGGTAGACGAGCGTTGCCTGGAGCGTCGCGAAGCCCGCACCGCCGAAGCCGGTGATCAATAGCGCCGCGCCGGCGAGCATGGGCTCCGCCGCCAGGGCGAACACGATCAACGCCACCATGTAGCAGGCGATTCCGCCGACATAGGCATGGACATACCAGCGCGGTGTCAGCAGAAGAGCGAGCAGCAGCGCGCCGAAGAAGGCGCCGACGCCGTCGAGGCTTGCCAGGATGCCCACGCCCTCCGGCCCCAGCAGAAGCTCGTCGCGTCCGATCACCGGGATCATGCTGGTGAAAGGCCAGGCGAAGAGATTGTAGATCACGGTTACGGCCATGGTCGCGGCGAGCCGCTTGTCGGCCAGCACGATGGCAAAGCCTTCCAGCGTGCGGGCAAGCACGGCTTCGGCCCCGGGCGACGAGGGAATGCGCGCCCGGACGGCGAGGCCCGCCACGATGGCGGTGACGTACATGACGACGCTCAACAGGAAGGCGCCTTCGATGCCGATGCTGGCCAGCAACAGCCCGCCCACGGTAGGCCCGATCATGCGGCTCGCATTGCTCGCGCCCACGTCGAGCGACATTGCCCAGCCCATCTGCTCGCGGCCCACCACCTCGCCGATCATCATGCGGCGCAGCGGATTGTCGGTCGCCCAGCCGCAGCCGTTGACGAAGCTCGCCACGGCAAGATGCCAGACCTGGAGCTCGCCCCGCCAGGCGACGACGGCGAGCATCGCCGAGGTCGCGGCCATCAGCACGACCACGCCGACCAGCGTCAGCCGTCGGTCGAAGCGTTCGGCGAGCGCGCCGACGAAGCCGCCGAACAGGCCCATCGGCAGAAGCCGCAGCATGGTCATCATCGCGACGAGGAAGGCGGAGTTGGTGAGCTGGTAGACGATGACGCCGACGGCGATCGTCTCCAGCCACCGCACCGTGAACACGATCAGGCCGACATACCAGAGCCGCCAGAAATCGGCCGGGCTCGCGCGCATCTGCTGGAACGGCCGCGCGGCTTCCCTCGCCTCGGTCACGACAACGGCCTTTTCGTTCTCCACATCAATGCCGATCCGGACCTTAGCCGAATTGGACGGCAAGCGATATCGATCCGCTCACACCGCGAGATTGAAGGCGATGGAAATACGCTCGGCGGTGCCGTGATAAGGCCGGACCTGATGGAGGAGCCAGGCCGGGAAGATCACCATCCGGCCGGCCTTGGGCTGCAGCTTCTCGGTGGTGCCGGCCGTCAGGCCGCCCGCAAAGCGCAGATGCGGGGCGTTCATGACCGGCAGCGGGCCGCGTGGATCCATGAACTCGAGCTCGCCGCCCAACGACGGGTTGGCGCCGATGCCGCCGTCATCGACATAATAGACGCCGGACCAGAAGGCGCCGGGATGGGAGTGGTACTCGTTGCGATGACCATCACGGTTGATGTTCGCCCACATGCTGCCCAGCCATGTGACGGCGAAATGCCCGGGATAGGGACCGTTGCCCGTCTTGCCCTCGATGTCGGTCGTCATGCGATTGGCCACGCTGCGGGCATAGGCCAGCAACTTGATGGCCGGCGGACCGCCCCAGCGATCCATGTCCAGGCTCGACTGCCAGCCGCCAACGTTCGTCTTCTGCGTGCTGGGATGACTCTTCTCCCGTTGCTCGATCACCGCCCGCAGCTCCTTGTTGAGGACGGCCGCATCCGGCACGTCGAACATCACGAGCGGCGTCGCGAACAGCGGAACGATCTGGGGGGCGGGACTCACACTCGCACTCATGCGGTTCTTCTACACGCGGGGCGGGCGAACCATACACAACCTAAACTCAGGCCAGCCATGCTCCTTCGGCAGGTGCGGTCACATGTTTGTGAATCGCCAAGCAGCGAACATGCCTATTTCGCGGGCGCTTCCTCGGGTTCGCCGAGCCACAGCGGCCACAGACCTTTACGAGCCTGACGCGAGATCGCCTCGAAGTGCGCATAGCGAGCACTTGCTTCGCTGTCCCACGCCAGGCCGGTGCCGAGCCTGGAACCATAGACCCATCCGTCCTCGATCAGGCGCAACGCGACGTCGTGCGGCGCCGCCGGGGTGCCGAGCGGCATCTCCGCCGTGATCGTGCACTGCGCGACCAGTCGGCACTGGTCGTCCCAGCCTGCCACCTTGCAGGCCACACGGTGCTCGCCCGCCGCCAGCAGATCCTCGAGCGCCGCCCGCGCGCGCATGCCCGGCACCGTCTCCGCATCATCGGCATCGCGCAGCCTGGGCGCGCGCACACCCCACAATCGGATCGACGCCTTCAGCCCCACGCCCGTCAGCGTGTCGCCGTCGACGGCATAGGCTTGGCCCTGCCAGTCCTTGGGCAGCGCGCCGCACGTTTTCGGACGCTCCTGCGCCGCAGCCGGCAGAACCAGCGCCGACAGCATCAGGATCGAGAGGTACGCTTTCATGGCCCGAGCTTACTCCGCCAGTTCATTCCTCGGAATGCATGGTTGTTGGAAATGCTTTTCGAGCATGAGACAAACCCGGAAGGCTATAAGAAAACCCTGACGCATCCCCTGTGCCAGAATTCGATGCCACGATGGCGCCGATCGGGAGCGCGAGACAAGCGAGGTTGCGATGACATTGCCGGTGCCGACCCTCGACCACGTCGTGATCAATGCGCGCGACGAGATGGACCGCGCCGCCGACATCTATCGCCGGCTGGGCTTCCTGCTCACGGAGCGCGGCTATCATTCGCTGGGCTCGATGAACCACCTCGCGATGTTCGGTACCGACTATCTCGAGCTGATCGCGGTGCCGAAGGGAGCGACAAGCGGCCGCCTCGACCTCCTGGACTATTCTTACGGCCTGAACGGCCTGGTGTTCGGCTCGGAGGACTCGGCGGTCACCTACGGCGCGCTCAGCAAGGCCGGCGTCCCGGTCGAGCCGCCGGTCGAGTTCACGCGGCCCGTCAAATACGCCGGTGGCCAGGGCGATGCCCGCTTCCGCACTGTGCGCATGAAGGCCGGCGTCGTGTCCTATGGACGCGTCTACTACTGTCACCACTTCACCCGCGACTTGGTCTGGCGCGACGAATGGCGGCACCATGCGAACGGCGCGGTGGCAGTGGCCCGGGCGCTGATCGTCGAGCCCGATCCGGCCAAGGGGGCGAGCCTCTATGCCGACATGTTCGGTGCCGAAGCGGTGCGCGACATCGAGGGCGGCAAGACCGTCGTGATCGGCAATTCTCGCTTCGACATCGTGACCGAGGCAGCGCTCAGGGAGCAATTCGGCGATGCCGCGCCCGACGCCGACGGACGGCCAGCCTACATGGCGGGCCTCACCTTCCGCACCACGTCGCTCGGCAAGGCGGCGCGCGCACTGCAGGCCGGCAAGATCGGCGGCATCGCGCAAAGCAAGGACCGCATCGTCGTTCCGGCGAGGGAAGCGATGAACGCCGTGCTGGAGTTCGTGGAATGAGCGTGCGCGGCCCCCTCACCCAACCTCTCCCCCAGCCGGGGGAGAGGAGTATGAAAAGGAACTCTCGCTCATGTTCCTCTCCCCCTTGGGGGAGAGGTTAGGTGAGGGGGCCGCGATGACAGCGATCAAATGGGACAATCAGGGCGATGCGATCTCGCGCGAGGTCTCCGGCGACAGCCTGGCCCTGATCGATGCCGGCGGTGACGGCAGCGAGCGGCGCTATACCTACGACGACCTGCTGCGGCTGAGCGGTGCGGTCGCGCGCGGGCTCCTGAAGCGCGGCCTGCGGCGCGGCGATCGCGTGGCCATCCTGTCGGCCAACCGGGCGGAATTCCTCCTGACCTTCCTCGGCACCATGCAGGCGGGCCTGGTCTCGGTGCCGGTGAACTGGAAGCTGCCGGCCGAGACCGTGGCCTACATCGTCGGCGACTGCGATGCTCGGCTGGTGATCGGCGACGATGCGCGCTTGAAGTTGGCGCCCGCCAGCGTTCCCAAGCTCTCGTTCGACACGGACGTCGCTTCCTTGCTCGACGAAGGCCCCTTCGAGGCCGTCGCCATGAAGCCTGAGGAGCCGGCGATGTTCCTCTACACCTCGGGCTCGACCGGCCGGCCCAAGGGCGTGGTGCTGTCGCATTACTCCCATCTCTGGGCGATGGCGCAGCGGGCGCGGCGCCCCGGGCCGTTCGGCGCGCGGGCGCTGGTGGCGGCGCCGCTCTATCACATGAACGGCCTTGCCATGTGCCAGACCACCTTCAGTCACGGCGACACCGTGGTGCTGCTGCCGCAGTTCACCGCCCGGAGCTACGTCGAGGCCGCCGCGAAGCATCGTGTCGCCTTCCTCACCTCCGTGCCGACCATGATCGCCATGATCCTGCGCGAGAAGGAGCTTCTGGCGAAGAACGACCTCTCGGCCGTCGCGGCCGTGCGCATGGGCTCCGCGCCCATCACCCAGTCGCTGATCGACCAGGTGCGCGTCGCCTTCCCCAAGGCGCAGATCGGCAACGGCTACGGCACGACCGAGGCGGGACCGGTCGTGTTCGGCCCGCATCCGAAGGGACTCCCGCAGCCCGAGCTCTCGACCGGCTACCCGCATCCTGCCGTCGAGCTGCGCCTGGTGCGCGACGGCAAGGAAGTCGAGGACGAAGGCGTGCTGGAGATGAAGTGCGGCGCGCTGATGACGCACTATCACAAGCTGCCGGAGGCGACGGCGAAGGCAATGACGCCGGACGGCTTCTATCGCACCGGCGACGTGTTCCGCCGCGACGAGAACGGCTTCTTCTATTTCGTCGGCCGTGCCGACGACATGTTCGTGTGCGGCGGCGAGAACATCTATCCCGGCGAGGTGGAGAAGATGCTGGAGCGCCATCCCGGCATCCATCAGGCGGCGGTATTGCCCGTGCCGGACGAGCTCAAGGGCCACAAGCCGATCGCCTTCGTCGTGCGCTCAGGCGGCGCCGATCTCGACGAGAAGGCGGTGAAGGACCATGCATTGGCCAATGCGCCAGCGTACCAGCACCCGCGCCAGGTGTTCTTCGTCGAAGAGATGCCGCTTGCCGGTACCAACAAGATTGACAAGCGCGCGCTCGCCAAGCTGATCCCATCCGTAGGAGACATTCACAAATGAGAGCAGCCGTCGTCCGCGAGCATGGCGGGCCCGACCGCCTGAATTTCGAAGCGAACTTTCCCGATCCCAAGCCCGGGGAGGGCGACGTGATCGTGGCGGTCAAGGCCGCGTCGCTCAACTACCACGACGTGTTCACGCGCCGCGGCATGCCCGGCATCAAGGTGCCGATGCCGGCCATCATGGGCCTCGATGTCGCGGGCGAGATCGCCGAGATCGGACCCGGCATCAGCGGCTGGAAGAAGGGCGATCGCGTTCTCGTCGATCCGATCAACCGCGTCGAGGGCGGGCTGATGGGCGAGACGGTGCATGGCGGCCTTGCCGAGCTCTGCCGGGCGCGCGCCCATCAGCTCGTCCGCATCCCTGACGGCGTGAGCTTCGCCGATGCGGCCGCATTGCCCGTCGCCTATGGCACGGCGCTGCGCATGATGGTCACGAACGGCCATGTCGCGAAGGGCGAGAAGGTGCTGATCCTGGGCGCGTCAGGCGGCGTCGGCGTCTGCTGCCTGCAGCTCGCCAAGCTCGCCGACGCCGAGGTGATCGCCTGCGCCGGCACCGACGCAAAAGCGAAGCGCCTGGCCGAGCTGGGGGCGGACAAGACGATCAACTACGTCACCCACGACTTCCAGGACGAGATCTACAAGCTCTACGGCAAGCCGACGCGGCGCGGCGGCGGCACCGACCGCGGCGTCGATGTCGTCGTGAACTACACCGGCGGCGACACCTGGGTGAAGTCGCTGAAGGTGCTGAAGGTCGGCGGACGGCTGCTGACCTGCGGCGCCACCGCCGGCTTCGCTCCGCAGGAAGACATCCGCTTCATCTGGACCTTCGAACTCAAGGTGCTGGGCTCCAACGGCTGGATGAGGAGCGATATCGAGAAACTTCTGGAGCTGGTGCAGAGCGGCAAGCTCAAGGTGCTGGTCGACAAGACGTTCAGGCTCGAAGAAGCGCGCGAGGCCCTGCGCGTGATCGAGGACCGCGAGGTGTTCGGCAAGATCGTGGTGACGCCATGAGCGAGACGCCCAAGCCGCTGTCGGCCGCAGAGCTGCAGGCAATGCTCGACCACTCGCCGTTCATCTCCTTCCTCGGCCTCAGGATCACGGAGGCCGATACGGCCAGGGAGCAGGTCACGATGACCTGCGACATGCGACCGGAGTTCGAGCGCGGCAAGGGAACCGGCCAATGGCACGGCGGGCCGATCGCGGCGATCATCGACACGGTCGGCGACTATGCGCTGGTCATGGCGCTCAGGCGCGGCCTGCCGACCGTCAATTTCCGCGTCGACTATCTGCGGCCGGCGATCAAGACCAGGCTGATCACCACGGCCAAGGTGCGCCGCGCCGGCAAAAGCGTAGGCCTGGTCGATGTGGATGTTTTCAACGAGCAGAAGGCGCTGGTCGCCGTGGGACGCGCGACCTATTCGACGCTTCCAGGTTAACATGGCCGGGTGAGCGCGCTTTCTCGGCGGACCTTCGGCATCGGGACACTGGCGGCCGGCCTGGCCAGCGGTGTCTCGTCGCTGGGGCGCGCGCAGGACGACCCCAGATACGGCGGCACGCTGGTCGCCACCCTGGGTGGCGGCGAGCCGCAGGCCTGCTACGTGCCGTCGGGCGGCGGTCCCAGCCCGACCTTCTCCGCCTCCAAGCTGCTGGAGCGACTGGCGCATCGCCGGATGGACGGCGGTTTCGAAGGCGATCTCGCCGAAGGCTGGCAGCCCTCGCCCGACTTCAAGTTCTATACCGTGAAGCTCCGCCCGGGCGTCGCCTTCCACGACGGCAAGGACCTCACGTCCGAGGACGTCGCCTATTCGGTGCGCGAGATCTGGGCGAAGCATGCCGACCCGCTGGCGCTCGAGAGCTTCGCCGGGATCGACGCCCTCGATGCGGCGACCGTCGTTTTCCGCTTCCGCAAGCCGACGCCGCCCTTCTTCTTCGCCTCGCTGCTGAGCGGCAGCGCGAACTACGTGCTCCCTCGCCACGTCTATGCCGGCAGCGATCCTTCCGATAACGCCGCCAACGACGCGCCGATCGGCACCGGCCCGTGGAAATTCCAGCGCTGGGTGCGCGGCAGCCATTTCGAGTTCGTCCGCAACGAACACTATTGGCGCAAGGGCTTCCCCTATCTCGACCGCCTGGTCCTTCGCTATGTCCGCGATCCGGCCGGCCGCGCGGCGGCCATGGAAGCCGGAGAGATCCAGATCGGCGTCTTCACGCCGGTCGTCCTGTCCGACATCAAGCTCTTCACGTCGACCGGCAAGTTCGTCGCGACGGCCAAGGGCTATGAGGAGCGGGTCTGGGCGACCACGCTCGAATGCAACCTGCGCCATCCGATCCTCGCCAGGCGCGAGGTGCGGCAGGCGCTGTTCCAGGCGATCGACCGCCAGGTCATCGCCGAAACGATCTATCGTGGCTACGCCCGTGCCGGCACGAGCCCGATCTTCTCGCCGAACACCGAGTATTTCACCACCGACATCTACCGGACCGACTTCGATCCCGAGAAAGCAGCGGCGCTGCTCGACCAGGCGGGCTTTCCCAGGAAGGGCGCCGCCAAGCGCTTCACGCTCGATCTCGTGGCGGCCGGCTGGTTCGCGGCGAACGGCCTCGTCGGCGCCTATGTTCGGCAGGCGCTGGAAGGGATCGGCGTCGGCATCACGCTGACGGTTCCCGACCGCTCGGCCTCGATCAGGCGCATCTACACGGATTACGACTTCGACCTCGCCATCTCCAACCAGATGAACCCGTCGGAACCGGTGCCGACGACGACGCAGTACTACACGACCGACGGCATCCGGAAGGGCGTGCCCTTCTGCAACGCTTCCGGCTACTCCAATCCCGAGCTCGACCGGCTGGTGGATCATATCAAGGTCGAGACCGACGAGGACCGGCGCAAGGCCCTCATGGTCGACTTCCAGAAGATCGTCACGCGCGACGTGCCGCTCCTGCCGCTGGTCGAGTTCGACACGATCACGCTGGCGAGCACCCGGGTGCGCAACCACTCGACCCTTCCCGATTTCGCCGCCTCGAGCTGGCACGACATCTGGCTGGCCGAATGAGGGGGAGCATGGCGCGATCCTTGCCGCTGGAATCATTTCCTCCCCAGCGAAGCTGGGGAGGTGTCGCGCATGCGCGACGGAGGGGTCAGAGGCGTCGCGACGCTTGCTCATGACCCCTCCGCCCGCTTCGCGGGCACCTCTCCACAGCGACTCCGCTATGGGGAGGACTCTACTGAACCGACCCGGGGTCGGTGTTGGCGCCGCAGACGAGTGTCGCGACGGCTTCGTCCGGCGCCGGCCGGTAGGCGCCCGACAGCAGAGCCGCGAGGCCAGTCGCGCCGGCCGGCTCGGCGATCATCCGGATCTCGTCCCACAGCTTGCGCTGCGCGGCGCGCACGGAGTCGTCGTCCACGAGGACCGACTCGGCCACCAGCTTGCGGGCGATCTCGAAGTTCGGCGCGCCGATGCGGCTTGCTCCGAGAGCGTCGGCGGCGATGCCGGAGACAACCACATCGACCGGGTGTCCGGCCTGGCGCGCCGCATGCAGCGTCGGCGTGCCCTCGGTCTCGACCGCGACGATCTTCACGCGATCGCCGAGTGCGGCCGCACAGCCGGCGATCAGGCCGCCGCCGCCGACCGCGACCAGGAGCGTGTCGAAGCGCGCCTGGTCGGCGAATTCGAGCGCGACCGTGCCGGCGCCGGCGAACACTTCCGGATCCTCGTAGGCATGGACCGCGAGCGCGCCGGTCTCCGCGGCCCGCTTCTGCGACGCGGCGCGGGCTTCGTCATAGACGTCGCCCACCTGGTTCACGATCGCACCATAGCGGCGCAGCCGCTCCACCTTGGTGGGCGCGCTGATCGTGGGCACGAAGATCTCGGCGCGATGGCCGAGCGCGCGGGCGGCATAGGCGACGGCCGCGCCGTGGTTGCCGCCGGACGCGGCGATCACGCCGGCTGGCGGCACTTTGGAGACCAGCAGCTTGTGAAAGGCGCCGCGTCCCTTGAACGACCCGCTGACCTGCAGCGACTCGAGCTTGAGCGCGACGGGCATCGCAAGACCGAGCGCACCGGTCGTCAGCTCGAGTGCCGGCGTGCGGCGGACATGAGGCCGTACCCGCGACCACGCCGCCTCGACATGCTCACGCGAGATCATGGGAAGTGGCAAACCTCGACGTGACGCAGGACGCGGACGCGATCCGCTAGTCCCTGCAAGAGAGATCGGCTCATGCCCTTCTCTTAGCACGCTTGGGTGGCGCGGACTTGGATGACGGGGGCTTGGCGGGCACCGGATTGGTTCGAACGACGGGATCGTATCCGGGGATCATGGCCAGCACCTGCTTCACCGGATCCGCAGTCCATGCCCGTGTGACAAAATCGCCGTGGAGATCGGCGCTGCCGCAGGAGACAAAGGCCATCGTTCCGGGCGCGAGCGATTTCGGCAAGGCGTTGGCATAGCGGATGCGCCGCTGCGTCAGCAGCTTCTCCAGCATGGCGTTCCCGTCGCGCGTGGACTCGGTGTAGGCGCTCAGCAGGAACCCCTCCCGTCGGCGAGCGGCGATCCAGCCGGCGAACTTGTCCTCGTCGCCGTAGAGCGAATCGAGCAGGACCACCCCCTT
>DATEID010000071.1:0-18730 GCA_035279245.1 Reyranella sp.
GGGTAAGGATCGTCGAAATAAGCCTTCGAGAAAGGATCGATGTTCGAGATCGGTGCCATTCCGCTGGCCTTAAAGGACATGTCTCCCATGGGGCACCACTTTCTTAGGGTGGTTGTTGGGCGACGCTGGCACGGCCGCAACTCGAGTTCAAGGATGTGGCCCGAGGCGCTATATCTCGCCGCATGGCCGAAACGATCGATCCGCCTCCGACAGGTCCCATGGTCGACAATAGAGTCGCGGTGCTGATCCTGCAGCACCCGCAGGAGCAGGACCGTGTGCTCGGCACGGCCAGGCTCGTCTGCTCGACTCTCGGTCAGGCGACGCTCAGGGTCGGTTTGTCTTGGCGCAACCTCGGCCATGCGTTGAACGCGCCGGCGGACGCGAAGGATTGGGGCGTGCTCTATCTCGGCTCGGCGCAGGCGGCGAAATCTGCGGATCGGCCGCTGGTCGCCCTCGACCGCAAGGGCGAACGGCTGGCCGATCAGGACGGTGCGCGCCGCGGACTGAAAGGGATCGTCGCGCTGGACGGCAACTGGGCTCAGGCCAAGGCGCTGTGGTGGCGCAACCCTTGGCTCACCAAGCTCCGGCGTTTCGTGGTCGTGCCGGACGGCCCCTCGCTCTATGGCGACCTGCGCCGCGAGGCACGACCCGATGCCGTTTCGACGCTGGAGGCCATTGCGCTCGCGTTGGCGGTACTGGAAGACGATCCAACAGTGCGAGAGAGGTTGCTTGCACCATTCCGCGCGCTGCTGGCGCAGGCTCGGGCAGCCGGCATCCGCGACGGTCGGCCCGATAGGCGCCGCCGCCGTATGTAAACGCGTCGGATGTGGTTGACGGAGTGCGAACGGCTCGTGAAGCTTGCCGTTATGAAAGAGCTGCAGGACAAGGTATGCGTCGTGACCGGCGGCGCCGGCAGCATCGGCCTCGAGAGCGCACGACTGTTCCTTGAGGAAGGTGCGCAGGTGTTCCTGGTCGACCTCAACGAGGAGGCCCTGAGCGCCGCGGCCGCAGAACTGGACAACGATGATGTCGCCTGGAGCGTTGCCGACGTGAGCAGGGCGGACGACACGCGCACCTATCTCGACGAGGCGGTCGCGACCTTCGGCAAGATCGATGTGCTGTTCAGCAATGCCGGCAATGCCGGTGTCATCGCACCCATCGTCGACTATCCCGACGAGGTGTTCGACCGTGTTCAGGCAGTTCATGTCAGGGGAGCCTACAATGCCTGCAAGTATGGCCTGCCGCGCATGAACGACGGCGGCAGCATCATCATCACATCGAGTGTTGCCGCCTTCCGTGGCGATCCGGGTGCCACGGCCTACATCACCGCGAAGATTGCCCAAATTGGCCTCATGCGCTGCGTTGCCAGGGAGGCAGCGGCGCGCCGAATCCGGGTCAACACCATCCATCCCGGCCCGACCGACAATTCCTTTCAGGCAGGCCTCGAGAACGATCTGGGCGCCATTCTCAAGCGAGATGCGACCGCGATGTTCAACGAGCTGATTCCGCTCGGGCGCCATGCCACTCCGCGCGAGATCGCCCGGTCGGTGCTCTATCTGGCGTCGGACCAGAGCAGCTTCACCACCGGGGCGATGCTGAGCGTCACCGGCGGCATGGCCGGCTGACAATGAAGCTGACATCCGCGACGGCCGGACAGTAGACTTCGGCTATGCTCGATCAGCCCCAGCTTCCGGTCGCCCAACGCACCAACCCGGAAAGGTCGTTCCGCGAGGAAGTCCGCGCGCTCCAGCTGGGCAATGGCGAGGTCTTTCGCGGCGAGGGAATCCTCGCGGTGACCAAGGCGATCCTGCAGTCGGGCGTCGCCTATGTCGGCGGTTATCAGGGCGCGCCTGTTTCGCATCTGGTCGACGTGCTGATCGAATCGCAGGACCTGCTCGACGAGCTCGGCGTCCATCTCGAGACTTGCACCAACGAGGCCTCGGCGGCGGCTCTGCTGGGCGCCTCGATCAACTATCCGATGCGTGGATGCGTCACCTGGAAGTCGATCGTCGGCACCAATGTCGCGGCCGACGCTCTCTCCAACCTCGCTTCGCCCGGCGTGATCGGCGGCGCCGTGATCGTTGTGGGCGAGGACTACGGCGAGGGTGCCTCGGTGATCCAGGAGCGATCGCACGCCTATGCCTTGAAATGCTCGGTCTGGCTGATGGATCCGCGGCCGTCGCTGCCCACCATCGTGCGCTGCACGGAGAAGGCGTTCGAGCTCTCGGAGGCCAGCAATACCCCCGTGATGATGGAGCTGCGCATCCGCGCGTGCCATGTCACCGGCGAGTTCGTTGCCAAGGACAACAAGCCGCCTTCCATCTCACGCAACCATCGGCTCGCCGATCCGGCGCCGCACAACTACGACCGCATCTCGCATCCGCCCTCGACCTATGCGCAGGAGAAGCTCAAGGTCGACGTGCGCCTGCCGGCCGCGCAGCGCTTCATCGTCGAGCAGGGCTTGAACGAGCTCTTGCCGGGCGAGCGGTCCGACCTCGGCATCATCGTGCAAGGCGGCATCACCAATGTCCTGATGCGCGGCCTCGACCGGTTGGAGGTCGAGGGCAAGATCCCAACCCTGGTGTTGAACGTCACGCATCCGCTGGTGCCCGACCAGATCGCCGACTTCTGCAAGGGAAAGCGCGCGGTGCTGATCGTGGAGGAGGGTGGGCCCGACTATATCGAGCTGGCGGTGAACGCCCTGTTGCGCAAGCGCGATATCGACACGCGCATCCATGGCAAGGACGTGCTGCCGATGGCGGGCGAATACACCGCCGAGGTGATGACGGAAGGCCTGCTGAAGTTTTTCGCGCAATCCGCCAACGACATCGATCTCTCGGGGCCACGCGAGCGGTTCGAGGCCGCACGCGCCGGCCGAGCCGAAGCGCAACGCCTGCTCGGCGGTGCGTTGCCGCTGCGGCCGCCCGGCTTCTGCGTCGGCTGTCCCGAACGCCCGGTCTTCTCGGCCATCAAGCTGCTCGAGCGCGAAGTCGGCAAGGTCCACATCTCGAGCGACATCGGCTGCCACTCGTTCGCGACCCTGGCGCCGTTCAATCTCGGCAACTCGATCCTGGGCTTCGGCATGTCGCTCGCCGCCGCAGGCGCGGTGGCGCCGGTCATGCAGAAGCGCACCATCTCCGTCATGGGCGACGGCGGCTTCTGGCACAACGGCTTGTTGAGTGGCGTGGCCTCCTCGATGTTCAATCGCGGTGATCGCGTGCTGGTGATCATGAAGAACGGCTACACGTCGGCCACCGGTGCGCAGTTCATTCCCAACACCGCGGGCAATCGCCGCGACGGCGAGACGACGTCGGACATCGCCGCGACCCTGAGGGCGATGGGCGTCAAATGGCTACGCACGATCCGCACTTACAATGTCGGCACGATGCTCAAGACGTTGCGCGAGGCGATGAGCACGGAGCATGCCGGCCTCAAGGTGATCGTTGCCGACGGCGAATGCCAGCTCGCCCGCCAGCGCCGCATTCGGCCGGAGATCGCCAAGCGACTCAAGCGCGGTGAACGCGTGGTGCGCACGCGATTCGGCGTCGACGACGAGGTCTGCACCGGCGATCATTCCTGCATCCGGCTGTCGGGTTGTCCGTCGCTGGTGGTGAAGCCCAGCCCGGATCCATTGCGTACCGATCCGGTGGCGCATGTGAACAACGGCTGCGTCGGCTGCGGGCTGTGTGGCGAGGTCGCCGATGCGGCCGTGCTCTGCCCGTCCTTCTACAAGGCCGACATCATCCAGAACCCGACATGGTGGGACCGCCTCGTGTGGCGGCTGCGGTCGGCGGTGATCGACGCCCTGGCATGGACAAGGACGTTGGCATGAAGCCCATCACCATCCTTATCGGCGCCCTGGGCGGCGATGGCGGTGGCGTATTATGTGACTGGATCGTCAGCGCGGCACACAGCCAGGGCTTGGCCGTGCAGGCGACGCAGATCCCGGGTGTGGCGCAGCGCACCGGCGCCACGACCTACTATCTCGAGGTCATGCCGACGCCGGGGCCGGCGCCGGCTGCGCTGGCGCTCAATCCAGCGATGGGCGAGGTCGACGTGGCGCTCGCCACCGAGCTCCTCGAAGCTGGCCGCATGATCTTCAACGGCTTCGTCACACCGGACCGCACCACCCTCATCGCCTCGACACACCGCGTGCTGGCGATCGGCGAACGGTCGGCCATGGGCGATGGCAGCTTCGATGTGGGGCGTCTTCTGCGCGCCGTGAGGGAGCGCAGCAAGGCGCAGGTCCTGTTCGACATGGATCAGGCGGCGGAGGAGTCGGGCGGTGTGCTGAATGCGGTCTTGTTGGGTGCCCTTGCCGGGGCCGGCAAGCTGCCCATTCCCGACCAGGCATTCGAGCTGGCGATCCGAGAAGGGGGCAAGGCTGTCGATGCCAATCTGGCGGGCTTCGCCTTCGGCCGCGGCCACGCGCGCGGCGAGCTCGCCCAGGTGGTGCGCGAGCACCGCAAGCGCCAGGCAAGCGCCCGGGGCACCGAGGATCTGATCGAACACGCTCGCCGAAGTTATCCGGCGGCATCGCTCGACATGGTGGAGGAGGGCATCCGCCGGCTCACCGCCTATCAGGATCGACGTTATGCGACGCTCTATGTCGACCGCCTCGACAGAATCAATGCCTTTGGCTCGGCCGAGCTGTTGCGCGAGACGGCGCGGCACCTCGCCGTGCGCATGTCGTTCGAGGATGTGATCCGCGTGGCGCAGGCCAAGACCGCACGGGAGCGGCTCGAGCGGGTGCGTACCGAGGTGCGAGCCAAACCTGACGAGCCGATCGCGCTCACCGAGCATTTCAAGCCTGGCGTGGAGGAGATTTGCGCCATCCTGCCGCCGGGCCTTGCACGGCGCATCCTTGCTTGGGCGGAAAGGACCGGACGTCTGGACAAGCTCCATTTTCCATTGCGCGTGCGCACCACCACCGTCTGGGGCTTCGCCCGGCTGCGCATGCTCGCCTCCCTGCGCTGGTGGCGGCCGAGAAGTTTTCGCTATCTCGAGGAGCAGGCCGAGATCGAGCGTTGGCTCAGCCTCATCGGTGCTACTGCAGCGATCAGCCTCGAGCTGGCGAGCGAGGTGGCCGAGCTGGCGCGTCTGATCAAAGGCTATGGCGATACCTTCAAGCGCGGGCTGGGCAACTATCGTCGCATCGTCGCGGAGGTCGTCGAGCCGGCGCTGGCGGGGCGGCTGTCGCCGAAGGCGGCCTGTGATGCCGTCGCCAGCGCGCGGGTGGCCGCACTGGCCGATCCCGACGGGGAATCCCTGTCGCGCACGCTCGCATCCATCGCCGCTTCGGGCGCGGTTTTGCAGCGGGCAGCGGAATAGCGATGCCGTTTGCCAGCCGCCACGAGATCACCGTCGAATGGGGCGACTGCGATCCCGCCGGTATCGTCTATTATCCGTCCTATTTCCGGTGGCTCGATCAGGCGACCTACCGCCTGTTCCTGGCGGCCGGCTTGAAACGCGACGACGTCAGCAGTGGTCAATGGAAGGAGGGCACACCGCTGGTTGCGGCCGAGTGCGCCTTCCACAGGCCGTCCCAGCACGGCGAGAAGCTCACCATCGAAAGCCGCATCGACAAGCTTGGCCGCAGCTCCTTTACGATCCGCCATGTCTTTCGCGACCGGACAGGGCAGATCGCCGCCGAAGGCAGTGAAACCCGCATCTGGGCCCGCAAGGAAGGCGACGCCCGTTCGCTCAAGGCCATCGCCATCCCGGAGGATGTCAAGAAGAAGCTTGCCGGTTGAAGGGAACTCAGGCCGCGACGGTCGCTATCTGCTCCTGCTCTACACGCTCGTGGCCCATAAGCGCCTGGATTTCGCGATAGATCACAGCGCCGATGTCGTTCTGGTACATCCACAGGCTGTTGGCCTGGCCTCGAAAATTCGGCTCGCAGCCCATGGCCTGCGTTGGCCGGAAGCCGCTGCCGAGGCCGATACCGAACACGTTTGGCAACGGTCTGCTGTCCGCTGTGAGAAGGCGGCAATCGCCGTCGACCGCATCGCCATTGATGTCCGCCTTCAGCGTCAGCCGTTGGCCAGCCTGGTCGAAGATGGGCATGGTCGCCGATCGATAGCCGAGACACGGCACGACCAGCGCCGCCTCCTCCAGCGCGGTGCGCAACCGGGCGGTGGAGAAGTCCTGGAGCGCCAGCACGGCCACGCGCGATTCCGGCGATACGTTGGGTTTGCGGGCGATCTGGCGCCAGATGTCCCGGCCATGGCCCCTGATGCCGCCCATGCGATTGACGCGCTGCGTCCGTACGCAGATATCGCCCTCCTCGAACGGATAGTCATCGGCAATCGCCGCCGCTCGATCGGGATAGAAGATGCGTGGCGGCCGGCGCTGCAGGATGACGATCTGGCCGTCCTTCAGAGATGCCGCGGCTGGAAGCTGCAGAAGTGCCCAGGCCGCGGCGTAGGCACTGTGCGCGCCGCCGACGATCACGATCGATCGACCGCCGGCACCGCGGATGATTTCGTTGGCTTTGGCAAGGCCATCGTGGGTCAAGAGCTCGTTCGACGGCAGCAACTGCCGAGTTTTGCAGTCGACGAATTTGAGGTCCGGTGTAGCCATTTCGTCCCGCCAGTGCTGCCGGCCGCCCAAGGCGACCACCGCGGAGCGGGCGACGAGTGTTCTCGGCCGTTCGCTTTGGCTGTGCACGACGACGGCTACTTTCCCGTCGTCGCAGAGATGCACCGACTGCGCTGCCGTGTCGAAGTGAAGCGTCGAGTTCGGATGGCCGGCAAACATGTTGGCGACCGCGAGCCCGACGCGTCCCATGTAGCGGTTCACCAGAGGAAGCGGCGGATAGCTCGTCCGGTAGAGCTGCATCTCCAGCGTCACCGGATCATGGCGCAGATGCTGCAAGGCAGCCGGCCAGCCTTTGGCGTCGAGGCACTCGAGATAGGAGCCGCCAAGCGAGTCGGAGTTGATGCCATAGCGACCCAACGTCCCGCCAAGCCGGCCGGTGCGTTCGACCAGGGCGACACCCTGATCGAGCCACGCCTCGAGAAGCCCTTGTTGTGCGGCCCACAGGAGCGGGCCGAGGCCGCCTGGGCCGCCGCCTACAACGATGGACGAGAACTCACGACGAGAATGCGGTTCAGCCCAGCACATTACGGAACACTTTCGCAATACGGTCGATGACCTGGTCGTCCACGGCGCGGGAGGTCGGCAGGTTGATGCCGGTGGCGGAGAGTTCGAGGCTGTTGGGACAGACCCGGGCATACTTTTCGTACGGCGGCAGCGTGGAGAGCGAGTGGAAGAATGGCCGCATCTCGATCTTGGCCTCGCTCGCGGCCATCAGAAGCTGGTCTCGCTTGGCCGCAGGCACCTGTACCGATGCGAGCCAAACGACGGGCTCGTAGATCGGGTCCATCGATGGCGGGAATTTGACGCCCGGGATTCCCTTGAGCGCCGTTTGGTACGCGCTAGCGATTTCGCGATTGCGATCGAGGACCTCCTCGATGCGCCAGAGCTGCGAATAGCCGATGGCGGCTTGCAGGTTGGTGATCCGATAATTGTAGCCCACGCGCTCATGCCAGTAGGACCGGCTGGGCGTCATGCCGTGATCGCGCAGCAAGCGGATCGACTGCGCGAGCTCGGGCGAGTTCGTCAGGCACATGCCACCTTCGCCTGTCGTCACGATCTTGTTGGCGTAGAACGAGAAACAGGCAACGTCGCCGAACTGACCAACCGGGCGACCGGCGTAGCGTGCGCCGTGGGCTTCGGCACAATCCTCGATAATGCCGATGCCGCGCTTGGCCGCAAACGCGGCGATCGGTCCAATCTCCGCCGGTCGGCCATAGAGATGGACCGGGATGATTGCCTTGGTCCGCGGCGTCACGGCCTGCTGGATGCCAGCAAGCGAGATACCCCATGTCCGCCGGTCGACGTCGACAATGACAGGTATCGCACCGCAGAACAGGACGGCATTGATGGTCGCCGCGAAGGTGAGATCAGGGACGATCACCTCGTCGCCCGGACCGACGCCGAGCGCCAGCAGGGCGAGATGGAGCGCCACGGTGCCGTTGGAGACGGCGACGCCGTGATCCGTGCCGATGAATGCCCGGAACTCCTGCTCGAACTTGTCGACGTAGGGGCCCTTGCTGGAGATCCAGGAGGATAGGAAGGCGTCGAGGATCGACCGGAACTCCCGGTGGCTCATGTCGGGCCGGGCAACCTGGATGCGCTGCGACGACCGATCGATGTCGACGCCGACAAGGCGGCCAGAGGCATCGACGACCGGCCGTAGCACGTCCTTGTCGACAGACGCATCGTTGTGCAACCGATGTGAGAACCGTTGGATGTGCTTGTCGAGGCCGGGATCGAGCAACGCGCCCTCGAGGACGGCTTTGCCGATATCATCGAGGGAGATGCGGCCGACGACATGACGCTTGTCGCCGACGACCAGGCATGTGCCCAAGCCATTGTCGAGGCACTTCTCGATGGCGGCGATCAGGCTTTCTGAAGTACTGCAAACAAATTCATCTCCCCCATCCAGCGCGCCGTCCCCAACCGGCCGCGCTTCCGCAATGGACAAAGACATCGAGCCCTCCTTCGGGATACTCTTCGCCGACCGCACACCCCAAACACAATCAGCTTCGCGCCATCAGACGTGTGTTGGACGTCTGTAGCCAGTGGCCTCTTTGTGGCCGGTGTTAGTCGACCCGAGTGCACTCGCCGCCCCTTCTTGGTCACTGGTCAGCGTGCGAATGTCTTCGCATCTTGTGCTCGCGGAGCAGCTTGGGGGAAACGATGCATTGCCTTTGGATCACGCTTGCGGATCCTGAACCGGCAACGAACGGTCAGCTCATCTACTCCGAGGGACTTATCCAGGCAATGCGGTCGGCCGGAGCGTCCCTGTGCATCGTCGGCCTGTCGCGCATGGAAAAGGCAGCCGTTCCCGATGACGAGCATGATCTCATATGGCGGCTGGTGAAGGAGGAGCGCTTGCCGCGTTGGCGGCGTCTGCTTCATCCCATGCCGGAAGTGGCCCTGCGCGGCATCTCGGCTCCGATGGCGCGCACGCTTGCGGCGACGCTCGAGGCGCGCGCGTGGGATGCGGTCGTCTTCGACAGCATCTGCGCCGGATGGGCCCTGGATGCGGTGCGGCATCATTGCGCACGTACGGCGCGGCCGCCCAAGGTCGTCTATCTCGCCCACAATCACGAGGTGACGGCAGCTCGGCGGATCGCCGACGAGAGCCGCGGTGTGCGCCGCGTCCTAAAGGAGCTCGACTTCGTCAAGGCTCGCAGGCTGGAACGCTCGCTCATTGCCGCGTCGGATCTCGTGACCTCCAATACGCCGGACGACTGTCGGCGCTTCGTTGCCGACGCCGGCGGAAAGCCCGTCGCTTTCCTGCCGCCCGGTTACGGTGGCCATCGAGTCGTCTCACGCATCATCGATGGAAATGTGCCGCGCCGGGCCGTCGTCGTGGGAAGCTTCAACTGGCCGCCCAAGCGGGTCGCGCTGGAGAGGTTCCTGGCAACGGCTGCGTCCGCTTTGGCGGCGGCGAAGGTAGATCTGCAATTCGTCGGCGAGATCGACCCGGATTACCTGACCGATCTGCGCCGACGCTATCCCTCGGTGAGCTTTGAAGGCCGCGTCGAGAACGTGCTGCCCTACATGGCCGCCGCCAGGCTTGCGCTCGTGATCGATCTCCTGGGCGGTTTCAAGCTCAAGGGGCTGGACTACGTATTCAATCGTGTGCCGATTCTGGCGATGCGTGTTGCGCTTCCCGGCATGCCGCTCAAGCACGGGCGCAGCATCGAGCTGTTCGACAGCCATGAAGACTTGACGTCGGCGATCGTCCGACTGATCGACGACTTCGACACGCTCAACCGACGCCAGATCGCCGCGTTCGAGGCGTGCTCCGTAAGGTTCGACTGGGATCGCATCGGCCAGCATCTACTCGGCCATGTCCGCCGTGTCCGCGCGCGCCGCAAGCCAAGTGCGTCCGCTGTCACGCTGGCGAATGCCGTGGAGGCCGCCGCGGACTAAGGCTGCCATTTCGGTGGGCCGGGCGGGGCTCGCCGGCCGGCCCGATGTCGATGATCTTAGTGAGCCGAAAGCCGGTAGAGGCGTTCGGACATTTTCCACAAGGTCGCCTGCGGCTCGTCCGGCGGCAGGAAGATGAAGTTGTAGAGATAGCGTCCGAAGCGCTCCCGCTCGGCCAGGGATGCCGTGAGCTTGGGCAGATTGTCGGGGCGCTGCATCCTCTCGACGGAAAACCGTTCCATTGGCTTCAGGTTACCGTTGTGAATGAAGAATCCCCGGTAACCGAATTCCGTGAAATAGCTTCGCGCGCGGTCGATCCCGCCCGGTGACAGGCGTTCGTAAATGCCGACGAGCAACCTCGGCATGCAGCGCTGGATTGTTTCTGTGGCGCCATCGAGCACGGCCTGCTCGTGCCCTTCGACGTCGATCTTGATGAAGCCGACCTCGCCCTTGTAGACGTCGTCGAGCCTGGCCATCGGCACTTCGACGCTTTCGTAGGCGGCATAGGTCGCCGAGGCATCGAACGAAATCGTCGAGCATCCCTCGACGAGTACACCGTCGACCAATGGCATCCTCAACTCGACCGTTCCGCTGTCATCGGACAGCGCCATCGCCTCGACTTGCACCTTCGCCGGAAACTTGGTTCGCAAGGCCGCCGCGAGATGCGGCATGGGCTCATAGGCCACGACATGGCGGGCGCAGCGTCGCATGTAATGGACGTAGCAGCCGTCGTTGGCGCCAACATCGATCGCGTCGCGATTGCGACGGCACAGGAAATCGAGAAGATGGAGCTCGATCTCGCCGTAGCGACCGTAATAGCGAGCCTCACGCCAGTTCAGGATCGGCTTGGGGCAGATGGCACGCAGAGCGTGCCGCGCTTCCGCATAGGTGCTGTTCACGTCGACCATGTGTGCGTTTTCGTATGCGTTTTCGCCCTCGATAAGAAGCAATGTTATGCCGACCGTAGCGAAGGATGCGGTGACCAGACGGTGATCACGAGCGTCCCGCGAGGATATCGGCCGCCTTCTCGCCGACCATGATCGAAGGGGCATTGGTGTTGCCGGAAGGCATGGTCGGGAAGATCGAGGCATCGGCGACCCGAAGTCCCTCGAGGCCGTGCACTTTCAGCTTGTCGTCGACCACCGTATTGGGGCCCGGTCCCATCCGGCATGTGCCGATCGGGTGGTAGGCGGTCTGCGAGTTGTTGCGGATCCAGGCCAGGATCTCCTCGTCGGACCGGACGGCCGGTCCGGGCGAAAACTCGGAATCGCGGTATGCATCCATGGGCGCTGCGTCGACGATCTTCCGCATCATGCGAAAGCCGTCGGCCATCGCCCGCTGGTCGATCGGGTCGGCGAGGAAATTGAAGCGGATGGCGGGTTGCGCCCTGGGATCCGGCGACTTGATGTGGATCGACCCCAAGCTTTCCGGACGAAGCTGGTAGCAGGCGATCGTCATCGACGGAAAATCCTGCAGCTTTCGCGTCTTGGGATCCTTGATCGAGTAGGGCACGAGGTGCATTTGCACGTCCGGTGTGGCCAGCTCGGGGCGGGTGCGCAGGAAGGCGAGCAGCGGCGCCGAAGGCAGGCTCATGAAGCCGCCGCCAGTCGCCAGATACTTCACCATCTGCGTCGCGGCGCCGACGCCACGAGCCATGTGGTTGTAGGAAACCTTGCGATCCTTCACCCGCCAGACGATGCGGGCGTTGATGTGGTCGCGGAAGTTTTCACCGACCGCGGGGAGTTCGTGCTTCACCTCGATACCGTGCCGACGCAGCAGGTCGGGTTGGCCGATGCCGCTCAGCTCGAGGATTTGCGGGCTCGCGACACCGCCAGCGGACACGATCGTCTCACGAGCCCGCGCCTGAACGACCTTGCCGTCCTTTTCGTACTCGACGCCGGTGCACTTCTTGCCGTCGAGCAGAACGCGCAGCGTATGGGCGTTGGTCACGACGTTGAGGTTGCGCGAGCGCTTCCTCGCCGGCTCGATGTAGCAGTGCGCGACGCTCATGCGCCGGCCCTTGTAGATCGAGGTCTGCGTCTTGACGACGCCCTCCTGGTCTTCGCTGTTGTAGTCGGGATTGAGCTTGTAGCCGGCCGCCACGGCAGCCTTGAACAAGGCGTCGTAGAGCGGGTTCTGGTCGGGCACCGTCGATACCTTGAGCGGGCCCGCCGTGCCGCGGCCGTTGCTGCCGTCGCCATCGACGAAATTCTCGATGCGGGTGAAGACCGGCGCCACGTCCCGCCAGCTCCAGCCGCGGCACCCCATCTGCGCCCAGGTGTCGTAGTCGAGCGGCTGGCCGCGCACCCAGACCAGCCCGTTGATCGAGCTCGATCCGCCGAGCAGCTTGCCTCTTGGCACCGGAATGACCCGGTTGGCGGTGCCGGGCTCAGGCTCCGACTGGTAGAGCCAGTTGGCGGCGGGATTGTCGATCAGGAGACCGAAGGAGAGCGGCATGCGAGCATAAGGATGGCTGGCTGCGCCGGCCTCCAGCAGCAGGATCCTGGTGTTTGGATTTTCGCTCAGCCTGGCGGCCAGCGTACCGCCCGCCGAGCCCGCGCCCACGATGATGTAGTCGTAGTCCGCCACGTCTGTTCCCCCGATTGTCTTCGGCAAAGCAGAGCAGGGATTCCCTGCCTTCACAAGGCGCGAGGGTGCGCTTTCCTCCAGAAGTGCGGACTGGAATTTCGACGATTTCCGTCAGCCCTTTCGGAGTTCCGTGAGCGCGATGCCCGAGGCGATCAGTTTGTCGATCTCGGCCTCCGAGTAGCCGCACTCGGCCAGCACGGCCTTCGTGTCGAGCCCGAACTTCCTGGGCTTGCTGCGCACCCCGGCCGGCGTGCGAGAGAGCTTCACCGGATTGCCGACATTGCGGTAGCCGTCCTTTTCCCACACCATGCCGCGATGCCGGGTATGCGGATGCTCCATCACTTCGGGCACTTCGAGCACCGCGCCTGATGGGACGCCGCCCTTCATCAGCTCCTGCGAGAAGGTGTCGGCGTCGCGATCCTTCAGGAGCTCTCGGAGCTCGGCCTCCAACTCCGGGCGATGGGCGACACGGTCCTTGTTGGTCTTGAAGCGTGGATCGTCCGCTAACTCCGGCTTGCCCAGCATCTGGCAAAGCTTGCGGAACTGCCCGTCGTTGCCGGCGCCGACCACGATGTTGCCGTTCCTGGCGGGAAAGTTGGCATAGGGCGCGAGGCTGGCATGACTGTTGCCGACGAGCTTTGGCCGGAGGCCGGCCATGAAGTAGTTCGGTGCGTGCGGCTGGTGGAGCGCGATCGCGCTGTCGTAGAGCGTCGCATCGATGAACTGGCCCTTGCCCGACCGGTTGCGCTCATAGAGCGCCATCAGGATGCCGATACAGGCGTTCATGCCGGTCGAGAGATCCACGACGGGAACCCCGATCCGTACCGGGCCGCTGTCCGGCGAGCCGTTGACCGAGACCAGGCCGGACGAAGCCTGGACGATGGCGTCATAGCCCGGCAGGCTGCCCAGCGGACCATCGGAACCGAAGCCCGAGACGCGGGCATGGATTAGTCGCGGAAATTTCCTGGAGAGCGTGTCGGCATAGCCGATTCCCCACTTCTCCATCGTTCCGGTCTTGAAGTTGTCGATCAGCACGTCGGCGCCTTCGAGGAGGCGCAACAGCACGTCCCGACCTTCCGGCCTGGAGAGATCGAGAGCCATGGTGCGCTTGTTGCGGTTGATGCCGGCGAAATAGGCGGAGATGCCTTCCTGGTCGAAGGGAGGACCCCACGTCCGCGTCTCGTCGCCTTGAGGCGGCTCGATCTTGATCACCTCGGCGCCGTGGTCGGCCAGCATCTGACCGCAATAGGGGCCACCCAGCACCCGCGACAGATCGACGACCTTCAACCCTTCCAATGCGCCCTTGCTGCCCAGAGGCATCTGATTCCACTCCTCGAACCCGGTCAGGAGGCGCGGTTATAGACCAAGGGACAACAGGCCGGTACCGTCGCCCGATTGCCAGGGAGAACGACATGCTGAGCGGCATTCATGGCCATCAGGACATCGAACGGGTGGTCTATGGCAAACCTGCCGGTGCAGCCGTGCTCGCCGAGGCGGAGCGCCTGGGTGCCAAGCGAGTCTTCGTCACGACATCGAAATCGGTGGCGCAAAGCGCATTGGTGGCGGATGTCGTGAAGGCGCTGGGCGAGCGGCATGTCGGTACATATGCCGGTATCACCGCCCATTCGCCGCGGCCTTGCGTCATCGAGGGCGCGAAGCTCGCCGCCGAGGCGGCAGCCGACCTGATTGTCGCGGTGGGGGGCGGCTCGGTGATCGACGCCACGAAGGTGATGCTGATCGCCCTTTGGCAGAACGCGACGACGATCGAGGGTCTCGATGCCTACCGCGCAGGGCGGCCGAAAGACGGGGCGGCGCCGCCGGCGGAGGCGATCAGGCCACCGCCGGACGCTGTTCGTATGATTGCGGTGCCGACCACCCTGTCGGCGGCCGAGTTCAACGCCTTTGCCGGCGTTACCGATCTGCGCTACGGCATCAAGGAAAGCTTCGGGCACCGCCTGATCGTGCCGCGGGTGATCGTACTCGATCCGGCCGCGACGCTCGCCACGCCCATGGATCTCATGCTTTCGACCGGCATCAAGGCCGTCGATCACGCGGTCGAACGACTGTGCTCGCAGCAAGCGCATCCTTTCGCGATCGGCACGGCAAGCGAGGCGCTGAAGCTTCTGGCGAAGGCCTTGCCGGCGCACAAGGAGCGGCCGGACGACCTGGAAACGCGGCTCGACCTGCAATTCGGCATGTGGCTCTCGATCGGGGCCGGTACGTCGGGCGTTGGCGTGGGCGCCAGCCATGGCATCGGCCATGTGCTGGGCGCCGCTTGCCATGTGCCGCACGGCCACACGTCCTGCGTCATGCTGCCGTCGGTGCTGCGTTGGAACCTGCCGGCCAATGCCGATCGGCAGAAGCGGGTGAGCGAGGCCTTCGGCCGGCGTGACGTGCCGGCGGCCGACCTGGTGGCCGAGCTGGTCGATACGCTCGGACTGCCGAAACGACTGGCCGATGTGGGTGTCGGCAGGGACCGCTTCCAGGAGATCGCGGAGAAGGCGATGCACGATCGGGCGGTGCTCAATAACCCGCGCCCCATCAAGCAGCCCGCTCAGGTCGTGGAGATCCTCGAGCTCGCGGCCTGAGGCACGAATGACCCCATGAATTCTTCTCGTGGGGTCGCGCTCTTGGGCTGACTATCCTTGCACCCGATGTTGAGGAGGAGCGCTGCTCTCGAAACGGGTACCGATCATGTCTGAAGCTCGCCTTGCCGACTCTACTCATGCCGCGCCAGTCCCGGCCTGGGTCGAAGCGCCAGTCAACTATCTCGCCGATCTCAGCGTCAAGCCGGTGACCTTCAATCCGCCGCCGGGGACAGGAATCCCGCGGCGCGAAGGCAACTATCGCGACTTCACGGTTCGTATCCGCGATGGGCGCACGCTTGCGCGTAGCTTCTCGCTCGACAGACAGGCCTTCATCCTGACGTCGCACGACACGCAGGTGCGCGACTTCTACGATGAACGGCAAGTAAGCACGATCTACTTTCCAGAGGTCGAGGCGCTGATCAAGCGTGAGACCGGTGCCTCGAAGGTCGTGATCTTCGACCACACGGTGCGAACCGCCGATCGCGCCGTCGAGCGCGGTTTGCGGACACCGGTGCGCAGTGTGCACAACGATTACACCGAGAGATCGGGCCCGCAGCGCGTGCGCGATCTCCTGCCGCCCGACGAAGCGCAAGCGCGGCTGGGCAAGCGGTTCGCCGAATACAATGTCTGGCGCAACATCGCGCACGATCCGGTCGAGATGGCGCCGCTCGGTCTCGTCGATGCACAGACCATTGCGCCACGCGATCTTGCCGTCTGCGATCTCGTTTATGCCGACCGTGTCGGCGAGATCTACCAAGGTGTCTACAACGCCGACCACCAGTGGCACTACTTCCCGGCAATGACCCGGGACGAGGCAATCATCATCAAATGCTACGACTCGGCGAAGGATGGCCGGGCGCGGTTCTCGCTGCATTCGGCATTCGACGATCCGTCGTCGCCGGTCGATTCCAGACCTCGCCAAAGCATCGAAGTCCGCACCTTCGCCTTCTTCGATTGAGGGAGCTATCAACAAGAAACAGGGTCAGGCGCTTGACCACAACTGTGTCATCCCGAGCGCAGCGAGGGATCTTTGGCAACGCTGCCCAAAGATCCCTTGCTGCGCTCGGGATGACACGGGCTTCGCCTCATGCATCTAGGATCTGGCGATCGTCTCCAGGTGCTGCGCCAGCTCCTCGGGCTGGCTGTAGAAGGGCGAGTGAGCGCATTCCATGGTGATCACCTTGCAGGGCAGTTCCTTCACCATGGCGCGCTGGCGGGCGATGCGGATCGCGAGGTCCTGGGTACATTCGATGTACCAGCGCGGCACCGAACCATAGCGCTCTTCGGTCAGGGTGACCGGCGTCTTGGAGATCGAGATGGGCTGCGGGCGCAGACGCTCCATGGCGCGGTAACGGTCCTCGGGCGAGACGTCGGCGTAGAAGAGCGCCGGAAGCTGCGAGCGCGCAAACTTGTAGGTCAGTCCGTCCGGGCTGATCTCGCGCGAGCGGCGGAACAGCATGTCCGGATCGCCGGCCGTCATCTCGCGGCTCGACTTGCCCGAGGGCGGCATCAATCCGCAGACATAGACCAACGCCTTGAGCTTGCGGCGGCGGGCTTCCGCCACTTGACTGATGGTGACGCCACCCAGCGCATGGCCGACCAGCACGACCGGCTCCTCCATCTTGTCGAGAAGGCGCGAGATCCTTTCCACGTTATCGGCGAGCGTGACATTGGCGGGCGGCGTCTGATCCTTGCCCAAGCCGGGAAGATCGGGCGCGCAAACCTTGTGCCCATGACGTTCGAGGATGGGCGTCACCTTCTCCCAGCACCAGCCGCCATGACACGCACCGTGGACGAGAATGAACGTCGCCATCGTCAGATGCAATTGATAGCAGTGGTGCCGCTGGCGGCCATGGAGAACAGCGGGTTTTGAGCCGGGTTCATGTGGTCCCCAAGTTTCCCTTGGGCTCTATAGCCGGGCACCGATGACGCGGCTAGTCTAGCCGCGTCGCAGGGGAGGCATGCATGGATCCGTGTTTCGAGACCGCTACGCGGCTCGCCCGCGCCATACGAAACGGCCGGCTGTCCTCACGCGAAGCGACCGAGGCGCATCTCGAACGGATCGCCCGCCTGAATGGTCCGCTCAATGCGCTGGTGGTGGTGGATCGTGAAAAGGCGCTGAGGGCGGCGCGCGCCGCCGACCGTGCCGTCTTGCGGAAGGGCGCGACACTTGGCCCCCTACATGGTGTCCCGATCACCATCAAGGAAGCGTTCGATGTCGAAGGCCTCTTGACGACGTCCAGCTTCCCGCCGCTCAAGGACAATGTCGCCTCGGCCGATGCCAGTGCGGTGGCGCGGCTGCGGGCGGCCGGGGCGGTCATTCTCGGCAAGACCAACGTGCCCGAGCTCTGCATGGACTTTCAGACCGACAGTCCGCTCTTCGGGACGACCAAGAATGCCTGGGACGCCGGGCGCACGGCCGGCGGCTCGACCGGTGGGGGAGCGACGGCGGTGGCAGCGCGGCTTTCGCCGCTGGAGTTGGGCAGCGACATCGGCGGCTCGGTGCGCAATCCGGCGCACTATAACGGCATCTTCTCCCTGAAGCCGACCGAGTGGCGCGTGCCGGGCCGCGGCCACGTACCCGGGCTGCCCGGCCAGACGCTGACGGTGCGCCACATGGGGGTCTATGGCCCGCTGGCCCGCTGCGTCGACGATCTCGACGTCACGTTGCGCATTATCGCCGGTCCCGACGGCAGCGAGGCGGAGGCGGCGCCGGTGCCGCTGGGGCCGACCCCGAAGCTCGTCGCCAAGGGGCTGGGCATCGCCTTCATCGACAGCAATCCGCTGGTGCCGGCTTCCGCCGAGACGGTCAGAGTGGCACAGGAGACTGTCCGCCTGCTTGCCAAGGCCGGAGCGAAGACCAAGCGGGCCGAGCCTGAGGAGCTCGACTGGCAGCAGGCCTGGGACGACTGGTCGGACCTGCTGCAATACGAGGTGCGGGCGCTGCAGCCGCTCGCCGAGCGCCAGCGCTTCTTCGACAAGACCGACGCACCGGATCCCAGCTTGCGCTCGGTGGCGCGCGCCTCGCGGCTCGATCTTGCCGATTTCTTTGCCGTGCTCGATCGCCGCGACGACCTCATCCGCCGCTGCGAGTCCTTTCTCGACGGCCACGATGCCTGGCTGATGCCGGTGACCCCCGATATCGCATTCGAGCGACAGAAGTCCGGACAGCCGCTGAAGGTGGACGGCCGCGAGCATCCCTATTTCCTCACCGGCACGTCCTACAATTTTCTTGCCAATCTCACGGGCCAACCCTCGATCGTGCTGCCGTGCGGTCTGTCGAGGGAAGGGTTGCCGATCGGCCTGCAACTCGTCGGCAAGCGCTGGGGCGAGGCGAAGCTTTTGGGCGTCGCCAAGGTCCTGGAGAAGCTGTTGCCGCCCTGTCCGGTCCCGCCGAACTACGCCGGCTGAGCGGTCGGGGTCATTGTCACCAGGACCATTCGATTGCTCACCTGTTGACCTTCTTTCACGGCGATAGACTCGACCGTAGCATCGAGGGCCGCCTTGAGCTGATGCTGGATCTTCATCGCCTCCAGGACGATCAG
>DATEID010000072.1:0-26238 GCA_035279245.1 Reyranella sp.
AAGCTTCGCAGAGTAGGGGCGGCCAGGGCGGGAACGATGGGGCCGCATGCCTAGCACCCGACCTGCGGACAGGCAACCAACCGCCCTTTACCGGGACCCGTGTGGCCGGTAGACACGCCGACAGGCTGAAAGAGGAAAATCCATGGCGCGCACGAGACGACCGCTGATCGCCGGCAACTGGAAGATGAACGGCCTCGGGACCGGTGCCCTGGCCCTGGCCAAGGGTGTCGCGGACGGCGCGAAGAAAGCGGGCTGGACGGACCGCGATCTGCTTGTCTGCCCCCCGGCAACGCTCATCATGGCCGTGGCGGAGGTGGTGAAGGGAAGCGGTGTCCTGGTCGGTGGCCAAGACTGCCATGCCAAGCCGAGTGGGGCACACACCGGAGACCTGGCGGCCGAGATGCTGCGCGATTCGGGCGCAGCCTATGTCATCGTCGGCCATTCGGAACGTCGGACCGATCACGGCGAGACCGACGCCATCGTACGGGCGAAGGCGGAAGCGGCATGGCGAGCCGGACTTGTGCCGATCGTTTGCATTGGCGAGACGCTCGAGGAGCGCGACGCCGGAAGGACGTTCTCGGTGTTGGCGCGCCAGCTCGAGGGAAGCGTTCCGAGCGGGGCCACCGCCGCCAGGCTCGTGGTCGCTTACGAGCCCGTATGGGCGATCGGTACAGGCAAGACTCCGACGGTCGCCGAAGTCGCGGATGCGCACGCGCATATCCGCAAGGAGTTGGCCGGCGTGACAAGCGAGGCGCCGCAGGTGCGTCTTCTTTATGGCGGCTCGGTGAAGGGCAACAATGCGGCGGAACTCCTCGCGGCGGGCGACGTCGATGGCGCCCTTGTTGGCGGCGCAAGCCTCAAAGCCGACGAATTTTTGGCTATCGCCAAGGCGGTCTAAAGAGGCTAGAAGCGCCCGCTTGATCCGGACCCCCCACCTGACGCTGGAAGAAATGGAAGCGGTACGAGGCTTTTTACACGATTGGCGGCTGGTTCTGCTGATCATCCACGTCGGCGTCACGGCCGCGATGATCGTCGTCATCCTGCTCCAGCGCAGCGAAGGCGGCGGATTGGGGATGGGGCGGACCGATGCACTCTTCTCGGTGCGCGGGCAGGCCAACGTGCTTTCACGCATGACTGCGATCCTTGCCGGCATCTTCTTCTTCCTGAGCCTCGTGATGGCGTGGAGCTTCGGCGGCCCGCCGCGGTCGTCGACATCGATCATGGACAATCTGCCGGCGGGTACCGCTGCACCGGCAAATCCCGTCCCGACGCCGACGCCCGGCGCCACGCCCGGCCCGCCGCCCGCGCCTTCCGCGCCCAACCGCTAGGAACAATGATCGCAGCCGTCCGTTCCCTCGTCGAAGTGTCGCCGCCGGGGGTGATATCCCCATGGCTGCGTCCAATCGGATTGAGTAGTCTGTAAGCCCATGACGCGCTTTATTTTTATAACGGGCGGCGTGGTTTCCTCGCTTGGCAAGGGTCTTTCGTCGGCGGCGCTGGGGGCGCTCCTGCAGGCGCGCGGCTATCGCGTGCGGCTGCGCAAGCTCGATCCCTATCTCAATGTCGACCCGGGCACGATGAGTCCATATCAGCACGGCGAGGTGTTCGTGACTGACGACGGGGCAGAGACGGACCTCGATCTGGGACATTACGAACGTTTTACCGGCGTCGACGCGAAGCAAAGCGACAACGTCACCACCGGGCGCATCTATTCGACGGTGATCGCGCGCGAGCGGCGGGGCGAGTATCTGGGCGCCACGGTGCAGGTGATCCCGCACGTCACCGACGCCATTAAGGAGTTCGTCGTCGCCGATGCCGAGAACGAGGATTTCGTCCTGGTCGAGATCGGCGGCACGGTCGGCGACATCGAGGGATTGCCTTTCCTCGAGGCGATCCGCCAGCTCGGCAACGAGCTCGGACGCGAGCGCACCATGTTCGTGCATTTGACCCTGCTACCGTTGGTGCCGACCGCGGGCGAGCTCAAGACCAAGCCCACCCAGCACTCGGTCAAGGAGCTGCTGAGCGTCGGAATCCAGCCCGACCTGCTGGTCTGCCGTTCCGGCGACAAGGAGATTCCGGCCAACGAGCGGCGCAAGATCGCGCTCTTCTGTAATGTGAAGCCCGAGCGTGTGATCGAGGCGCGCGACGTCGATACCATCTACCAGGTGCCGGTCGCCTATCACGAGCAGGGCTTCGACCGCGAAGTCTGCCGCTACTTCGGCCTCGAGGCCGACAAGGAACCGAATCTCGAGCGCTGGCGGGGCATCGTCCGCGGCGTGCGCGAGCCGGAAGGCAAGGTGACCATTGCCGTGGTTGGCAAATATACCGTGTTGCTCGATGCCTACAAATCGCTGAGCGAGGCGCTGACGCATGGCGGCTTCGGCAGCAACGTCAAGGTATCGCTGGAGTGGATGGACTCGGAGATCTTCGAGCGCGACGATGCCGTCAGCCACCTCGAGAACGTCAACGGAATCCTGGTTCCGGGCGGCTTCGGCGAGCGCGGCACCGAGGGCAAGATTCACGCCGTGAAGTTCGCGCGGGAGCGCAAGGTGCCGTTCTTCGGCATCTGCTTCGGCATGCAGATGGCGGTGATCGAGGCGGCACGCAATCTGCTCGGGATCGAGGACGCATCGTCGAGCGAGTTCGGTCCCACCGATCATGCGGTTGTCGGGCTGATGACGGAATGGATACGCGGCAACCAGCTCGAGACGCGATCGGCGGACGGCGATCTCGGCGGCACGATGCGGCTCGGCGCGTATCCCGCCCATTTGCGGCCCGGGACGAAGGTGCACGAGATCTACGGCCAGGACGTGATCAGCGAGCGGCATCGCCATCGCTACGAGGTCAACGTCAACTACAAGGACCGACTGGAGCAGGTGGGCTTGCGTTTCTCCGGCATGTCGCCGGACGGAATCCTGCCCGAGATCGTGGAGATCCCCGACCATCCTTGGTTCATCGGTGTCCAGTATCATCCGGAGTTGAAATCCCGGCCATTCGCGCCCCATCCGCTGTTCAGCTCCTTCATCGGCGCCGCCAAGAACCAGAGTCGGCTGGTCTAGCCGCCGGGTCGCATTTCGGTCACCTTTGCGGCCGAAGGTGGAGGGTCATGATTCGCGCTTTTTTCATCGCGGTTCTGGTTCTGGCGATGGCGCCCGGCGCCTGGGCGCAGTATGCGGCCAATTCGTCCTACGGACGCCCGGAACGGCGTGACCCCATCTTCCTGCGCTTTCCCGAGATGGCGCAACGCTACTGGGTGGACACCGACACCATGGCCGCGAGGCACAAGGCTATCGCGATCCCGTTGCCGCGCCAGTGCGCCTTCGTTTATGCCGACACCTATGCCCGCGGGCAGATGAGCGAGCGCGAGGTGCAGGAGACGGCACTCTC
Organism: Reyranella sp.; assembly: GCA_035279245.1. Taxonomy (GTDB): domain Bacteria; phylum Pseudomonadota; class Alphaproteobacteria; order Reyranellales; family Reyranellaceae; genus Reyranella. The sequence goes on from DATEID010000072.1 coordinate 3,388, forward strand.
CGCCTGCAGTCACAAGCTCGCCGAGCTCGGGCCGTTGGGGGAGAACTACAACGTCAATTGCCAGTGCCGGGTGGTGATCAGCGACAATACCTATGTCGTGCCGCGCGATGCCATGCCCGATCAAGCCTACGGTCCCACATCGATCTTCTATCGCGACAGCCAGGGCAGGATCGCGCGCCTCAACGGCATGGCGCGCTATGGCGCGCTGATCGGGCACGACCGGTCGGTGACTTTCACCATCCAGAACATCAGCGGACAGCCCGTCTGCGAGGGCACCTTCACGAATGAATCGACAGGAATAGGTCGCTTTTCGCTGTCCTGCTTCAACGGCAAGTTCGGCGGCAGAGGCAACTATGACAGTCGGCTTGGCGCGCCCAACGACCATATCCTTGCCCGCGGGCAGACCGCGAGCGGCCAGCCGATCGTGATGGTGATCGGCCTGCCGGCGCAGCTCGCCGCCAACATGTATGGCGGCATTTGACATGAGGCCTTGGCCTCTCGTTCTGGTCTTGCTGTCGATTCCGGCCGTGACGATGGCCCAGAGCGCGGGCGAGGTCGAGCGTTGCTTCCAGAACCCCGCCGGCTGCAGCACGGCGCCACCCCCCCAGCCGGCGCCGCCGCAGCCAACCGCGCGGCACGCACCGGCGCCGGATTACACGACCGTGCTCAAGGGGTCTGAGGCCGAGCGGCGCAAGCTGCAAGAGTCCCTGCACATCCTCGACAAGTACAACGGCCCGATCGACGGCAATCTGCAATCCGATGCCTCGGAGAAAGCCATCGCCAATTGGCAGAAGGGCCATGGTTATGCCGCTGTCGGCAAGCTTACGCCGGCCGAAGCGGTGGCCTTGAACAACGAAGCCGCGCGCGTGCCGATCAAGCGCATCAATCCCTCACCGGCGGCGAGCACTCCGGCGCCCCCATCGCCGCCTGCGGCGCCGACGCAGTCCAATGCCGATGCGCTCAAGGCGCTGCAGGCCAAGCAGGCCGAGCGCCGCAAGGCAGCCGAACCCAAGGCGCAGGCGGCGGTCGAGGCCCTGGTCCGCGACCTGACGGCCTATATGGCTGCGGGCGGGAAGGGGATCGCGGGAGAGCAGTTCGGCCTGTTCGCCAAATGGTACGCCGACAACAAGGCAGCCGGCCGCGGCTTCGGCGATGTCAAGCCGACTGTCGAGGACTACGGTGACGCCAAGTCCGGAGAGGCGGTGACGGCCGAGGTGACGCTCCAGACGCTACAGGGCGACACGCCCCAGTCTCAATGCATGATGTTCGCCTGGATCGAGGGAAATCCACGAAAGGACACTCACGCCTTTTCGTGCGACGACGTGGCGGGCGTCGAGAAATGGAAGACCGGCGAGTCGCTTAAGAGCGCTTGGCGGTGATCGGCGTTCGGCGCGTCATTGATCCGCACGACCATGTCATCCCGAGCGTAGCGAGGGATCTTCTCAGCACCGCTTTTAAAGATCCCTCACTACGCTCGGGATGACACCACTTTTCCCATGACGCCAATACCTAAAGCGTCGTGACGCCGATCATCGAATCGCGGGTGACGAGCGCTGCGAGCTTCGCTTCGTCGAAGCCTTCGGTTCCGCTGGGGCGCATCGGCAGGACGAGATAGCGCATATCGGCGGTCGAATCGTGCACGCGCACCGTCACGTCGTCGGGCAGGTGCGTCCCGAACTCGGCGAGCACGGCGCGCGGCTCGTGGACGGCGCGGCTGCGATAGGCACGGCTCTTGTACCAGTCGGGCGGGATGCCCAGCACCATGCGCGGATAACAGGAGCAGAGCGTGCAGACGACGAGGTTGTGTACCTTGGGCGTATTCTCGACGACGATGAGTCGCGTTGGCTGGTCCATCTGCACGCCGGCTTCCTCGGCTGCCACACTGCCATTCTCGACCAGCCGCGCCCTGAAGGCCGGATCGACCCACGCCTTTGCGACGAGCTTCGCCCCGAGATGGGGCCCACGGGCATCCATCCGCTCGACGGCCTCGCGGATCTCGTCGGCGGTCAGGATGCCTTTTTCGATCAGGAGCTCTCGGACGGCGATCTCCAGCATCTTGTGGTGGGTGAGGGTGTCGTCGTGGTCCGGGCGCGGTGCGTGCGGATCGGGGCCTTCGTGGGTATGGGTGACGTTGTCCATCATGGCTTCTTCCTCAAGACGACGGCTCGAGCCAGTGCTCGTAGAGCTCGACGTCGATCGTGTCGCTCATCGGTCCGCGATAGTCGGCCCAGACATCCTTCAGATTGAAACGCACGCGGTAGAGAACCTGCTTGGGCTCGCCGCTGCGACCGTAGGCTAACTCCTCGGGATTGCGGAACTCGCCGCAGATGCGCTCCACCGTGCCCGACTTGCCACGGATGTAGTAGGGCGTGCGGATGTGGCCCGGCGGGTTGCCACGGCGCACGTTCACCGGCGCCCCGACCGTGAAGCGGGGAGTCATGGTGCACCAGCCTTTGGGCCATCTGGCCGCCGCTCGATATCGGCGAGCTTGGCCCGCAGTTCATCGATGGTGATGGTGCCGCGATGGATCAGTGCCGACGTGATCGAGCTGATCCAGCGTTCGTAGTAGGTCAGCCGATCGTAGGCATCGCCCGGCAGCGATTCGATACCCTTGCGCAATTCGTCGACCGTGAAGCGCCGCTTTCGCGACAGCAGCACCATCAGCGCGTCGACGCGCTTCTCCCAGAGCTGGTAGTCGTGTTCCACCCGCTCCACGGGCCCCGCCTGGAGGCCGCCCATGTCATGAACGCCACGCATGGTGCGACTATAGGAAAATCGCGCCGTGGCGTCACTTCTCCGAGACTTGCCGGCCGGAAGGCACGCGGCTAGACAGGCCGCGCCCCAACTGGAGTTATGTCCGCATGAGCGCCATTGTCGATATCCGCGCCCGGGAAATCCTCGACAGCCGAGGCAATCCCACCGTCGAGGTCGAGGTCGAGCTGGAAACCGGCGCAATGGGACGGGCGGCGGTCCCGTCCGGCGCCTCGACCGGCGCGCACGAGGCGGTCGAGTTGCGCGACGGCGACAAGAGGCGATACGGCGGCAAGGGAGTGCTGAAGGCGGTCGGCGCGGTCAACAGCGAGATCATGGATCTGCTCTCCGGTCTCGACGCGCTCGACCAGATCAAGATCGATCGGGCGTTGATCGACCTCGACGGCACATCCAACAAGGGTCGGCTGGGCGCCAACGCGATCCTGGGCGTCTCGCTGGCGGTCGCCAAGGCGGCCGCCATGGACAGCGGCCTGCCGCTTTTCCGCTATGTCGGCGGCAGCCAGGCTTCGGTCCTGCCGGTGCCGATGATGAACATCATCAACGGCGGTGCGCATGCCGACAACCCGATCGACATCCAGGAATTCATGATCATGCCGGTGAAGGCCGACCGCTTCGCCGACGCGCTGCGCATGGGGTCGGAGGTGTTCCATGCACTGCGCAGCCAGCTCAAGGATGCGGGCCACAATACCAATGTCGGCGACGAGGGTGGCTTCGCGCCCAACCTCGCGACGGCTGACGAAGCGCTCGGATTCATCATGAAGGCGATCGAGAAGGCGGGTTACAAGCCGGGCGACGACGTAGTGCTGGCGCTCGATCCGGCTTCGACCGAGTTCTTCAAGAACGGCAAGTACGAGCTCGAAGGCGAGGGCAAGTCGCTCGATGCCGAAGGCATGGTCGACTATTATGCGAGCCTTGTCGGCCGCTATCCGATCGTGTCGATCGAGGACGGCATGGCCGAGGACGACATGAAAGGCTGGAAGGCGATCACGGACAAGCTCGGCAAGAAGATCCAGCTCGTCGGTGACGACCTGTTCGTTACGAATCCCAAACGGCTCGCCGACGGCATCAAGAACGGCATCGCCAACGCGATCCTCGTGAAAGTCAACCAGATCGGCACGCTCACGGAGACGATGGAGGCCGTCTCGATGGCGCGTAACGCCGGTTACGGCGCCGTCATGTCCCATCGCTCGGGGGAGACCGAGGACTCGACCATCGCCGATCTCGCGGTCGCCACCAACTGCGGCCAGATCAAGACAGGCTCGCTGTCGCGCTCCGACCGGCTTGCCAAATACAACCAGCTCCTGCGCATCGAGGAGCAGCTCGGTACGCAGGCACGCTACGCCGGGAAATCGATCCTGCGCGGCGCCTAGCGCGTTCAAGGCGCAGCATTTTCTGTCGTCCTGAGCGTAAGCGAAGGACCTTGCGCCCGCTTCACACGATGCCTTTGGCTTTGACGCCAGATCCTTCGCTGCGCTCAGGATGACAAACAGCCCGTACTATGTTCTGAACGCCACCTCATAGTGGGTCGCGAAGTCGTCGTAGCCCGAAAGGGCGGCACGGCCTTCCGGTTCGACGATCGCCGTCGACACGTCGTCGCCGGCGAAGGCTTTGATCGAGTCGAGGGAATCCCAGAGCGTCATGGCCAAAAACTCGGTCTGGCCCTCGACCTCACGCCGCAGCAACCAGGCGCCACGATGGCCTTCGAGCCGGGCAAGGGAAGGGAAAACGGTCTGGGTGGCATGCTTCTGATAGGCGCCGGCGGTCGAAGCAGGCGCCTGCCCACGCCAAAGACGAACGATCATGTCAGTCTACTCCCTGATAACGCGGCTCGCCGGCGATCCGCCGACCGATCACCAAACGCTGAATATCCGACGTTCCTTCGTAGATCGTGCAGACCCGGGCGTCGCGGTAGATGCGCTCGACGGCGAAGTCATTCGAATAGCCGTAACCGCCATGGATCTGGATCGCGCTCGAGCAGACTTGCTCGGCCATCTCGGAGGCGAACAGCTTGGCCATCGACGCTTCCTTGAGACAAGGCTGGCCCGCATCGCGCAGGCGCGCCGCATGCAGAACCATCAGCTCGGCGGCCTGCAGCGATGTCGCCATGTCGGCGAGGCGAAAGCCCACCGCCTGGTGCTCGATGATCGGCTTGCCGAACGTTTGCCGTTCCTTGGCGTAAGCCAGGGCGGCATCGTAGGCCGCACGCGCCATGCCGACCGACTGGGCGGCAACGCCGATGCGTCCTCCTTCGAGGCCGCCCAATGCGATGCGCAGACCGTCGCCTTCGTTGCCCAGCATCTGGTCGGGCAGCACCTCGCATTCCTCGAAGGCGATCTGGCAATGGTCGGACGAGCGTTGGCCCATCGTGTGCTCGACGCGGATGACCCTGTAGCCGGGTGTGGCCGTCGGAACGACGAAGGCGGAAAGGCCGCGCTTGCCTGCGCCTGGATCGGTCACGGCGAAAACCAGGGCGATATCCGCACTTTGCCCCGACGTGATGAACTGCTTGGTGCCGCTCAACACGAACTTGTCGCCCACGCGGCGTGCGCGCGTGGCGATTGCCGCGGCATCCGATCCGGCGCCGGGCTCGGTGAGGCAAAAGGCGCCGAGCTGGCGGCCTTGCGCCAGCGGCCGCAAGTAGCGCTCCTTCTGCTCGGGTGTTCCATGCCTCAGGAGGCCAAGGCAGACGAGGGAGTTGTGCACCTGGAATGCCGTCGAACTGGCGCCGCAGGCGGCGGCGATTTCGATGATCGCCAGCACATAGGAGACGTAGTCGCTGCCGGCGCCGCCGTGGTCGGCCGGCACGGTCATGCCCAGAAGGCCGAGCTCGCCCATCTTGTCGAAGGCCTCGCGCGGGAAACGTGGTGTGCGATCGCGTTCGGCGGCACTTGGCGCGAGCTCGCGTTGCGCGAACAGGCGGACCATGTCGCGGATCTGTCTCTGCCCTTCGCTCAGCATGACCCGACAGTAGGAAACGCAATCTTGACGGTATTGGTCGAAATTGCAGCTGGCGGCGCGTTGACAGTCTCCGCTGCCGGCGGTTGAGTCGATGCATGGCGCGGCGCGATCCGCACAATTCGACGCGGTATTGGTGGGACCGGCATCTCTCCGGGCTCAGTCTTTTGTGCGCAGACTTCACTACCCATGAATACCCGCCGCACACTCATGACGCGCTCGTCGTCGCCGTCACGGAGGATGGCGGGTCTGTTATCCGAAGTCGCGGGCAGGTCGAGGAGGCGCATCCTTCCGCGCTCTTCGTGTTCAATCCGGCTGAGCCCCATGCCGGCTGGATGGGCTGGAGCAGGCGCTGGCAGTACCGCTCGATGTACCTCACCCAGGCTGCCCTCGATCGGGTGGCGGCGGGTCTCGGGATCGCCTCGGTGCCGTACTTCATGCGCAACCTGTTCAGCGATACCGATCTGATAGAAGGCTTTCTGGCGATGCATCGCGCGATCGAGGAGGGGCGCGATGTGTTTCGCGAGCGCGAGTTGCTGATCGGTTCGTTCGGCAAGCTCTTCCAGCGACATGGCAGCGGTGGCGGCCGCATTAACCCTCCGCCCCGCGACCATGTGCTGCTGGCCCGGGCCGCCGAACACATGCGCGCCGAATACGCCACCGAACTTCGGCTGGAGGATCTCGCCGGCCATGTCGGCCTGACGACGTTCCAGCTCATCGGCCTTTTCAAGCGCACCGTCGGTCTCACGCCGCACGCGTATCTGACGCAGATCCGCCTTGGTGCCGCGTGCCGGCACTTGCGTCAGTCGACGAGCCCGGCCGAGGTTGCGGCCGCCGTCGGGTTCTACGATCAAAGCGCGCTCAACAAGCACTTCAAGCGCTGCTACGGCATCACGCCGCTGCAGTTCGCCCAGGCTGCAGCCCAGTGATTAGATCCCTCGCATCGCTCGGGCTGACACCGAAGATGCCTGCGCCAATTTTCACCAATACGACCGATCCGGTGGGTCGTATCGAGCGGCCATGCATCTTTATTGTCATGAACACCCCGAGACGCTGTCGCTCGAGACCGAGACGGTCGACGCAAGGCCTGGCCGCGTTGCGCTCGCGCAGTCGCCGTTCTACCCGGGAGGGGGAGGGCAGCTCGCCGATCGCGGTATCGTCCGCTGGAACGCAGGCGCGGCGAAGGTGGTTGGTTTCGAGCACTCGGCCGGCAAGCTCTGGCACCTGCTCGACGCGCAAATCGAAATGAGCGGCGCAGTCGAAGCCGTCGTCGATCCGGACTTCCGCCGCCGGATGCGCCAACTCCATACCGATACCCACATCGTGAATGCGTTCGTCTTCCAAGCCTTCGACGGGGCGCTCGTCACCGGGGTACAGATGGCCGACGACGGCTCGGCGCGCATGGACTTCGATGTGCCTGGTGCCGACAACGACCGGCTGCGCGCGCTGGAGGGGCCGATAAACGATGTCATTCGTCAGGACATCCCGGTGCGCTTTGCCTACGTTCCGTTGCACGAAGCGCAAGCCGAGCGCGGCCTGATCCGCAGCCGGTCGGTCGCACCCCCGCCGACGCCAGATGGCAAGATCCGGATCGTGGAGATCGCAGGCCTGGACCGGCAAGCTTGTGGCGGAACGCACCTCGCTTCGACCGGCGGTTCGCCGCCCATCCGCATTCTCAAGGTCGACAACAAGGGTCGCCACAACCGGCGCGTACGGATCGCTTTGGCCGAATAGTCTTGACTTTGCGCCACCATATGTTGCCTTATCTCCTGAGGTAAGCAGCATATGTTGTTGAGACCGCGACAGATTTTGGCGCCAGTGATCTTCGCCACGGTGTTCGGCTATTTCGGCTACCACCTCGTGAACGGCGATCGCGGCCTGCTGGCGATGGTCCATTTGCAACGCGAGAACCAGATCGCGAACCAGAATTTTGCCGAGGCCGAGGCGACCCGAAAGATTTGGGAGCTGCGTGTGTCGGAACTGCGTAACCAGAGTCTCGACCCGGACATGCTCGACGAGCGCGCGCGCATCTTGCTGAACTACGCCGACAAGGACGACATCATCATCTTCACGCCGACGCGGTAGTCCGGTTCGCCTCGCGGCCTGCTGAAACAAACTGTCCGCAGCCCTCGTGCTCGCGCAAACAATCACTCAAATGCTGCGGCGCACGCTGGTCCCTTCTGATTTTTCCTGCCAGATCAATGACATCGGCGGCAGCAATGCTATAAGCCGCAGCACGGCCTTTTGGAGGGACTGCCATGGCGAAGCCGGTCGGGAAGGCAAAGGGGGAAGCGCTTCCAGCCAAGACGAAGTCGGCGTCGAAGTCACCCCGTCCGGGCGACAACAGTGTCAGTCCCGACCAGCTCAAGGGCTTCTACCACGACATGCTGCTGATCCGCCGCTTCGAGGAGCGCGCGGGACAGCTCTACGGCATGGGATTGATCGGCGGTTTCTGTCACCTCTATATCGGCCAGGAGGCCGTCGTGGTGGGCATGCAATCCACGATCCGCGGCAAGGACTCGATCATCACCTCCTACCGCGACCATGGCCATATGCTTGCGGCCGGCATGGACCCCAAGGGCGTGATGGCCGAGCTGACTGGGCGCAGCGGCGGCTACTCCAAGGGCAAAGGCGGCTCCATGCACATGTTCAGCCGCGAGAAGAACTTCTTCGGCGGCCATGGCATCGTCGGCGCACAGGTGCCGATCGGCACCGGCCTCGGCTTCGCGCACAAATACAACGGCACCGACGACGTCTCGCTGACCTATCTCGGGGACGGCGCGGCAAACCAGGGGCAGGTCTACGAGGCGATGAATATGGCCGCTCTCTGGAAGCTGCCGGTGGTCTACATCATCGAGAACAATCGCTATGGCATGGGCACCTCGGTCGAGCGCGCGTCGGCGATCACCGAGCTTTATCGGCATGGCGAGGTATTCGGTATTCCCGGCGAGGAGGTCGACGGCATGGACGTGCTGGCCGTCCGCGCGGCGGGCGAGAAGGCCGTTGAGCATGCCCGCAGCGGTGCCGGACCCTACCTCCTCGAGATGCAGACCTATCGCTATCGCGGGCATTCGATGAGCGATCCCGCCAAATACCGGAGCAAGGAAGAAGTGGACAAGTATCGCAGCGAGCGCGATCCGATCGACCATGTGCGCAAGCTCCTGCTCGACGGCAAGATGGCGGACGAGGCCGAGCTCAAGGCGGTCGATGCCGATATTCGCAAGACCATCGGCAATGCGGCCGAGTACGCGCAGCACAGTCCCGAGCCAGATCCCTCGGAATTGTGGACCGACGTGCTGGTCGGAGCCTGACCATGTCCATTCCGGTTCTGATGCCCGCCCTCTCGCCCACCATGACCGAGGGCAAGCTCGCAAAGTGGCATGTGAAGGTGGGCGATGCAGTCAAATCCGGCCAGGTGATCTGCGAGATCGAGACCGACAAGGCGACGATGGAAGTCGAGGCTGTCGACGAAGGCACGGTGGCGCAGATCCTGGTCCAGGAAGGCACCGAGGGTGTCGCGGTGAATACGCCCATCTGCATTCTCGCCGCGGAAGGCGAAAGCGTCGCCGATGCCGCCAAGGCTGCGCCGCCGGCGGCATCCGCTGCCAAAGCTGACGTTCCCAACACGGCGGGCGCTCCCAAGGCCGAGCTGCCGCCGAAGCCCGCGGCGCCTCCCATCGTGGCGCCAGCCGCGGAGCCGGAATGGAAAGGCAAGACTGTCCGCCTCACCGTGCGTGAGGCGCTGCGCGACGCGATGGCCGAGGAGATGCGCCGCGACGAGAAGGTCTTCCTGATGGGCGAGGAGGTCGCGCAGTACCAGGGGGCCTACAAGGTGAGCCAGGGCCTGCTCGACGAGTTCGGCGCCAAGCGGGTGGTCGACACGCCCATCACGGAACATGGCTTCACCGGTCTTGGCGTGGGCGCCGCCTTTGCCGGGCTGAAGCCGATTGTCGAGTTCATGACCTTCAACTTCGCGATGCAGGCGATCGACCAGATCATCAATTCGGCGTCCAAGACCCTCTATATGTCGGGCGGCCAGATGGGCTGCCCGATCGTTTTTCGCGGTCCCAACGGAGCGGCCGCCCGTGTCGCCGCCCAGCACTCGCAATGCTATGCCAGCTGGTACGCCCACTGCCCGGGCCTGCGCGTGCTGGCGCCCTGGAGCGCCGCCGATGCCAAAGGCCTCCTGAAGGCGGCGATCCGCGATCCCAATCCGGTGGTCTTCCTCGAGAACGAGATCCTTTACGGCCAGCAGTTCGAGGTGCCGGACGATTCCGATTTCGTCTTGCCGATCGGCAAGGCCAAGATTGAAAGGCCGGGCAAGGACGTGACCATTGCTGCCTTCTCGATCATGGTCGGCAAGGCGCTGCAGGCCGCCGAGGACCTGGCGAAGCAGGGCATCGACGCCGAGGTGATCAATCTCCGCAGCCTGAGGCCGCTCGACACCGAGACCATCGTGAACTCGGTCAAGAAGACCAATCGCCTTGTGTCGGTCGAAGAGGGTTGGCCGTTCGCCGGCATCGGCTCGGAGTTGGCGGCGCAGATGATGGACCATGCCTTCGACTGGCTCGATGCGCCGGTGAAGCGGGTCGCCGGCCTCGACATTCCGCTGCCGTACGCCGCCAACCTGGAGAAACTGGCGCTGCCACAGCCGGAGAACATCGTCGAAGCCGCTCGCGCGGTCTGCAATCGCTGAGGGCAGGGGGGAGCATGTCGATCAACATCCTGATGCCTGCGCTCTCGCCCACCATGACCGAGGGCAAGCTCGCCAAGTGGCACGTGAAAGTCGGCGATACCGTAACCGCAGGGCAGGTGGTCTGCGAGATCGAGACCGACAAGGCGACCATGGAAGTCGAGGCAGTCGACGAAGGCAAGGTCGGCCAGATCGTCGTTCCGGAAGGCGCTGAAGGCGTGAAGGTCAATGCCGTGATCGCCATCCTTCTCGAGGAAGGCGAGACCTCCGTGCCCGCGGGCACCGCAGCGGCAGCGCCACCTCCGCCTTCTCCTACGATGGCTCCAGCCTCCAACCCTCAGCCGGCCGTCGCGTCGACTGCACCAAAGCCTGCTGCGGCTTCGGCATCCGCGCCGCAGCCGGCTGCGGCTGCGGCCGTCGCACCCGGCGGCCAGCGTATTTTTGCGTCGCCCCTGGCCAAGCGGATCGCGGCTGAGAAGGGCATCAATCTCGCCGCCATCAAAGGGTCAGGTCCGAACGGTCGCATCGTGAAGGCCGACGTCGAGACGGCGAAGCCCGCAGCGGCGCCTGCCGCTCCCGCCGCGCGCCCCACGCCGAGTGCTCCCGTCCAACCCGTCGCCACGGCCCCCGGCGACCAGCGCGTGCCGCACACGGCGGTGCGCAAGGTCATCGCGCGGCGCATGCTCGAATCCAAGCAGACCGTGCCGCATTTCTACCTTACGGTCGAATTCGAGATCGATGCGTTGCTCGCGGCGCGGCAGGCGATCAATGACGTCGCGCGCAAACGCGACGCCAAGGTCTCGGTCAACGACATGCTGATCAAGGCCTGCGCCAAGGCGCTGCGCGACCATCCCGAGTGCAATGCCTCGTGGACGGAGGAGGAGATGATCCAGTACGGCGCGGTCGACATCTCAGTCGCCGTGGCCACGGATCGCGGCCTCATCACGCCGATCGTCCGCAATGCCGACATGAAAGGCGTGGCGCAGATCTCGATCGAGATGAAAGACCTCGCCGCACGCGCCAAGACCGGCAAGCTCAAGCTCGACGAGTTCCAGGGCGGGGGCTTCACGATCTCCAATCTCGGCATGTTCGGCGTGAAGGAGTTCGCCGCGATCATCAATCCACCGCAGGCCATGATCCTCGCCGTCGGCGCGGGCGAGGAGCGGGTCGTGGTGCGCAAGGGCGAGATGGCGGTACGCCACATGATGAGCTGCACGCTGGCAGTCGATCACCGCGTCGTCGACGGCGCCATGGGCGCGCGTTTCCTGCAAACCTTGCGGGCCTATGTCGAGCAACCCGCGGCGATGCTGGTGTAGGAGCCGAACCATGGCCGATACGAACTTCGACATCGTCGTCGTGGGCGGCGGACCGGGTGGCTATGTGGCCGCGATCCGGGCGGCGCAGCTCGGCATGAAGACCGCGGTCGTCGAGCGCGAGCATATGGGTGGCATCTGCCTGAACTGGGGCTGCATCCCCACGAAGGCGCTGCTGCGCACATCGGAGGTCTACGGACTGATCAAGCATGCCGAGTCGTTCGGCCTCTCGGTCAAGGACGTCTCCTACGATGCCAAGAAGATCGTCGAACGCTCTCGCAAGGTGGCGAACCAGCTCAGCAACGGCGTCAGAGGGCTGATGCGCAAGAACAAGATCACCGTGTTCGACGGCACGGCGAAGCTTGCCGGCACCGACGGCGGGCAGCGAAAGGTCGCGGTGGCGATGAACGACAAGAGCAATCTGTCGCTCATCGCCGGGAACGTGATCCTGGCGACAGGTGCCCGCGCGCGCCAGCTTCCGGGCCTGGAGACCGACGGCAAGCTCGTCTGGAGCTACAAGGAAGCGATGGTGCCGCCCGAATTCCCGAAGTCGCTGCTGGTGGTCGGCTCGGGCGCCATCGGCATCGAGTTCGCGAGCTTCTTCCGTACGATGGGAGCGGAGGTGACGGTGTGCGAGGTGCTGGACCGCATCCTGCCGGTCGAGGACGAGGAGGTGTCGGCCTTCGCCAAGCGCGCTTTCGAGAAGCAGGGCATGAAGATCCTGACGGGCGCCACAGCATCGATCGTCAAGAAGGGCGCCAACAACGTCACGGCCGCGATCACTTCCGCCGGCAAGACTCAGGAAATCACGGTCGATCGCGTGATCAGCGCCGTCGGCATCGTCGGCAACGTCGAGAATATCGGCCTCGAAGGGACCAGGGTGAAGGTCGAGAAGACCCATATCGTGATCGACCAATGGGGCTTCACCGGCGAGCCCAATGTCTATGCCATCGGCGACGTCGCGGGGCCGCCCTGGCTCGCCCACAAGGCCATGCACGAGGGCGTGGTCGTGGTCGAGAAGATCGCCGGCGTGAAGGGCGTGCATCCGCTGATCACGACCAACATCCCGGGCTGCACCTACTGCCAGCCTCAGGTGGCAAGCGTCGGCCTCACCGAGGCGGCGGCCAAGGCCAACGGCCGTCAAGTCAGGGTCGGTAAATTCCCCTTCATCGGCAACGGGAAGGCGATCGCACTCGGTGAGCCGGAAGGCTTCGTCAAGACGGTGTTCGACGCGAAGACCGGCGAGCTTCTGGGCGCCCACATGATTGGCGCCGAGGTCACCGAGCTGATCCAGGGGTATGGCGTCGCGAAGACCCTGGAGACGACTGAAGCCGAGCTGATGGCTACGGTGTTCCCGCATCCGACGCTGTCGGAAATGATGCACGAGTCGGTACTGGCGGCGTACGGCCGGACGCTCCATATCTAGGCGACATGGACGGCTCGCTCGACAAGCTCCCGCTCAGCCGCGCCGAACGCCATCCCGAGAAGGCGCATCGGCCGGACAATCCCATTCCGCGCAAGCCGGACTGGATCCGCGTGCGCGCGCCCAACTCGCCGGAATATGCCGAGACGAAGCGCCTGATGCGGCAGTACGGCCTCGCCACGGTGTGCGAGGAAGCGGCCTGCCCCAATATCGGCGAATGCTGGAAGCAAAAGCACGCGACGTTCATGATCATGGGCGACACCTGTACGCGGGCCTGCGCCTTCTGCAACGTCGCGACCGGCAGGCCGGGCGCGCTCAATCCGCACGAACCGGCAAATATCGCCGAGGCGGTCGGCAAGCTCGGGCTCGGTCATGTCGTCGTGACCTCCGTCGACCGCGACGATCTGGACGACGGCGGCGCGGAGCACTTCGCCAAGGTCATCGAGGCTTTGCATGCCTCGGCCCCAGCGACGACGGTCGAGGTGCTGACGCCCGACTTCATGCGCAAGCGCGGCGCGATCGAGACGGTCGTGGCGGCGCGCCCCGACGTCTTCAACCACAATCTCGAGACGGTGCCGCGCCTCTACCCGACGATCCGCCCGGGCGCGAGATACTTCACGTCGCTTCATCTGCTGGCGCGCGTGAAGGAGATCGATCCGACGATGTTCACCAAGTCGGGCCTGATGGTCGGGCTCGGCGAGACGCGCGAGGAGATCCTGCAGGTGATGGACGACCTGCGCGCGGCCGATGTCGATTTCCTGACGGTGGGGCAATATCTGCAGCCCACGCCCAAGCATGCACCGCTCGCCCGTTTCTGGACGCCGGCCGAATTCGAGGAACTTGCCGCGCATGCGCGGGCCAAAGGCTTTCTGATGGTGTCGGCTTCGCCTCTTACCCGTTCCAGCTACCATGCTGGCGAGGACTTTGCCCGCCTGCGAGCGGCGCGCACAGCCCGGGCGAGTTCCTGAAGCATCGTGGCCACGACGCGACACGCCGAGCGAAAGATCGTCGCCTTCGCTCCCCGCCAGCTTTTTGATCTGGTCGCGGATGTCCCGCGCTACCCTGAATTCCTGCCCTGGTGCACGGCAGCGCGCGTCCGCCGCCGCGAGTCGCCCAAGGTCGAGATCGACGAGCTTGCCATTGGCTTCGGACCGTTTCACGAGAAGTTCGTCTCGCGCGTCATCCTGACAACCGACGATCCCGACCATCTTCGCATCGAGACGGTCGGCATCGAGGGGCCATTCCGGACCTTGTCGAGCCGATGGATTTTTCAGCCGCACGGAGATGGCGGAACGGTTATCGACTTCTCGCTCGAGTTCGAGTTTCGCTCGCTGCTTTTGCAGCACACGGTGCGGATGCTGTTCGCCGAGGCGGTAAGGCGGATGGTGGCGGCCTTCGAGGCCCGCGCCCGTGAACTCTACGGCAAGCCTACCGCTCGGCCAGGGACGCGAGCAACGCAAGCGCGGTGATCGCAGCGACGCGCCGGATGCCGTCGCGGTCGCCGCGGAAGATGTGCCGCTCGGTAATCGGTTCGCGACCTTTTCGAAGCGCACCGAAATGCACCAGTCCGACCGGCTTTTCGGCCGTACCGCCGCCCGGGCCGGCGACGCCGGTGACCGAGACCGCGAGATCGGCGGCCGAGTGGCGCAAGGCGCCGGCTGCCATGGCCCGGGCCACCGGCTCGCTCACTGCGCCGTGTTTGGTGATCACGTCCCAGCGCACACCGATCATGTCGCGCTTGGCTTCGTTGGAGTAGGTGACGAAAGCGCGATCGACGACGTCCGAGGAACCCGCAATGGCCGTCAGGGTGGCGGCAATCAGGCCTCCAGTGCAGGACTCGGCGGTGGCGACCTTCAGGCCGTGATGACGGCAGGCGCTCAACACGCGGTCGGCCGCTTCCCTCATCTCGTGATCGAACATCAGCTCCTCGGAATCTCGACGGTGGCGATTGCGTGTGCGGCGATGCCTTCGCGGCGGCCGGTGAATCCCAGACCTTCGGTGGTCGTCGCCTTGACGCTGACGCGGTCGGGTGCAACGGCGGCGATGCGGGCCACGCTGGCGACCATCGCCTCGCGGTGCGGCCCGATCCGCGGCGCCTCGCATACCAGGGTGAGGTCGAGGTGGACGATGCGGCCGCCGCGTGCTGCCAGCAACTCGACCGCGTGCTTCAGGAACCGATCGGACGAGACGCCCCGCCATTGCGGATCGGAGGGTGGGAAATGCTTGCCGATGTCGCTCGCGCCGATCGTGCCGAGCAGCGCATCGGTCAGGGCATGAAGGGCGACGTCGGCATCGGAGTGTCCAGCCAGGGCCTGGGTATGCGGCACGGCGATACCGCACAGCATGACGGCATTGCCGGCGGCGAAGCCGTGGACGTCGAAGCCCATGGCGGTGCGCGTCTCCATCACCGTCGCGCGCACGAGATCGTCGGCCGTCGTGATCTTCCGGTTGGCCTCGCTGCCCGCCACCATCACGACCTTCAGTCCCGCGCGCTCGGCCACCGCTGCATCGTCCGTAAGCGCGGTCGCTTCGGCACCCGCCAATGACGCCACGGCGCGATGCGCTTCGAGAAGAGGAGCGAAGCGGAAGACCTGAGGGGTCTGTGCCCGCCAAAGGTTGGCCCGCGGCACGGTCTCGATCACGGCTCCCCGCGGATCGGTCCGCTTCACGGTGTCGGCCAGCGGCACGCCGAGAACGGCACCGTGAATTCCCTCCGCGGCAGCGGCAATCAGGCAGCCCGCAATGTCCTTGGGCCGAACGAACGGGCGTGCCGCATCGTGGATGGCGACGAAGTCCGGGGCGCTGCAGCCAGCCAGGGCCTCGAGGCCATTCAAAACCGACTGCTGCCGGGTCGCGCCGCCGAGCACCGGCTGGGGCAAGTCAAGGCCTTGGACCGAAGATGCATAGTGGGGTTCGGCGCCAGGAGCGATGACAACGCGGATTGCAGAAACCTCAGGAGTCGCGCGATAGGCCAGGAGCGTATGCCGCAGGATCGGCTGGCCATTGAGAAGGGCGTATTGCTTGGCCAACGGCCCACCGAAGCGGCTTCCGCGTCCGGCGGCGACGATAAGGGCAGTACAGGTGGTCACAGGGCTAGATAACATTGCCTCGGTCGGGGCGCACTCGCGCCTCTTGCGCGGCACGGCGCGACCCGCTAATCCTCCGCTTAATAATTGTGCAGAATGAAAGTTGCCTATTAAGTGACCACCGCATGACCAGTCAACCGCGTCTCCGTCCCGTCGACATCGGCCCGGTCCGCCTCGAAGATCCCGTCATCCTGGCGCCAATGTCGGGCGTCACCGACATGCCGTTTCGCCAGATGGTGAAGCGCGGCGGAGCCGGCCTGGTTGTTTCCGAGATGATCGCTTCGGCGGCGATGGTCCGCGAGAACCGCAAGACCCTCCTGATGGCGAAAAATTCGCCGGAGGAGTTCCCCATGGCGGTTCAGCTTGCCGGCTGTGAACCGGAGGTGATGGCCGAAGCGGCCAAGCTTAACGAGGATCGTGGCGCGGCCATCATCGACATCAATTTCGGCTGCCCGGTGAAAAAAGTGGTGAACGGCCATGCCGGCTCGTCGCTGATGCGCGACGAGGTCCATGCCGCGAAGATCCTCGAGGCGACCGTGAAGGCGGTAAAGCTTCCCGTGACTCTCAAGATGCGGACGGGATGGGATTCGGCCAGTCGCAATGCACCATCATTGGCCCGCATCGCCGAGCAGTGTGGCATCAGGATGCTGACGGTGCATGGCCGTACGCGCTGTCAGTTCTATGATGGACGCGCCGACTGGGCGTTCATCAGCGAGGTGAAGGCCGCAACCAGCCTGCCGGTGATCGCCAATGGCGACATCAATTCGCTCGACGATGTCGACCGTGCGCTGGAGCAATCCGGCGCCGACGGCGTGATGATCGGCCGTGGCGCCTATGGCCGACCGTGGTTTCTCAACCAGACCATCCACTATTTGCGTACCGGCGAAAAGCTGCCGGAGCCGTCGTTGGCCGATCAGTATGCCGCCGTGCGCTCGCACTTCGAATCGATGCTCGAACATTATGGCGCCGAGACCGGCGTGCGGATGGCGCGCAAGCACCTCGGCTGGTACTCCAAAGGTCTGCCGGCATCGGCCGAGTTCCGCGCCGCCGTGAACCGCGAAACCGAGCCAGGCAAGGTGCGGTCGATGCTCGCCGACTTCTTCCTGCCGGCCGTCGAGCGGCAGGCCGCGTGACGATGGCCGCGCAGCCCCTGAGGCGCGTCGACATTACCAACGATCCGTTTCCGAGTGCGATTCTCGACTCGCTTTCGGAAGCCGTCATTGTGGTGGATGGCGACGGACTGGTGCACTATGCCAATCTCGCCGCCGAGCAGCTTTTCGGTGTCGGCCGGACCCGGCTTGTCGGCCATCCTCTCGACGAGTTCATCCCCGAGGATGCGCCACTCTTTTCACTGCTGGAGCAGGTGCTCGCGAGCGGCGGCGCCGTCGCCGAGAATGGCGTCACGCTGAGCTCCCCGCGCATCGGCAGCCACTTCTGTGCACTGCGCCTGGCGCCCATTGTCGAGCGAGGGGATCTCGTATCGATCTCGTTGGTGGAGCAGTCGATCGCGCGCAATATCGACCGCCAGATGTCCCATCGCAGCGCTGCGCGGTCGGTGAGCGCCCTCGCTGCGATGCTCGCTCACGAAGTCAAGAACCCTCTGTCGGGGATCCGGGGTGCGGCGCAGCTCCTCGAGCAATCACTGCCTGACAGCGAGCGCGAGCTCACCAACCTCATCTGTGAGGAAACAGACCGTATCGTGGCGCTGGTCGACCGCATGGAAGCTTTTGCCGACGGCCGTCCGATGGAACGCAGGCCGGTCAACATCCATCAGGTCCTCAATCATGTGCGGCGCTTGTCGGAGAACGGCTTCGGCAAGAACGTTCGCTTCGTCGAAACCTACGACCCGTCGCTGCCCGAGATGCCCGGCGATCGCGATCAGCTGATCCAGGTCTTTCTCAATCTCGTGAAGAACGCCTGCGAGGTGCCGGGCGAGGGCGAGCGCGAGATCGAGCTCTCGACGGCCTATCGTCATGGGCTGAGGTTGGCCGCGCCGGGCCAGCAAGCACGAGTCAACTTGCCGCTCGTCGTCTCGGTCCGTGACAACGGCCGCGGTGTGTCCGACGAGATCCGCGGCCACCTGTTCGACGCCTTCGTTACCAACAAGCCCATGGGCAAGGGCCTCGGGCTTGCCCTCGTGGCCAAGATCGTCGACGATCACGGCGGCGCCATCGAGTATGACAGCGAGCCGGGGCGGACGATCTTCCGCGTCATGCTGCCCCTACAGGCCGCTCCATGAGCGCCGGCGCAACCATTCTGGTCGCCGACGACGACCGTGCGATCCGTACCGTCTTGCATCAGGCGCTGGGCCGTCAGGGCCATACCGTGCGCAGCACCGGCGCCGCCGCCACCCTCTGGCAATGGGTGCAGGAAGGCGAGGGGCAGCTCGTCATTACCGACGTGCTGATGCCTGACGAGAACGGCCTCGATCTCGTGCCGCGCATCCGCAAGCTGCGGCCCGACCTGCGGATCATTGTCATGAGCGCGCAGTCGACGCTGCTTACGGCGGTGCGTGCCGCCGAACGCGGCGCTTTCGAATATCTGCCCAAGCCGTTCGATCTCAACGAGCTCGTGTCGACCGTCAATCGCGCGCTTTCGGCGCCGGCGAGCCCCGACTCGCGGGTCGTTCCCGTGCCGCCGGAAGGGGAGCGCCTGCCCCTGATCGGCCGATCGCCGGCAATGCAGGAGATCTACCGCGCTCTTGCCCGTCTGATGGCCACGGACCTCACTGTCACCATCACAGGCGAGTCGGGTACCGGCAAGGAGCTCGTGGCGCGCGCCCTGCACGATTACGGCAAGCGACGCAAGGGGCCGTTCGTGGCGCTCAACATGGCGGCGATTCCCCGCGAGTTGATCGAAAGCGAATTGTTCGGTCACGAGCGCGGCGCATTCACCGGCGCCGTCCAGCGTTCGGCTGGCAAGTTCGAGCAGGCGGCCGGCGGCACGCTTTTTCTCGACGAGATCGGCGACATGCCGCCCGAGGCGCAGACGCGCCTGCTGCGCGTCCTGCAGGAAGGTGAGTACACGACCGTGGGCGGCCGCACGCCGATCAAGGCCAATGTCCGCATCGTCGCGGCCACGCATCGCGACCTGCGTCGTCTCATCCAGCAGGGGCTTTTCCGCGAGGATCTGTTCTATCGACTGAACGTCGTGCCGATCCGGTTGCCGCCGCTGCGCGAGCGCCTCGACGACATTCCGGAGCTCGTGAACCATTTCCTGCAGGCGGCGGCGGTGGATGGGCTCCCGACAAAGGCGCTTTCGCCGGATGCAATGGCTCGCCTGCGCCAGTACCGCTGGCCGGGCAACGTGCGCGAGCTCGAGAACCTCGTGCGGCGTCTGTCGGCCCTCTATTCGGAAGAGGTCATCGGCGCGGAGACCATCGAAAGCGAGCTTGCCGACGGCATTGTTGCCCCCGAGACGGAAGACAGCAGTGGCAGCAAGGGCGAAGACACCCTGGGCGATGCGGTCGACCGCCATCTTCAGGCTTTGTTTGCGGCGCACGGCGAGCGCTTGCCTCCGGACGGCATCTATGACCGGATCATTTCGGAGGTCGAGCGGCCGCTCATCTCGCTGGCGCTGGGGGCGACGCACGGTAATCAGTTGCGCGCCGCCCGCCTTCTGGGGCTGAATCGCAACACGTTGCGCAAGAAGATCAAGGACCTCGACGTTCCCGTGGTTCGCTCACCGCAGGTTCGCCGGGGCGGGTGACTTTGGTGACACCATCGCCAGGCGTCTCGCGCTTCAGCGAGCGGATGAATGCGATCGGTCGTGCCCTGACCGGCCGGATCGCGGCCATCTCGCTTGCCACGCTCGCCGTCGTGGCGGGCGCTGCGACCTATGCCTGGCTGGCCGGCTTCGCGCCCGCAAGCTTCAGCACCACGGGCTGGATGACCGGTTTGCTGGTGGCGGATCTCGTTGTGGCCACGGCGCTGGTCGCGGTGCTGGCCGTGCGGCTGACGCAGCTCTGGCTCGACCGCCGTCGTGGCGCCGCCGGATCGCGCCTGCACATGCGACTGGTGCTGATCTGCAGCCTCTTTACCGTCACACCCACGCTGATCGTCACCATCATCCTGTCGCTTCTGGTCATCAACCTGACCGACTTCGTCGTGAAGCCCTCGCAGGCCGCGTACGAGACGGCGCGCCAGATCGGCGAGCCGGTGCGGCGTGCGCGCGAGGAGGAGATCCTGCGCGATATCGCGGCGGTCTCTGCGCCGCTGCAGAGCCTCGGCGTGCAGGCGCTGCGCAACAAGGAATCGACCAGCAAGACCCTGGCGCAGCTCATCGAGGGCCGGCCGCTGATCGAAGCCGACGTCATAGACGGCGACAAGGGACTGATTGCACGCGCGGTCGCACCCGATGAGAAGCCGATCGCCAATCCGATGCCGCCCGCAAAGTACCTCTGGCAGGCCGTCAGCCAGGCGCGCCCGGTGCAGTTCGAATCGGATCACGGTGCCTACTTCGTCATGCAGCTGTTTGTCGACGAGCCGCTTTTCCTGGTGACCGGCCACGCTGTCGATCTGCGTGTCGTCGACTACATCAAGAGCATCGACTTCGCCGGCAAGTTCTATGCCCAGATCGAACAGGCGCTGCGGCGCAGCCAGCTCATCATCTTCGTCGTCTGCGGCGCCATCGCGCTCTTGATGCTGCTGGCGGCGGTGTGGCTCGCCATCCAGGTTGCGACGCGCCTGACGGCGCCGATCGGTGGCCTCATGGCAGCGGCGGAAAAGGTTCGTGGGGGCGATCTCGGCGCCCGGGCGGAGGAGGGGCCGCCGAACGACGAGCTTGGCCAGCTCGCTCGCTCCTTCAATCGCATGACCAGCCAGATCGAGCAGCAGCGTGCCGAGCTGATCGCTGCGAACGAGGAACTCGACCGCCGCCGGCGTCTCACCGACGCGGTACTGGCCGGCGTCTCGGCAGGCGTGTTGAGCGTGGATGGTGCCGGCGTCATCAGCCGCACCAACCGCTCGGCGCTCGACCTGCTGGCGCTGCCGGAGGATGGCGTGCTCGGCCGGCAGCTCATAGACGTCATGCCGGAGATCGCACCGCTTGTCGCCCAGGCCGTCGAGCGTCCCGATCGTCTTACCCAGGGGCAGATCGAAATCGTGTATCGCGGCATCCGGCGTATCCTGCTGGTGCGCATCAGCGCCGCTTCGGATTCCGGCTCTGTCGTCACCTTCGACGACGTCACCGAGCTGATGTCGGCCCAGCGCATGGCCGCCTGGGGCGACGTGGCGCGGCGCATTGCCCACGAGATCAAGAACCCCCTGACACCCATCCAGCTCTCGGCGGAGCGCCTGAAACGACGCTATCTCAAGCAGATCAAGGAAGATCCCGAAACCTTCTCGACCTGCACCGACACCATCATCCGCCAGGTGGGCGATATCGGCCGCATGGTCGACGAGTTTTCCTCCTTTGCCCGCATGCCGCGGCCGACCGTGCAACCCGAGGATGCACGCGAGCTTTGTCAGCAAGCCTTGTTCTTGCAACGTAGCGGCAACGCCGACATCCGTTACCACGCTGCCTTGCCCGACCAACCGGTACCGCTGATCTGCGACCGGCGACAGGTGAGCCAGGTGCTCACCAACATCCTGAAGAATGCAGCCGAGGCGATCGAGGGCCGCGAGCAGCGCGCCGGCAAGCCGCTGCCGTCGGGAGAGGTCTCGCTTGCCCTGAAGGATGAGGCCATGGCGGTACGCATCGTCGTCGAGGATAACGGGAGGGGATTGCCCAAGGAGGGACGTGAGCGCTTGACCGAGCCCTACATGACGACCCGCAGCAAGGGCACGGGCCTCGGGCTGGCCATTGTCAAGAAGATCATGGAGGACCACGGCGGCCAGCTTCTTCTCGAGGACCGCGAGGGTGGCGGCGCTCGCATCAGTCTGGTATTCCGGCGGGACGCGAAGGAGATCGCGCCGGTCAAGCCGCAGGCGACAGCCGCACAATGATTGCTGAACCGCCGCGGACTGTTTGAAGGATCATGGGCCACGATATTCTCATCGTCGATGACGAGCGCGATATCTGCACGCTGATCGCGGGCATTCTGGAAGACGAAGGGCATACCGCCCGACGCGCGCACAACAGCACTGAGGCCATCGACTCGGTGCGTCAGCGGCGCCCGGCGTTGGTCATTCTCGACGTCTGGTTACAGGGCAGCGACCTCGACGGGCTGCAGCTTCTCGAGGTCATTCGCCGCGAGGAGCCGCCGATCCCGGTGGTGATGATCAGCGGCCATGGCACGGTCGACACCGCCGTCTCCGCCATCAAGAGCGGCGCCTACGACTTCATCGAGAAGCCGTTCAAGGCCGATCGGCTTCTCCTCGTCGTCGACCGCGCGATAGAGGCGGATCGGCTGAAGCGCGAGAATGCGACGTTGCGGCGGCGCGCGGGTGGCGAGGTTTCCTTTGTCGGCTCCTCCACTGCCGCCGCCAATGTGCGGAGCCAGATCGAACGCGTGGCACCGACTGGCAGCCGCGTGTTGATCGCTGGCCCTTCCGGCGTCGGCAAGGAGACCGTGGCGCGACTGATTCACCAAGGATCCAAGCGCGCCGACGGCCCGTTTGTCGTGGTCAATTGCTCCACTTTGCCGGCGGAGCGGTTGGAGATCGAGCT
>DATEID010000073.1:0-9049 GCA_035279245.1 Reyranella sp.
ATCGAGCCCGACCTGAAGGGGAAGGCGGCGCGCGAGATCGACGCCGGCGGCAAGTTCGTCCTGCCGGGCGGCGTCGACAGCCACGTCCATGTCGAGCAGAGGTCGGGTTTCGGCATCATGTGCGCCGACGATTTCTACTCCGGCACCGTCTCGGCGGCGTTCGGCGGCACCACGACCATCATCCCCTTCGCCGCGCAGCATCGCGGCATGTCGTTGCGCAAGGTCGTGCAGGATTATCACGAGGCGGCGACGCCCAAGGCGGTGATCGACTACGCCTTCCACCTGATCGTCTCCGATCCGACGCCGCAGGCGCTGGGGCAGGAGCTGCCGGCGCTGATCAAGGACGGCTACACGTCGTTCAAGATCTACATGACCTACGACGCGCTGAAGCTCAGCGATTACCAGATCCTCGACATCCTGGCGCTGGCGCGGCGCGAGGGCGCGCTGGTGATGGTGCATGCCGAGAACCACGACATCATCCAGTGGCTGGCCCATCACCTCGTCGACCAGGGCCATGTGGCGCCCAAGTTCCACGCCGTCGCCCATGCCCGCATCGCCGAGGCCGAGGCGACCAACCGGGCGATCTCGCTGGCGCGGCTGGTCGATGCCCCCATGCTGATCGTGCACATGTCGGAGGCCGAGGCGATCGACACGCTGCGTCAGGCGCAGAAGAAGGGCCTGAAGATCTTCGGCGAGACCTGCCCGCAATATATCGGCCTCACCGCCGACGACCTCGACAAGCCGGGCGTCGAGGGCGCCATGTGGTGTTGCAGCCCACCCCCGCGCGATTCGGCGGCGCAGGAAGCCGTGTGGG
Organism: Reyranella sp.; assembly: GCA_035279245.1. Taxonomy (GTDB): domain Bacteria; phylum Pseudomonadota; class Alphaproteobacteria; order Reyranellales; family Reyranellaceae; genus Reyranella. The sequence goes on from DATEID010000073.1 coordinate 815, forward strand.
CGGCGCTGAAGGACGGCACGCTGCATACCTTCTCGTCCGATCACGCGCCCTATCAGTTCAACGAGAAGGGCAAGATCCCCAAGGGCGACAAGACGACTTTCAAGGAGATGGCCAACGGCGTGCCGGGCCTCGAGATTCGCCTGCCGCTGCTCTTCTCCGAGGGCGTGCAGAAGGGTCGCATCAGCCTGCAGCAGTTCGTGGCGCTCACCGCGACCAACCATGCAAGGCTGTACGGCCTCTACCCCCGCAAGGGGACGATCGCCGTCGGCTCGGACGCCGATTTCGCGATCTGGGATGCCGACCGCGATGTCACGATCCGCTGGCAGGATCTGCATGACAATGTCGGCTACACGCCCTACGAAGGCCGCCAGATCAAGGGTTGGCCGGTCACGGTGGTGAGCCGCGGCCGGGTGATCGTCGAGAACGGCAAGCTGCATGCCGAGCGAGGCTCGGGCCAGTTCCTGCCCTGTGCCTCGCCCGATTCGTCCAAGCCGCTCGGCAAGGCGGCGCCGGAGCTGCAGGCGATGTCGCGCTTTGGAGCGAAGCCGTTGTTTTAATGTCGTCCTGAGCGCAGCGAAGGACCTGACAGGAGTTGCGCCGAGTACATGGCGGAGGTGAGATCCTTCGCTTCGCTCAGGATGACAAGAAAGAGGAGTAGCCGTCGTGTCCCGTCGTCTAAAAGTCTCCGCCGCCCAGCTCGGGCCAATTCATCGTGCCGACAGCCGCAAGAGCGTCGTGAAGCGATTGGTGGAGATGCTGAAGGAAGCCGATTCGCGCGGCACGAAGTTCGTCGTGTTTCCCGAGCTTGCGCTCACGACCTTCTTCCCGCGCTGGTGGATGGAGGACCAGGCCGAGGTCGACAAGTATTTCGAGTCGCAGATGCCGAGTCCCGAGACGCTGCCGCTGTTCGAGCTGGCGCGCTCCAAGGGCATCGGCTTCTACCTGGGTTATGCCGAGCTCACGGAGGAGAAGGGCGAGACCCGCCGCTTCAACACCTCGATCCTGGTCGGGCCGGACGGCCGCATCGTCGGTAAGTACCGCAAGATCCACTTGCCGGGCCACGCCGAGCACCGGCCGACGGTGCCCTATCAGCATCTCGAGAAGAAGTACTTCGAGGTCGGCGATCTCGGCTTCAACGTCTGGAAGATGTTCAAGGACGACGTGATCGTCGGCCAATGTATCTGCAACGACCGGCGCTGGCCGGAGACCTTCCGGGTGATGGGGCTGAAGGGCGCCGAGATGGTGGTGCTGGGCTACAACACGCCGAGCGACAACGTCTATGCGCCGCACGAGCCGCCCTACCTGCGTGTCTTCCACCACAATCTCTCGATCCAGGCGGCCGCCTACCAGAACGGCATCTGGGTGGTGGCCACCGCCAAGGCCGGCAAGGAAGACGGCTTCTGGCTGCATGGCGGCTCGGCCATCGTGGCGCCGACCGGCGAGATCGTCGCCAAGAGCACGACCGAGGAAGACGAGGTGATCTCCTACGACTGCGACCTCGCGCTCGGCGAATACATCCGCAACACCACGTTCAACTTCGCCAAGCACCGCCGCATCGAGCACTACAAGCTGATCTCGGAGCGCACGGGCGTGAAGGTCGAGCCGGCGAACTGAACCATGCAATACGCCGCCTCCGAGGTGACGCCGCACGAGCGCTACAAGCTCCTGACCGCGTTCGTGCTGCCGCGCCCGATCGCCTGGGTGACGACGGTCGGCCCGACCGGCGTGGTGAACGCGGCGCCCTTCAGCTTCTTCAACGTCTTCGCCGAGGATCCGCCGCTCTGCATGGTCGCCATCAACAAGCGGCCGGACGGGCGCATCAAGGATACCTGGACCAATATCCAGCGGTCGGGCGAGTTCGTGGTCAACCTCACCGACGAGCCGCTGGCGCGCAAGATGCACGACTCGAGCGGCGACTTTCCGCCCGAGATCGGCGAGCCGGCCTATCTCGGGTTGGCGCTGGCGGCGTCGGTCGACATCGAGCCGCCGCGGCTCGCCGACGCGCCATGGTCGATGGAGTGCAAAGTCTGGCGGACCATCGACATCAAGGACGACCGCCAGCTCGTGATCGGCGAGGGCCTGCGCTTCCATATCCGCGACGAGCTCTGGGACCCCAAGGCGATGCGCGTCCACATGGAGCGATACCATCCTGTTGGCCGCATGTTCGCCGACCGCTACTGCCGCACCGACGACCGCCTGGAATTCCCCGCCGCCCCCGTCCTGAAGGCCAAGGCCGCGGAGTAGGGGCCGCCATCCTGCCCTTCCTGTCGTCCTGAGCGCAGCGAAGGACCTAAGGGATCGACCAACGACTCCTTTGCCGGCGTGAGATCCTTCGCTTCGCTCAGGATGACGGCGGCGGCATCAAGTCGCGGAATTGAGGATTGATCGCCCGCACCAGCTCGTTCTTGCGTTCTCGCCTCCAACCCTTGAGCTGCTTCTCTCTTGCAATGGCATCATTCGGATTATCGTATTCTTCCACATAAACCAGGCGCGTCGCCCGATACTTCTTCGCGAATTGGCTGCCCGTGCCACTGCGATGTTCCGAAAGTCTGTTTTCGAGATTGTTTGTAACGCCGATATACATCGCGTTCCCGGATGCGCTTGTCAGAATGTACACCCAAAATTGACGACTACTCATCTCTTGAGGACGTTTGTGTTGATCGTCTGTGTTGATCGTCCCGCCAGGTCCTTCGCTGCGCTCAGGACGACAGTAAGCGCCAAAGGTCGTCGGCGGCCGACTTAAGACCAACCCAGCCGTGTTCTTCCGATTGCCATGGAGACGGCGGCCTGGCTGGGCTCGACGACGGGCAGGCCGACATGGCGTTGCAGGCGGTCGCGGTAGCGGGCCATGCCGGCGCAGCCCATGATCAGCACGTCGGCGCCGTCTTCGTCACGCAGCTCGGCCGCCACCTCGGCCATGCGGCTGAAGGTGCGCGCCTCGTCGGCCAGCTCGACGACGCCGAGGCCGATGGCACGGTCGCCCGCCATGCGATCGTTCAAGCCCATCTGGCCGACGTAGCGCAGGTGGCGGGCGATCGATTTGCGCAGGATCGAAATCACCCCGAAGCGCTGGCCGAGCGTCAGCGCGGTCAGGATGCCGCATTCGGCGATGCCCAGGACCGGCTTCGACGTCACCTCGCGCGCGGCATGCAGGCCGGGATCGGAATAGCAGGCGATCACGAAGGCCGAGCAGTCGTTGTCGCGGCTCCTCACCGTGGCGGAGATGGGCGCCACGACGCTCTCGACGTGAGCCTGCGTCTCGATGCCGGGCGGCCCTTCCGCCAGGGTGACGCATTCGATCGCCGGCCCGCCCGGGATGCGCAACGGCTCCATGGCCTTGTCGATGCCGGCGGTGACGGCTTCGGTCGAATTGGGGTTGATGACGAGGATGCGGTCGACGGGCTGGGACATGCGACAAACATGGCCTGCAAATTGCTATCCAACAATGGCTGTTCTAACTTCCGCGCCTGGGGATTTCAGCCCGTTGGGGACTTCAGGAAGGGAGACCGCATGTCGAACCGTGGATGGGCCGCCGTGGCCATCTTTCTCATGGCCATGGGCGCGCTGGCGCCGGCAAATGCGCAGGACAAGCTGCCGCCGCTCAGGACCGGCGTCGACGGCACCTTCGCGCCGCACGCCTTTCCCAAGCTGGGCGGCGGCATCCAGGGCTTTAATGTCGACCTCTTCACCGAGGTCGCCAAGCGGATGCATCGCGACATCACCATCGATTCGGTGAGCTTCTCGACGCTGATCCCGGGCATGGAGGCCGGTCGCTACGATTTCATCGCCGCGCCCACCACCGTCACCAAGGAGCGCGCCGAGAAGATGCTGTTCACCGCCGGCTATATCTGGACGGCCTACCAGTTCGGCATCAAGAAGGGCAGTGCGCCGATCAAGAGCTGGGAGGACCTGAAGGGCAAGGCGGTGGCCGTGAACAAGGGCACGCCGTACGAGACGCTCAGCAAGAAGATGGCCAAGGAAATCGGCTTCGAGGTGCAGGCCTACGACACGCAGCCCGACGCCAGCCAGGCCGTCCTCTCGGGCCGCGCCTATGCCACGCTGGGCGGCAACACCACCATCGTCTATGCCGCCTCGAAGAACCCGATGTTCGTGGCCGACCTCGAGCTCAAGGAGACACGCGCCCATTGGGCCGCGCCGGTGCCGCTGAACAATCCCAAGCTCCGGGCGCAGCTCCAGGACGCGATGGACTGCATGAAGAAGGACGGCTCGCTGGTGAAGCTCTCCGAGAAATGGTTCGGTCGCGTGCCGCCGCCCGATGCGCTGGAGCGGACGATCACGCCGGGCTACGGCGTGCCGGGCATGCCGCACTACGACCCGACGCCGCATGAACTCCACTGTGGCTGAGCCGATCGTCGTCGCGCGCGGCATCCACAAGCATTTCGGCCATCTCCACGTCCTGAAGGGCGTCGATCTGGAGGTGGCCGAGCGCGAACTGGTGTTCGTCATCGGCCCCTCCGGCTCGGGCAAGTCGACGCTGCTGCGCTGCCTCAACCGGCTGGAGGAGCCGAGCGCGGGCAGCATCAGGGTCGCCGGCATCGACATGCTCGACCCGCGCACCGACATCAACCATGCGCGCCAGCATATCGGCATGGTGTTCCAGTCCTTCAACCTCTACCCGCACATGACCGCGCTGGGCAACGTGACGCTGGCCCTGCGCAAGGTGGCGGGCAAGTCGCGCGCCGAGGCGGACAGGATCGCGCACGCGGCGCTCGATCGCGTGGGGCTGGCGGACCGTGCCGACCATCGTCCGGCCGAGCTGTCGGGTGGCCAGCAGCAGCGCGTCGCCATCGCGCGCGCGATCGCGCTCGAGCCGCGGGTGATGCTGTTCGACGAGCCGACGAGCGCGCTCGATCCGGAGCTGGTCGGCTCGGTGCTGGCGGTCATGCGGTCGCTGCGCGAATCCGGCATGACCATGATCGTGGTGAGCCACGAGATGGGCTTTGCCCGCGCCGCCGCCGACCGCGTCGTTTTCATGGACCATGGGCTGATCGTGGAGCAGGGGCCGCCGGCGCAGATTTTCGAAAGCCCTGCGCACGAGCGCACCCGCGCCTTCATCGGCCAGATCCGGCAGCATTGAGCAGGCGACGGACCGTGATATCCGCTATCTGCCGCGCGATTGGCCGGCCATGAGCGCCTGGGAGCACTTCCTCAAGACCTTCTTCAATGCGGAGGTCATGGCGAAGTACCTGCCGGACATCCTGCAGGGTACCGTCGTGACAATCGAGCTGGCGGCGCTGATCGTCGTGAGCGGAATCGGCGCGGGGCTCGTGCTTGCGTTGATCCGCAGTCTCGCCATCCGGCCGGTCAACTGGCTGATCATTTTCGTCGTCGACCTTTTCCGCTCGCTGCCGCCGCTTGTGATCATCGTCCTGGTCTATTTCGGCCTGCCGTCGGCCGGCATCTCGGCCTCGGCCTTCGTCTGCACCTGGCTGTCGCTGGCACTCGTGCTGATGGCCTTCGCCGAGGAAATCTTCTGGGCCGGCATCACCTCGGTCGCCAGAGGGCAGTGGGAGGCGGCGCGTTCGACCGGACTTTCGTTCGGCCAGACCCTGCTTTCCGTCGTGCTGCCTCAGGCGCTGCGGCTCACCGTGGCGCCGCTCACCAACCGCACCATCGCCATCACCAAGGGGACGGCTCTCGGCACGGTCGTGGCGCTGCACGAGATCCTGGGCATGGCGAGCTCGGCGGTATCGAACTCCTACAATCCCTCGCCGCTGATGATGGGGGCCGCTGCCTACCTCGTGCTCTTCCTGCCGGTGGTGGTGCTGGCGCGCTGGATCGAGACCCGGTTCGCATGGAAGAGATAGTCCAATCCTTCTTCAACGCGGAAATCGCCCGGGCGGCGATGCCGATCGTGCTCGCCGGCTTGCTGAACACGATCCTGCTGTCGCTGCTGGTCGTGCCGCTCGGTCTGATCGGCGGGCTGATCCTGGCGCTGCTCGGCCAGACGCGTAGTCGGGCGGTGCGCTGGTCGCTGATGGGCTGGGTGGACTTCTTCCGCGCCTTCCCGCCGCTCGTCCTGCTGATCCTGCTGTTCGCCGGCCTGCCGTTCGCCGGCATCGAGCTGGGCGGTTTCGCCTGTGTCGCCATCGCCTTCTTCCTCAACACCGGCGCCTACTATGGCGAGATCCTGCGCGCGGGCATCGAGTCGATTCCGCGCGGCCAGGTCGAGGCGGCGCGCTCGACCGGCCTCTCGGGCCTGCAAACGATGACGTGGGTCGTCCTGCCGCAAGCCGTTCGCAATGTGCTGCCGGACCTCTTGTCCAACACGCTGGAGGTGGTGAAGCTCACCTCGCTCGGCAGCGTGGTGGCCGTGCCCGAACTCCTGTTCCAGGCGCGGCAGGCCCAGAGCGTCACCTACAATCCGACGCCCATCGTGATGGCGGCCGTGATCTACTTCCTGATCCTCTGGCCGGTGGTGCGGCTGCTCAGCCGGCTCGAGAACCGGGCCTTGGTGGTTCGCGGATAGGCCGCGCTAAATGCAGGGCCGTGAGTCAAGTCCGCCCCAATTTGATCACAGGCCGCACATCGGCCCCTCAACTATGGTGCGCTTCGCGGGGAACAGTGGGTCGCCAGTGGTCGCAGGGTCGAGAATCCTCGTCGTCGAAGACAATTACTTGCTGGCCGAGGTCGTCTGCGATTTCGTCATCGATTGCGGCATGCAGCCGGTCGGTCCGGCGTCCGGGGTGGAGACGGGACTCGTCTATGCCCGCGAAGCCGCGATCGATGGGGCCATCCTCGACGTCAACCTGAACGATCGCTTCTGCTTTCCGATCTGCGCAGCGCTCGCCGAGCGCAACATCCCCTTCGCCTTTCTGACAGGTTACGGCCAGTTGTCGATGATCCCGCAGGCCTATCGCTCGGCGCCGCTGGTCGCCAAGCCGTTCGACCCGGACGAGCTGCGCGGTGTCATCGACGGCATGCTGAGCGGTCGGCGCGACGGTCCGCTTGCGCGCGCCTCGTCCACGAAGGCGATCGTCCCGGCCTATTCCTGAGCAGGCAGGCGGAAGCCCGCGCTTGAAACGGCGGGCAATGATCGCCATATAGCTCTCTGTCGATAGACGGACGCTTCTTGGCATGCCCGACGGATTCGGGACGATGCCATCGACTGATCCCGAAACTTCAGTGCGCATTCGACAGCCGGCCTCGCCGCCCAGGCGGGGCGGTCAGCATATTTACGTCGTGAAAGGCTATCTTCCCATGGCTACGGGAACTGTGAAGTGGTTCAACGCCACCAAAGGCTTCGGATTCATCCAGCCGGACAAGGGGGGCGCGGACGCCTTTGTCCATATCAGTGCGGTCGAACGCGCGGGCCTGGACGGCCTGCGTGAAGGCCAGAAAGTCGAGTACGAGCTTGTCGCCGACCGCCGCAGCGGCAAGACGGCGGCCGAGAACCTGAAGGCGGTCGACTGACGATCGCTCTCCTTTGCCGAGGCCGACCGCGGATGTACCGGCGGCCAAGGCCAGGGAGTCCGCCCCGCGCCTCGAACGAGGCGGCGGGGCTTTTCTTTGGGTGCGCGCCTAGCTGCTTTCGGCGTGCATGATGTCGCCGAACAGCTCCCACGTCTGGCCCTTGAAGCGCTGAAGCTGGACCGCCTGGATCGGATAGAAGTCGGTCGGGCTGGTGTTGACGGTGATACCCGGCAACAGCAGCGGCACGCGGAAGTTCCGGAAGTTGGCCGCTTGCTTCATCAGATTGGCGCGGGTCAGCTCGTCGCCGCAGCGGCGAAGCGTCTCGTGCATCAGGAACGTGACGGCGTAGCCGTAGACGTGATTCAGATCGGCCTTGTTGGCGTCGGGCATCCACTTGTCCATCCATGCGCGCCAGGCCTTCATCTCGGCATTGTCGTCCCACTGCTTGTCGGTGGCGTCCATGACATAGGCCGCGGTGATGATGCCCTGGGCATTGTCGAAGCCGGCCGGCTTCATGACCGCCGCCACCGACGCCGACACGTTGTTGAGATAGTGGGCCGGCCGCCAGCCGAGATCGGCGGCCTTGCGGATCGCCTGCGCGGCCGCCTTCGGCCCCGACGCGTCGAAGAAGACGTTGGCGCCGGAATCCTTGAGCTGGATGATCTGGCTTTCGACCGTCGGATCGAGCTGCTCGAAGGTCGCGACCTTCACGATGCGTCCGACCTCCTTGCCGAGCCCGTCCTTCAGGCCGTTGAAATAGTCGCGGCCGTAATCGTCGTTCTGCATCAGGACGCCGATCTT